>CAZUNT010000028.1:0-48000 GCA_964622215.1 uncultured Caldilineaceae bacterium
TAATACGGACATATTCCCAATAATCCAACCCGGCCCGTTTGAGATGGCTGTCATGCAGCACAAAACCCGGCTTGCCGGCGATAATCAACTGCATCTCCGCCGCCGCACACAGCCGGGCGATATTGCCGGTATTTTGGGGAATTTCCGGTTCGACCAGGACAATGTTAAACACAGGTTCGGCCTTGCTCTCCGATATTTTACGCCAAGACAAAAGATTAACCAAGTCCATACCATTTGGGTCAAGTTTGAATCACTGAGGCGCTGATTGCCCCTGAAACCTGAATTTGATGCACCCCTCAGTAATTTCAGTAAACCCAGTGAATCCGGTGGTTCAAAAAATTAAATTCGTCCTCTGAAGGAGTATCTACAAATGTTCATCAAACCTCTATCTTTCCAACTCCCGGCCGAGGTATTGGCCAGGCGCGAATCATTGCCGCGCAAACCCGCACCGGTCACCTTAACCGGGCAGTACGTACGCCTTGAGTCGTTGGTAGTTGAGCGTGACGCCCGGCCGCTGTTTGAAATGTCTAACGGCCAGCCGATTACCCTGGGGACGCGTTCTATCGAGGCTTATGACGCCGATGCCTTGATCTGGCGCTTTATGTCGGGCGGGCCATTTAAAACAAGTGCGGATTTGGCCGGAAATTTACAGGTGCAGGTTGACGCGCCCAACGGGCTATGCCTGTGTGTGTTCGACCTGGCTTCGGGCCGGCAGGTGGGCATAACCAATTTTATGAACAACAGCCCGGTGGATTTAAAAATCGAGCTGGGAGGCATCTGGTATAGCCCGGTGGTCCAACGTACCCCGGCCAACACCGAAGCAACCTATCTGATGCTGCAACACGCCTTTGAGTTGGGCTATCGCCGGGTGGAGTGGAAATGCCATGTGGATAACGAACGTTCCCGCCAGACGGCGCTGCGGATGGGCTTTAAGTTCGAGGGTATCCAGGAGAACCACATGATTATCAAAGACCGCAGCCGGGATACAGCCTGGTTTCGGGTTCTGGAGGCGGAGTGGTCCCAAGTCAAAGCGCATTTGGAGAGACTTTTGTATGGCTCCTAATAGACTACTGGTCGTCCTTAGTTGATCGTTGACAATTGACCATTGACAATTGACCATTAAATTCTATCCACATCATGCGGCCGGCTCTCCCGAATACCCGCCGCCGTGATTTCGATGAACTCGGCGTTGGCCTGAAGTTCCTCAATCGTCTGAGCGCCGCCGTAGCTCATACCGGAGCGCAGCCCACCCACCAGTTGATAAAGCAACTCATCCACGTGACCGCGATAGGGCACGACCGCTTCTACACCCTCCGGCACAACTTTGTCCCAATCTGCCTGGCTCTCGGCGCTTTCATCCTCACCCTGTTCGACTACCTTGCGGCCCATCGCCGCGCCCAAGGAAGCCATCCCTCGTACCACCTTAAACTTCTGCCCATCGCGGATCACCGTTGATCCCGGCGCTTCCTCACAGCCGGCAAAGAGGCCGCCAATCATCACCGTCGCTGCACCGGCAGCCAGAGCCTTGACTAAATCGCCGGAACCTTTGATCCCGCCGTCGGCCACAATAGGGATAGTTCGACCTGATTCGGCTATCCCTTCGACACTATCCATAATTGCCGTCAATTGCGGCACGCCAAAACCGGTCACTACCCGAGTAGTGCAGATGGAGCCAGGTCCAACGCCCACCTTAATCGCATCGGCGCCGGCCTCGGCCAGATCACGCGCTCCCTCTTTAGAGGCCACATTGCCGGCCACAATTTGAGCGCCGGGGAAATTGCAGCGTAACTCCTTGACCATATGAATGCAATGGTCGGCGTGCCCGTGAGCAATATCCAATACCAGCACATCCGCTCCGGCAGCCAGCAACGCTCCGGCTCGCTCGATATCGTTAGGCTTAACCCCAAGCGCCGCACCGACCCGTAAACGCCCCTTATTATCCTTGGTCGCACCAGGATAACGACTCTGTTTGACAATATCCTGGGCGGTAATCAACCCAACCAGCCGACCCTGGCTGTCAATGACCGGCAATTTTTCCAATCGATGCTCGTGGAGCAAAGCACGCGCTTCTTCCGGTGAGGTCGACGGGGTGGCGCTAATAATCTGATCAGGCCGGGTCATGACCGAACTAACAGGGGCGCTGTCGTTGGGGGCAAGTAAAACGTCGCGTTGAGTCACCAACCCGATCAATTCCTCACCTCCATTTGTCACCACTAATCCGCCCACCTCCAACCGGTGCATGAGAGTGCGCGCTTCGGCAATAGTGGCTTCCTGGTTAATGGCGTGCGGGCGCTCAACTATAAAGCCCTCCGCCCGTTTAACCCGAGCTACGTGCCTGGCCTGGTGCTCAATCGTCATAAAGCGGTGAATAATTCCAATCCCACCGGCGCGAGCCATCGCAATAGCCATTGCCGCCTCGGTGACGGTGTCCATATTGGCGCTAACGACCGGCACCCGCAGCCGGATTGTCGGTGTAAGCCAGCCGGAGGTATCCACATCTTGTCGTGAGGCCAACGGCGACCGCTTGGGAACCAATAAGACATCGTCGAAGGTTAAACCTTTGGAGGGACGGATTTTCATCGTTTGTTTCCTTTCGTCGAGACAAAACTTAAACTTTGTTTTTATTTTACTCCACCTGTCCCTTTAAAACAATCGTTTCAGAGAAAGGATGTATTTCATTGGGGGGTAACAATACAATTGGGGTCAGCTCATAAACTTTGGCGCATGCGCCGCCCTATGCTAAAATAGAGTCAACCTATTTTTCCCGGAGGAGAAGACATGTCGCTCAAACGTGAAATTGTTTCCACCCCAAAAGCCCCCACTGCTATTGGCCCCTATTCACAGGCGGTGCAGGTGGGCGACCTGATCTATACGGCTGGACAAATTCCCCTGGTACCGGAAACCGGCAAATTAGTCGAAGGCGGCATTGAAGAGCAAACCCGCCAAGTTATGCAAAATTTATCAAACATTCTGGAAGCAGCGGGCAGCAGCCTGGCCCAAGTGGTTAAGACGACGATTTTTGTGACCAATTTGGGCGATTTTGCGGCTATCAACAAAGTTTACGGCAGTTTTTTTGCCGATAACCCACCGGCCAGAAGTACGGTGCAAGTGGCGGCCCTGCCCCTCGGCGCAAATGTCGAGATAGAAGCCGTGGCGATTAAAGCCGGATAGTTCGTTTCATCTCCCGATGCTGCGAGTTCCTAGCCCAATTGCCAACTGTTTGATTTTTGTTTAGACTCAAAGTATAATGATGTTTGTATCCTGAGCCTAAAGCTAAATGATCGAGTCTTTATGGCTAAGGGAATTTTTGATTTGGAGAGAGCACTTTGATTAGCTCAGATGAAGAAAAAATGGTGAGCATGGCCGACCTGTTGGCCCAAGAAGAAAATTTGGTACGCGTGGTCCGGCCGGGAGAAATCGTAAAGGGTGTCGTCGCCCGGAAACGTCAAGGAGAGATCCTTGTTGACGTCGGCGCCAAGTCTGAGGGGATTGTCGATCCCAGGGACTTGAGCAATCTCAGCCCAGACGAACTGGCCGAAATTAAAGTGGGTGACACTATTCCCGTCTACGTGGTTAGTGTGGAGAATGACCAGGAAGAAACCCACATCATCCTTTCTCTTAGCCAAGCGCGAGTTGAAAAGGATTGGGAAGAAGCGGAACGCCTGTTTGCAACGGGAGAAACCCTCGAAAGTACCGTCATCGGTAGTAACAAAGGCGGCTTGATTGTCAATTTTGGTCAAGTGCGAGGGTTTGTGCCGGGGTCGCAATTAGCTAACGCTCAATTTAGTGGGGCTAATAAACCTGACCGCTGGAACCAGTTGATGGGTGAAAAACTGCAGCTAAAGATTATCGAGGTTGACCGCACCCGCAACCGTCTTATCCTCTCCGAGCGAGCCGCCGCCGAAGAGGCCCGCAAAAACAAAGCTAATCTCCTTTTGGATTTGAAAGAAGGAGATGTGCGCACCGGGCGGGTCACCAGCCTGGCCGATTTTGGGGCATTTGTGGATATTGGGGGTGTTGACGGCTTGATTCATCTCTCTGAACTGGCCTGGACCCGCGTTTCCCATCCCCGCGAAGTTGTCAAGGTAGGCGAGGAGATTCAAGTTTATATCTTGAAAGTTGAACAGGATCAGCAGCGAGTAGCGCTGAGTCTAAAGCGGCTCCAACCCGAACCCTGGAGCCAGGTTTTTGACTATTATGAGATTAACCAAATCGTCGATGCGGTGGTTACCAAGCTCACCAATTTCGGCGCATTTGCCCGCATCGATGACCGCATCGAGGGTCTCATTCATATCTCCGAAATTAGTGATAAAAATATCACCCACCCTCGCGAAGTTTTAGCTGAAGGTCAAGCCGTTAAAGTGCGTATTATCCATATAGACCCTGAAAGACGGCGGATGGGTCTCAGCATGAAGCAGGTCGAGGACAAAGAAAACTGGGCTGATTATCAGCAGGAAGAGGCTGAAGCCCAGCCCCCTGATACCGCCCCTTCAAATCTTGAGGAAGAAGAAAAGATCGAGGCATAAGCATAGAACCCTGCCGGCGGTCAGGGTTCTGCTTTATATAATCCAGTAGCTTTAAATAGACCGGATAAGGAATTTTTTACATGGCTGATAAATTTGATCGTTTTACCAAGCGTGCACGCAGAGTCTTAACCTTGGCCCAAGAAGAAGCACAGCGTCTCAACCACAACTATATCGGTACGGAACATCTGCTGTTAGGATTGGTGCGCGAAGAGAATGGGGTGGCGGTTAGAGTCCTGCGCGACTTGGGAGTAGACCCCAAGCAAGTCCGCGAACGAGTGGAACGCACTGTTGGCCGGGGTCAACGAACTATGTATGGCAAACTCAGCCTTACCCCACGGACCAAGCGGGTTATTGAGCTGGCAGTTGACGAGGCTCGCCGCTTGGGACATCACTATATCGGCACGGAACACCTGCTGCTCGGCCTGGTTCGAGCGGGTGAAGGTGTAGCCGTAGACGTACTCAAGAGTTTAGGTGTGGGTCTTGACAAAGTCCGTTCACAGACGGCCCGGGTGATGATGGAAAGCTCCTCGCAGGCCACTTCTGCCCCCAACAAAGAGTCCAAAAGTACGCCATTGGTTGACCAGTTAGGAACTGATTTGACCGCTCAAGCTGAGGCCGGCAAACTCGACCCGGTCGTAGGCCGCCAGACCGAGATTGAGCGAGTGATCCAAATTCTTTCCCGGCGCACCAAAAACAACCCGGCCCTGATTGGAGAGCCAGGAGTGGGTAAAACCGCTATCGTGGAAGGTTTGGCCCAACGTATCGTCAATCGTCAAGCCCCTGATACCCTATTGGGCAAGCGGGTGGTCATGCTGGATGTTGGCTCGTTGGTAGCCGGCACGATGTATCGCGGCCAGTTTGAGGAACGCCTCAAGCGGGTCATCGACGAAATCAAGGAGTCTGGATCAATTCTGTTCATTGACGAACTGCATATGCTGGTCGGGGCCGGCTCGGCTGGGAGTTCAGTTGATGCGGCTAACATTCTCAAACCGGCGCTGGCCCGGGGCGAACTGCAATGTATCGGGGCGACCACGCTGGATGAATACCGCAAACATATCGAGGGCGACGCGGCCCTGGAACGGCGTTTCCAATCGGTGATGGTCGAAGAGCCGACCATCGAGGAAACTATCGAAATCCTCAAAGGTATTCGCAGCCGCTATGAAGCGCATCACAATCTAGAAATCACCGATGAAGCCCTCCACGCAGCGGCGCATTTAGCCGCCCGCTATGTGCCTGATCGGTTTATGCCGGATAAAGCCATTGATTTGATTGACGAAGCGTCGGCTAGAGTTCGACTGTACAAAGTGCCTTTTGCCGCTGATTTGACTGATAAAATGGCCGAACGCGACCTTTCCTCGGAACACGAATCGTCCGGTTTCTCCTCTCGCTACGATGACATGGCTCGCGTACGCAGTTCCGAATTTGACCTGGAGAACCCTCTGGACGACCTTGAGCTGGACTTTGAGGAACCTGCGGCCGAAAAACCCAAGGTGTATGAAGAAGACATCGCCGAAGTGGTTTCGATGTGGACAGGTATTCCGGTACGCCGGCTGGCGACCGAAGAGAAAGAACGCCTGCTCCAAATGGAAGGGGCCTTACACAAACGAATCGTGGGGCAGAATGAGGCCATCGACGCCATCTCCAAGGCAGTTCGCCGCGCTCGCGCCGGCCTTAAAGACCCCAAGCGCCCCATCGGCACCTTTATCTTTCTGGGGCCGACGGGCGTGGGCAAAACCGAGTTAGCCAAAGCCCTGGCCGAGTTTATGTTCGGCAGTGAAGAGGCCCTGGTTAAGCTCGACATGAGCGAATTTATGGAGCGGCACAACGTGGCCCGGCTGGTTGGTTCGCCGCCTGGTTACATTGGCTACGAAGAAGGCGGGCAACTGACTGAAGCCGTGCGTCGCCGCCCCTATAGCGTCATCCTGTTTGACGAAATTGAAAAGGCGCACCCGGAGGCCTTTAACACACTGCTGCAAATTATGGAAGACGGGAATCTGAGCGATGCCAAGGGTAAGAAGGTTAATTTCCGCAACACCATTCTCATCCTGACCTCTAACGTTGGCGCAGACCTGATCAAGCGCGAGACTACCCTGGGCTTTGGCGTCAAGAAAGATGAAAGAGTGAGCGAAGAAGACGCCTACCAGAAGATGCGCAAAAAGGTAGTTAGCGAGATGGAGCGGGTGTTCCGGCCTGAATTTCGCAACCGGTTGGATGGCGTCGTTATTTTCCGGGCGTTGAGCCGGCAAGAAATTACTAAAATCGTTGATCTGCTGCTCAATCAGGTGCAAGAACGCCTGCAAGAGCACAATTTAACCCTCGTCGTTACCGAGGCTGCCAAACAATTGCTGGCTCAGGAAGGTTACGATCCTGATTTTGGGGCGCGGCCGCTACGCCGGGTGATCCAGAGCAAAATTGAAGATGCTCTGTCGGAAGGTATTCTGGCCGGCAATTTTGGCCTGGGTGATACCGTGCAGGCTGAGGTAGAAGATGGTAAAATTGTGTTCAAAAAAGTTGGAGGTTCAGCAGCTCCAGAACCAGCGGAAAAAGTTTCGGAGCCGACGCTTTAAAGCTTTCCAGTACAATGACAAAAACAGGCCCTACACAAAGTAGGGCCTATTTATTTATCTCATAAGGAGAAAAAGACCCAAAATGACTCAACAACCTATCGCTGTTCAAATGTACACTGTGCGCGAGGCCGCGGCCAGGGATTTTCGAGGGGCACTGAAGCAGGTGGCACAGCTAGGTTACACCGGGGTAGAGTTAGCCGGCACGTTTGGCTTGACCGCCATCGAACTGTCTCAAACTTTAACCGATTTGGGGTTAAAGTGCGTAAGCTGCCATATTCCTTTGCAGAATATGCGCCAAAATTTATCAGGCGCAATTGAGGCGTGCCTGGGTACAGGAGCGAATTTTATGATTTGCCCCTGGCTTCCCCCGGAACAGCGAGGCGGAGAAACAGAGTATCGTACCCTGGCTGCCGAGCTAAATCGGATAGGCGAGGTTTGCCGGGCGAATGGGTTGCAACTATGCTATCATCATCATGATTTTGAGTTGACGCAGTTTGGCGGAAAATACGCTCTCGATATCTTGTTAGAAGAGAGCGACCCGGCTAATGTCCAACTCGAAGCAGATACCTACTGGCTTAAATTTGGTAGTGTCGAGCCGGCCTCTTACCTCCGGCGTTGGTCGGATCGGGCGCCGCTGCTCCATCTCAAAGATATGACCGCGACCCAACCGCCTACCTTTGCCGAGGTAGGCGCCGGCATTCTGGATTGGCCTTCCATTTTTGCGGCAGCGGAGGCAATTAGTGTTCAGTGGTATATTGTGGAGCAAGACACATGCCCGGGCGATCCGTTTAAGAGTTTACAGGCAAGTTTGGCGAAACTGCGTGAGTGGGGAATGGCGTAAATTAAAAGGCCGAGCCAGTAGCGCTCGGCCTTTTTAGTTGCAACTTCCGTTAGAGTGTTTTTCGACTTGATTACGGATGGTTTCGATGAGGTGGCTGGAGCTAAAAGGCTTGGTGAGATAGGCATTCGCACCCATTGCTGTGGCTTTAGCCGCTTCTTCCTCCTGGCCCATTGCGGTAACGATGATTATAGGGATGTGTTGAGTCCTCGGATCTATTCTAGCTGCTACTAAAAATTCGTGCCCATCCATCAGAGGCATCGAAATATCACACGTGACTACATCGGGTAACTGCTCTTTCAATACTTGTAACCCCTGTAAGCCATCGGCGGCTTCGAGTGTTTGAAACCCGGCCTGTTCAAGCATCCTAGCTACTAAACGGCGGATATGTACGGCATCATCAATAATGAGAACAGTGATCGCCACGTCTGGTTTACCAAGCTAGGTTAGGCTCTGGTGGGCATCCTCAGAGGTAGCATAAATTGAAAAAATTCGATCCAGCATGGTCAAGCGAAATACGACACTGGCTTGAGATTGTACTCCACTCAAAACAATATTACCACCTTTTTCACGAGCCAGGCGTAAGCCAGACACCAAAGCGGCTAACCCAGAACTATCAATAAAAGGCACTTTTTGGAGATCAATGATGATGTGGAGATGCCCCTCCCCGATCAACTTGTGCAAAGCAGTTTTGATCTCCGGGCTAGCCGCTGCATCCAGCCGACCATCAAGACACATGAGCTTAAGATTCGGCTCAAGCGTCCGGTAGGAAACATTCATATAGTCTTACCTTTTACCCCTGGTTCAGGCTATTCAGTGCCTCTTCTACCGTATCATGAATTTCAAAGACCCGATCAAACATGGTTAATTCAAACAATAAACGAGCCTGTGACTGAGGCGCAGCCAACTTTAGATTAGAAGCCTCGCCGCCCAGGGTTTTTAAACCAGAGACTAAGGCAGCCAAACCGGAGCTATCGATAAAGGGCACATCTTGCAAATTGACAATAACCTTATTAACCCCCTGCCCAACCAAGCTTCTAAAGGCTTGCTTGGCTTCTTCCGCAGAACGCGCATTCAGTGCCCCATTCAGCGAAACGACACTAACTGTAGGAGAGACAGATTTGTAAGCAATTTCCATAAGTGTAACTCCTGATGAATGATAAATTTACGGCCCTATTGTAATCGCTAAAGAGATAGAACGCAATTTAAGGACAATAGGCCCAAGAATTATTTATAGCGAGTGCAAAAATTTTTCTAGATGCCAATGATTACCTCGAACGGGGTCCTGATCGTAAGAGACCACATCCATAATTTGCCGCACAATATGCAGCCCATAACCGCCTTCTGCTAAATGATAGGGATCCGATTTGGGTTCAGGGACAGCGGTTGGGTCAAAACTTGCCCCCGTATCGTAAAAATCGAGCAAAACACCATTACTGAGTAAGGTAATACAGCCGGTTATATCCCCTTTCCGCCCCCTATAAGCGTGTTGGATGATATTGGTACAAATCTCCGAAATAGCCAGTTCGATTAAATAGATAAAATCGTTGGCATTAGAACCGGATGGCAAACCCGGCACCTGTCGGCAAACGTCGATGATTTCTTTAGAAATATCAATCAAATACCTGGTATCTGCAGGGTAGGAAAAATCAACCGTTTTGGTCACAGTTGACCTGTGTTTGGATGCAACTGTTTCAAGGTGGGGTAACATTTTTACCACCAACAGGGTAGCGTCATCTCGACTTAAGGAATCCCGGCGGAAATTACTGATCTCATCCTTGATATATTGTTGTAAGATTTCAGGCGGTTCATTGGCTTTGGCTTTAACCAGATGCAACAAACGATCGAGGCCAAACAGCTCGCCTTCGGGCGACTCCGCTTCGGTAATCCCATCCGTATAGAATAGGATGGTATCACCGGGTTTGAGTATAAGAGTCCGGGTAGCTTCTCCACGATAACCAAAAATACCAATAGGCAGAGAGGTAGCTTTTAGTTGTTCGGTAGCATGAGTTTCAGCCCGCCACAAAATCGCCGGCGTATGGCCGGCGCTGGCGTAATTGAGGGTACCATCAAAGGTATCGATAGTAGCAACGAAAGCAGTGACAAAGGAGTCGGCCCGGCTCAAATCCTGATGCAAGATATTATTGGCCCGGTGAATAATGGCGTGGGGAGGTTCGCCTCGCATGGCTTCTACTCGCAACATCGTCCGCGTGACAGAAGTGAGCATAGCCGCCGGAATGCCTTTACCGGCCACATCGCCGACGATAAGAGTCAGATGCCGGTCGTCAACGGTGATAAAATCATAAAAATCACCACCTACCTCGGAAGCGGGAATGTAGACGACGGCGATGGATAGCCCACCCATCTGAGGCAGCTTGGTTGGCAGCAGGCTTTCTTGAATTTCAGCCGCAATTTCTAATTCCCGGCTTAAGCGCTCTTCACTGATAAGGCGTTGATGAACCAAGACATTCTTGATCATTGTGCCGACTTGTTGGGCCAGGGCGACCAACAACTTCACATCGCCGGCAGTAAAATTCCCATTTGCTTTATTCATCAGGCCCAGCGCCGCCTGCGAATTTTCGTCGGTAATCTCAAAGTAGGTCGCCAACAAATTCTCAACTGAGGCTGGAGCATCCGGCCAAATCTGGCGACACTCGGCGGTATTAGTACAGAAAACAACCCGATTGGCGTTAATTAGATTATCAAGTAAGAGTTCGTTAACTAGATTTACTTCCGAATCATGGAGGCCGCAAGTGACACAATCAGACGAGCCAGGCCGCCGCAACAAAATAAAGCCATCTTCGGTATTAACAACTTTTTGAATTTCCTGCAAGATTGATTTGAGGGTGGTCGTCAAATCCGGGGTCAGGGTGAGATTTTGGGTGACTCGATAGATCAGTTCCAGTTGCTCCCACGCGCCGATTAACTCATCGGTCATCCCCTGTAAAGCTTCTTCGTCAACCAAGCGGGCAACCATCGTTTCTGCGCCCCAGGCCAGCAGCGAGGCATCCTGCTCTTTGGCATTGAGCGCCATAAGATAGCCCAGAGATTGATAACCATCAAACAACGGGACGCTCAAGACGGTTTGATTGTCATAGGTCAAGTAAGTGGGTTTGTAGGGCGAGAGGTGAGGGATAATCTCATCCCATTTAACCGGAGAAGCGCCGTTAGACTTGGTCAAAATTTCCCCTTCCAGGGATAGCACCAGCAATTCGCTGCCCACAATTTCTTGCCAACGCTGGGTAAAACTTCTAAATAGATTTAGTTTTTGGGCAGAGATTAGATTCGACATCACCAAATGAAAATTATTTATGTCCGCCTCTCCGGACTAATTTCTTTATTATTGTTGCATTATACCACATTTTTGCAGGCGTGTCTCTAAAAAGATATAATATGCGTCTGTCCTGCGGCTTGCTTAAGCGTTGCCGTGAATTTTTATCTGAGGAGAAGATATGCCATCCCCTGCTAACTCTATTTTATTTCAATTCGGGCCATTTATTATCCGCTGGTATGGTCTACTAATTGTTGCTGGCGCTCTGCTGGCTGCCTATGTGGGATCCATCGAGGCCAGGCGCAAAAAAGAGGATCCCGAACATGCCTGGAACTTGCTCATTTGGTGCTTGATTCTTGGAATTTTGGGCGCTCGACTGTACCATGTTTTGTCCTCGCCCGCCGGAGCCAGTCGCGGCTTTAATTATTACTTCATTGAAAAACCTTTTACTACCGTAAATATCTTTGGCGCAGCCGTACCTTTTCCTACCGCCCTGATGATTTGGGAGGGCGGTATTGGCATTTACGGCGCTCTACTGGGCGGTATTTTAGCCGTGTTCATTTATACCTACCGTCATAAGCTAAATTTTTGGCGCTGGCTGGATAATCTTGCCCCTGGTATGTTGCTGGCGCAAGCAATTGGCCGCTGGGGTAACTACTTCAACCAGGAACTTTACGGCCCGCCCACCGATCTACCATGGGGTATTACCATCACCAACGTCAACCAACGGATTCCGCCCTATAACGACTTGACAACCTACCCGCTGACGACTCTATTTCACCCTGATTTCCTCTACGAGTCAATCTGGAATTTAATCGGCTTTGGGTTGATGATGTGGATCGGGCGCAAATACGCTCACAAGTTACTCGACGGCGATATGCTCTCCCTGTATCTCATCTGGTATCCGGTCGGGCGCATTCTCGTCGAAATGTTACGCCCTGACGCCTGGATCGTCTCCGGTATTCCTACGGCTCAAATTGTCAGCGTTATCCTCATCTTGATTGGGGTGGGTCTGGCCATTTACCGCCGGAGGCAGCCTGGTCTGGCCACCAGCCCCCTTACCCACCCGGCACAGCAGCCCAAACGTCGCCGCCCGGCCAGGCGATGAGGCAGGTTTGAATTCACTTCTATACGCCGAATTTACCGAAAGGGGTGATTCGTAAGCAAAGGCGGCGCAAGAGATTTATGGATAATCAGTAGATCCAAATTTGTAGCATAAACTGTTAGTTTGTGCCGGTCAAACTAACAGTTTGACCTACATTCACGAGCCAAATTGGATCTACTGATAATAGATAGATGTAATAGCGATTCCAAAGCGACTGGTCGATCAGGATGCAGAACCTTTCACTTCCCCCAACCACCGTACCCACGACAATGTGTCTTGCGCGGCATTGACTAATCGTTCATCCGCTGTCCAAAAATCGCAGGCCAAATACTCGGCTACCGCCAGGTAGTGGGCGTCATAAGCAGCCGGACGGCCCAGGCGATCAGCCCACTCAAAAACCCGCAAGTGGATACTGATTGGCTCGACATACTCAATCTCAAAAGCCAGGGCCAATTCAAGCGCCTGCCGGCTTTCAGCCGCGGTCCGCAGGCCGCGGACAACATACTTGCGCAGTACAGAGGTCACTTCATATCGCAATAAGGACGGCGCGGCAATTTCGCGTCCCTCATTCTGCCAGGTTCGCCATAAACTGCGAGCTTCCCGGCTATACGCCTCTTCTACTACCAGTTTGATCACCAAACTTGCATCAACGCAAACCCAGGAGTTCGCCATCGCGCTCTTCTCTCATTTCATGGATCAATTCAACCGAGTCGGGCAAGGACTGGTCCGTATAACGATTAGCCACTGCTTTAGCAAATTGCTCCGCTCGATCAAGCAAGGCTAATTGTCGTTGCTTCCATTTTTCAGACTCCTGGGTGGCGACCAACCGTTCATACTCATCGGCGGGCAGGATAACTACCGTAGCCACGCCTTTGCTTTCTACCAAAGCGGGTTCGCGGCGTTGAAGTACTCGCTGCACGACTCGCCCCCAGGAATTTTTGACTTCCGTGGCCGAAACACGCCAAATAGTACCCATCTCATCCTCCATTTAGCTAACTAATTAGCTATATTATAGATTGTAACTATACTGATGTCCAATCTCCCCTTCAATTAACAGCGATCAACGATCGGTGACCGGTAGTTACTCCAACCATCTCTGCAACAAAGCAAAAAACGTATATGGATCAACCACCGTATAATTCGGGTGCAGTATTTCACCATTGTTCCCCACAACCTGCCCCGCCTCGTCCTGGGCCTGAATCCGATCCCGCACGCCCCACAGAAAAGTAGCCGCCTGGAACGAGGAGCGAAAGGCTAAAAAGGGGGGCCGACCCTGCTCTAACACCACCCGCCGGTAAGCGGAGTGGACGGCTGCGGCAGCCACGTCGGGCGTTCCGGCCAGCACTTCGGTGGCCATTGTGGAGAGGGGTGTACCCAGTTGGAGTCGCGGCCAGGGTTCGTCAACTTCGTAATCGGGGGTCAAGATGCCCCTGGGGGCCAAGAAGGTAAAGGTATCCAGCCGACGTTGCGACATAGCCGCGCCGTTGCCGTTGAGCAGGAAGCCCTGGATGTCGTAACCATACCGGCTGTAAAATTCATTGCTCCGCCTCAGCCAGCGTAATAAGGTCCACTCCGAGAGGGCATCGGGATTGACATAACCCGCACCGCTGTTGGCCGCCACAAAAGTGTCGTTATCACTTTGCGTGGCGTACAAATAACTCACAATGGCGGGCAGGTCCTCTACCAGGGCCGGATTGAGTCCCCAGGCCAGCGGAATTTGCCCTCGCCGCGAATCCTGCCAGGGCGATGCAGCATAATTGGCCAGCAGAATTTGCACCGGATGGGCCAGGTCGTAATCACCCATGTAAAACAAGACAAAGGTGCGGTCGGAAACCACGCGGCCCTCCGGGGTTAGATAGCCCTGTTTGATAAGTTCCTCCTCCGTAGGAGGATTGGGCAGCGGTTGCGGGGCCGGGGGGGGGCCAAATTTATGCACCGACACATTGGCCAGGGCCAGGCCAAACACGTCGCCGCCGCCGCCTTGCAGATAAGCGCCATGTTCCGAGAAAAGCCAGGTGCTCTCCCACTCGCCTTTGATGGGCAAGTGCAACGTTGAGCCAATCCCGGGCGCAGTGGCATACTTTTCATACCAGGGAATAAAGCCCCACACCTTGATCAACTGCCCGCCGGTCAACGCTTCCGCCGCTGCGACGATGGTTTTCAGCGCGGCCGCATCCGCGCCAGGCGGCTGGGTGGGGTCGTCATTCGGTAATTCGTCGCTCCAGGGGGACAGATCGAAGGCGAAGCCGCGCTGCTGGACCACATAATCCCGTTCCAGGGCGTAAACCCCACCGCGAGTCATCTGGTTTTGAGCGTAGCGCGTCGCCGGCCAGCCATCTTCCAGGTAAGCCAGAAAAAGTGGATTGGCGCGACCCGTATCCAGGTATTGCTCTTTGGCCCAAAGATAGGCATCGGTTTTGGGCGAGCCGGAAGAGGGGGTTGTGCTGTCGGGTAGAGTGATCGCTCCCGGCTTAAACAATCCAACCAGGGATTGCTTAACTTTTAGGTAGCGGGTGATTTCCGGCTCGATGTCGCTGCCGGCCCGCAGCACGGTCAGATTTTCCACCCCGGCGATGGTTGTGGCCACGTTGAGCGTCGCCGGAACGGCCGGGTCCCACAGGGCGACGCCATCCACCTCGGCGGCAAAGGTCTCCAGCACCTCGGCCAGCGTATTCAGCTTGACAATTTTGGTATCGGCCAGCCAGCCATAGGGTTGGCCTACCTCCCGGTATTTTTCCAGCCAGAAAGCGTCCACACCCGGCGTCTCCAACCGTTGGTGATCGTGATTCAGGTAGAGCCGGGGCCGGTCGCGATTGACCAGGCCCTGCAAAGTGGCAGCAAAAACCAGGGCATCGTAATCGCGCAGCAACTCCTGGTAGGATTTACCCGGCGGAGGCGGGCTATCGGGAGGGCAAGGGCCGGGGTCGCCGGTGAGGGCAATGCAATATTCGTAATGATTGAGATGGAGGTCGCTAACATCAAAAACGTAGAGAAGGCCAGGAGGCTGGGTCGCGGGTTTTGGGGCCAGGCTACATCCTGAAAGAAATACAAAAAAGAACGTTAAAACATAAAACGTAAAATAACCTTTTTTCGCATCAGACATCACGTTTCACGCATCACTCCGGCATGTGGCTGATAAAGTAATACATTACTCCTCCCCACACGGCGAAGGCGACAATGGCGAGAATAGACGTAAGGGGCGCATTCATCAACGTGACCCACGAAGCCCATACGAGGGGACCGCCAACCCCCAGGGCAACCAACGTAGTAGGAATAGCCCGGATGAGAAACCACGTGGCCGGCGAAATCTCCCCCAGGTGGGGCATACGGCTGATGAAGTAAGACATCAACGCGCCCCAGCCCCCAAAAAACAGAACAGCAACAACAGCAGTAACCCAGGGGTTTTGTAAAAACGTCCAGGCCGCCCAAATACCTACACCTCCCCCGCCCAGGATAAACAGGGTGGCGGGCACAACCCAGACCAAAAACCAGGTTGTCAGCGACCCCTCGCTGACCTTGCCGCTGCCCAGGCAGGTTTGGCACAACTTCTTCTGGACGGTAAATTTTCCCGTGCCCACCTGTCCCCATTTGTCACAGTTTTTACAGTCTGTACCGTCCGGCAGCCGTTTGGTCCCGTGACAATCGGGGCAGAGGGTGGTGACTTCTTTTCTGATTTCTCTTTGGCCGGTGCCATGGCAATCTCGACAGATGGGCATACGATTTCTCCGGGGTGATTAACGATCTTTATTTCCCAAAGTTTAGCATAAAATATGAGGCAGGTAAAATGGATTACGTTTACTTCTTCAAACCTATTTCAAACCCAGACAGGTTTTTTGTCGAAAAAACCTGCTTTTCGTCTAGTGTGTTGTCACCCACAAAAATGTAGAATATAAACGAAAGAAAGGTGATGTACTGATGATCCTTCTGGTTGGCAAGCCGAGACCCAGGCGTGAGGCCAGGGTTGGACGCGGTCATAACCTCCGGCGATGGGCTGGGAGCCTTGAAATCCAACCCATCGTCAATCGTCAATCGAAAATCGTCAATCTCGCCAACGATCAGGTTAACGGCGACGGCGGCGGCATCTACAACAGCGGCACGCTGACCGTGACGAACAGCACCTTCTCCGCCAACAATGGCGACGACAACACGGCCGGCGGCATCTACAACGGCGGCACGCTGTACCTGTATAACACGCTGATTGCCAACACTTCCAAAGGCTACGACTGCATCGTTGGTGCTCTGGAAGCGTTAAGATTGGCTCTGACCGGTTCACCGTTTGTTCCTGATTTCTTTCCTACTACCCCACAGAGAGCCTGAGCAGTTACTTTTTCGGCGTAGTGCCAAGGAGATTTTTTCGTGATCGTTCAACCCATTTACCGTAGAGTAGGATATTTAGGTATTTCCATCGGATTGGCCATGCTATTCCTGGCTGGATTAAGCCTGGTAATTGCTCCAGTTCCGGTAGCCCAGGCGACTAACCTCACCGTTGGGTGTACCGCTGGTGTAGGCGATGTGGCGGCCTTGATCCAGGCCATCAACAATGCCAATAATGAGAGCCTCTATCCAGGCTCCGATACTATCGTTCTGTCGACCGGGTGCGTGTACACCCTAACTACGCCTAACAATTACTGGTATGGCCCTACTGGTCTCCCCCCCATTACCAGCACCATCATTATTAACGGTAATGGGGCCACCATTTTGCGAAGCGGAGCCAGTAGTTTTCGTCTTTTTTATGTGGGCGGTATCAATGTTCCTACCGGCATGCTGATGTTGCAGAACTTGACGCTGAAGAACGGCCTGGCTCAAGGCGGCAGCACCACTGCCGGTGGCGGCGGCGGCGGGCTGGGTGCGGGGGGTGCTATCTATAATCAGGGCTATCTGCAACTGGATAGCGTGACCATTGTGAGCAATACGGCGCGGGGCGGCGCCAGCAGCACCAGTGTGGGCGGCGGCGGCGGCGGGATGGGCGCCAATGGCGACAGCAGCGGCTACGGCGGCGGCGGCGGTTTTAACCCGAACTACCCACCTGCCAGCGGTAACGGTGGCGGCTTTTTGAGTGCAGCCGAGGGCGGCGTTGGTTCCGGCGGCGCGGGTGGCGTTAGTACGATTGGCGGCGACGGCGGCGCCGGTAGCAGCCGGGGCGGCGGCGGCGGCGGTTTTACCACCGATGGCGCGGCCGGAAGTGTTAGCGGTAATGGCGGCGATGGCGGCGGCGGCGGCAGTGGCGGTAGTGGCATTAGCGGCGGCGGCAATGGTGGCGCCGCCGCCGGTACAAACGGCAATGGCAGCGCGGGGGGCGGCGCCTTTGGCGGCGGCGGTGGAATGGGCACCGGTACCGAAAGTAACGGCGGCGGCGGCGGCGGTGTGGGCGGTGGCGGTGGCGCCGGGCGTGGCAGCAATATGAGCGGCAATGCCGGCGGCGGCGGCGGCGGCGGCTTTGGCGGCGGCGGCAGCAGCACTTTCAACTATTTTGGCGGCACCTGCAACGGTGGCGCGGGTGGTTTTGGTGGCGGTGGTGGTGGCGCCGGCGGCAATGGTCCCAGCGGCGGCTACTGTAGCGGCACTGGCGGCGCGGGCGGCTTTGGCGGCGGCAGCGGTGTCGTCAATGCCGGGGGCGGCGGCGCGGGCATGGGCGGCGCCATCTTTAATCATGGTGGTGTAATGACCGTTACCAACAGCACGCTGGTCAGCAATACGGCCCAAGGTGGTAATAACGGCGGCAGCACTTCCACCGGCGGCAGCGGTTTGGGCGGCGCGATTTTTAATCTCGACGGCCAGGTCATGCTGTCTAACAGCACGCTGGCGAATAACTCTGTGATAGCGGGAACCGGCGGCACGCCCAGCAAACAGGGCGGCGCCCTCTATAATCGTCAGCAGAATGGCACGGCCCAGTTCCGGCTCTCGCACACAATTCTCGCCAACAGCGTGGGCGACAATGACTGTTACCTCAGCAATTATGGCGGCACCAGTTCTGTTACCTCGAACGGCTACAACCTGGTTAGGGCGATAGGCAATTGCACTTTCAGCGCTTCCGGCGATATTACTAATACCGACCCCAGCCTGGGGCCTTTACAGGATAACGGCGGCCCCACCTGGACGCACGCGCTACTGGTCGGCAGTCTGGCTATGGATGCCGGCAACCCAGCTTTTGCTGGTCCACCCACCACCGATCAGCGAGGCTATCCACGCATCGTCAATGGGCAGGTGGATATTGGCGCTTATGAGTATTCCCTGCCTACCACTACCACTATCACCAGCGATATACCCGATCCGTCTAACCTCAACCAAGTGGTGGCTGTTACTGTCAGCGTAACTTCTACGGTCGGCATACCCACCGGTGTGATTTCTGTCACTATAATCGGTGGCGGCGGCCCGAATTGCAGCCCAACTCTCAGCGGCGGCCTGGCTACTTGCAATCCGACCTTTACCGCGGCTGGCGCGGTGACCATCACGGCCAACTATTCCGGCACCGGCTACTATCTCTCCAGTAGCGGTATTGTGACGCACACGGTGAGCAAGGCCACACCTATCATTGCCATCACTGGTGATACGCCTGAGCCGTCCAACCTCGATCAAGCGGTGGCGGTTACCGTCAGCGTGACATCCACGCTCGGCACGCCTACCGGTGTAGTCTCTATTACCACAACCGGCGGCGGCGATCCGAGTTGTAGCCCGACTCTCAGCGACGGCCTGGCTACTTGCAACCTGACCTTCACCGCGGCTGGTGCGGTGACCATCACTGCCAATTATCTGGGCGACACCAATTTCATCACGGCGACGACAACTGCAACTCATACGGTGAACAAGGCCACGTCTATCATTTCCATCACTGGCGATACGCCTGACCCATCCGATCTTAATCAGGTGGTGGCTGTTACTGTCAGCGTAACTTCTACGATTGGGACTCCCACCGGCACAGTTTCAGTTACCACAACCGGCGGCGGCGGTCCGAGTTGTAGCCCGACTCTCAGCGGTGGCCTGGCTACTTGCAACCTGATCTTCACCGCGGCTGGTGCGGTGACCATCACCGCCAGCTATCTCGGCAATACCAACTATGTCGCCAGCAGCGACACCCAGACGCACACGGTAAACATGGCCGCCACTGTTACCACCATTACCAGCGCCACGCCTGACCCATCCAATCTTGATCAAGCAGTGGGAGTCACCGTTAGCGTAACGTCCGCTTTTGGCACGCCTACTGGCGTAATCTCTGTGACCGCCATTGGTGGCGGTGCCCCATCCTGTGCTGTCGCACTCTCCGGCGGCGCCGGTGTCTGCAACTTGATTTTCACCGCGGCTGGCCCAGTGACCATCACTGCCACTTATCCCGGCAATGCCAACTATATAGCCAGTAGCGATACCGAAACGCATACGGTGAACGTGGCGGATACTGTTACCACCATTATCAGTCATACACCTAACCCATCTGATCTCGGCCAGGCGGTGGCGGTCACCGTCGGCGTAACGGCTACCGCAGGTACGCCCATTGGCACAGTCTCCATCATCACAGCTGGCGGTGGCGACCCAACCTGCGACCTCACGCTGATCGGTAGTGCTGGTTCCTGCAATTTGACTTTCACCATCACCGACACTGTGGCCATCACCGCTACCTATGCGGGAACTACCAACTTCACGGCTAGTTCGGATATGGAAAACCATACCGTCATATCGTTTTACAAAGTTTACCTGCCATTAATCATCAAACGGTAATTGTGCAGATGAGGACAGTGTAACTGTTCAGCCACAAGGAAATACCGGAAATTTCAGGTGTGTGGACTGAGCAGTTACCTTTTTTGCCGAAAAAACCTGCTTTTTGTCTAGTGCGCTGTCATCTATAAAAATGTAGAACTTTAGCCTGACCAATGTGATTGCCGAAGAGTCCATAAAAACGTATCTGCCGCTGGTACTGCGCAACTAATCTTTACTTTCAGAACCGCCTAATTTTTTGGTAACAGACCCTAAAGGTTTTGAAAACCTTTAGGGTCTCCTAAAATTTGGGACAGACCCGGCAAAACAACTAAATTGGACAGCCAGTAATCTTCAAGCTAAAATTCAGAGTCAGTAAAGGTACGCTACTAGAGAGATATAGACGAAGTAGCGTTAAAATCTTCTGTGACGCTAAGATACGTCCTCAAAAATCTCAATCGGCGCAAAATTCGTACCATCCTCATGCTGCTGGCGCTCATCGTGGGTGTTGGCGCGTTGGTCGGCCTGAACGCTACCGTTGACGTTTACGAGCGGTTCTATGTCGCTACCATCAGCAACAGCGCCGGCGACTACGATCTGGTCATTACCAAAAACCCGATTGAGCCAAATTTACTCATCGATGAGCAAGCTGTTATCCCCCTCATCCGGGCCAGCGATCTCCAGGTCAAGCACGTAGCTCCCCGCATTCAAGGCGTGGTGAAGGTTGATGCGCCGGTGAGAGGAGGAGGCGAGGAGGCGGGGCGAGGAGCAGGGGAGCGGGAGAGCGGGGGAGCGGGGGAGATTGCCGTTAAGAGCAATGAACTGGTATTCGCTGCCTCAACGGACCATGGCCTACAAACCACGCAACATACAACACGCAACACAGAGGTCATCCACGGCAGCGCCCAATTTGTCGCCTTGAACCGGGCTAGCGATGACATGGGCGATTTTCAGGTTATCAGCGGTACGCTCCTGTTTAACCCCGGCTATGCCGTCGTCTTGCAAGAAACCGCCGACACCTTTGGCCTGCGCCCCGGCGACACCTTCGACATCAGCTATGCCTTGCCTGTGCCGCGTCAAAAAGGCATCGAAAGCGCGGCCGATGTCAGCAGCAGGCTGGCCCGCACCACCTTGACCGTCAGCGCGGTGGCTTTACAGCGCGGCGTCACCGGGCTGGAAGACAATGACGGCATCGTGGTGGACCTGGAGTATGTCCGCCGGTGGCTCGGTTTGCCCGGTCAGGCCGAGCGGATTGTGGTGGCTTTCGACGAGGAGATTTATAACGATAACGATCCGCAGGCGGCGGCTTTCCACGCTCGATTCCTGTCTGAGAAAATTCAAGACCTCCTGGGCGAAAGTTATAATTACAGCCTGCCCCGCGCCACCATTCTGAGCAACACCTTTGAAGCTTTCATCTTTTTCCAGGCCCTGGCCTCGATTTATGGTATCCTGTCGCTGAGTGTGGTCGGGCTGCTGGTGCGGACCATGGTGATGACCAACGTGCGCGAGCAAACCCGCGACCTAGCCCTCTTTCGTATTTTGGGCGCGCCGCGGACCTACCTGTTCACGTTGGTGGCCATCGAAGTCGCTACGCTGGGACTCATCGGCATTGGCATAGGGACGGTGGGGGGACAGCTCATAACCAACCTGGTCATTGTACCCTTCATTGCCCAAGAAGCTAACGTGCCTCTGGTCGACGTGCCTCTCGCTTCAGCCAAGGCCATCCTCTTATCGGTTAGTACGGCGGCAGTGATGTTAGCCCTCAGCGCCTACGCTCCGGCGCGGCGGGCGGCCAGCACCAAAATCATGTACGCCATCAACCCCGGCGTGGCCGAGGGCCTGGGGTTAGACGACCTGGCCAAGCTGCGGGAGCGCCGGGTCAGCTATAAAATCTTCTGGAGCGGCCTGGTTGTGCTGTTTTACCCTGCCCTGATCTTTTTTGTTTTTCCCCTCGCTTTCACCTTTGGCGTACTGTGGATTCAGGCCAGCCTGATTTTTGGCTCGCTCCTGCTGCTGATTTTGGGCATGTCACTCCTCTTCTTCCCGGTGACGCTGCCAATGGAACGGCTGCTGATCGGCCTGGTCAAGCTGGTAGCCGGGCGAGTAGGCTATTTTGCCCAGCGCAACCTTATCCGCGGCCAAAACCGCAACACTCTGATCAGCTTGATGATTGTCATCAGCGCCACCCTGCCGACCTTTTTTGCCACCAGTCTGGCCATCGAAACAATCAATACCGCCACCGATACTCGTCTCCGCAACGGCACTCCCCTGGTCATCCGCAAATCGGGGGCAGTCCAGGTTGAACTTGACGATCCTGACTCACCTCAAGGCACTTCGGTTACCGAGGTACGCAACCGCTTCACGCGGGAGTTACTGGCTGACCTGCGCGCCGACGGCACACTTGGCCCCAACGTGGCCGTTACCTATCGCTTCGACACCCAGATACGAGACGACGTGGGGCTGCGTGATGTGGGGGTGCGGGTCTACGGCCTTGATGGCAACCTGGCCGAAATTAGCTATCCCGAAGGCATCGAATGGATTGCCGGCGGCCCGACCAGCTTTGCCGACGTACAGGCCGATCCGAACGCGGTTATCGTCAGCCAGGGTCTCTCCGAGTATTTCGAGCGAGGTCTGGGCGATAGCCTGCGCCTGAAAGGTGAGGGCCTCGATCATGAGCGGATTGTGCGGATTGTGGGCGTGCTGGGCCGCTTTTCCGGCTTCAACGGTTTTACTTCCAAACATACCTCGGCTGAAAATGGCCGAACCGATCTTTTTCTTAACGAGACGGCTTTTCGCGAATTAACCCGCGACCCGCTCGACGGCCCCTACGAACCGACTCTGCCCATCACCGAACGGCTAATGGCCGCCCCCAACCTGCGGGTTGGCCTTATTGAGCTGCCCGAAGAGGTGGGCCAGGAAGCAATCCGCCAGGTGGCGGCTAATTTACGCAAAGAATTTGGCTTGACCGAAAGCCTCAGCGTTCGCTCCACGCCGGAAGATATTGAAACGGTTCGGATCGCCGCCCGGCAAATCCAGGTTGTCATCCTGGTTTTCACCAGCATCAGCTTTTTGTTGGCTATTTTTGGCGTCTTTGTCGTCACCTACATTGCGGTTTATACCCGCCGGGCCGAGATTGCCATGCTCAAGGCTATTGGCGACTCAAACCATCACCTGTTTGGCATGTTCCTCAGCGAGGCTTTGGTGACGACCCTCAGCGCCACCCTGACCGGCATTGTGGCCGGGATTATCCTGGGCTACGTATTTCGTTACTCCGACTCATTTAGCAGCGAAACCCCCACCATCCTCGCCTTCGACCAGGTTGTGACTCCCTACATGCTCATCCTGATGATTGTAGCCGCTGTGCTGAGCACCCTTTTCGCCACCTGGGGCTACCTGCGGCGCAAGGCGATCGAGATTATTCGGATGATCTAAGACTCTGGTATAACAAGCCGGTTTAACCGTATCTTCCCCATTAATTTTTCCCCAAAATCCTGAAAAGGGGTATAATCTGGCCAGATTGATTAAAAAAATTTCCCCCCACATAAATACAACCACGATTTGAAATAGGCACACCATAAGGAGGTTTCTTTATATGGGCGTCATGAATGTTGGTGTCCTTAATTTATATCGCACGACCATAGGCAAAAAAGTGATTATGGCAGTTACCGGCTTTATTGGCATTGGTTATGTCGTCATGCATATGTATGGCAATCTTAAAGCGTTTATCGGGCCAGAGTATTTTAATCACTATGCTGAGGGTCTACGCGAGCTAGGCGCGCCGATCTTTGGTTACTCGCATTTACTCTGGATCGCCCGGCTGGTGCTGATACCTGCGGCTATACTGCACATTTGGGCGGCCTGGTCGCTTTATCGGGAGGCTGAAGAGGCTCGCTCGACCAAGTATGTCAAACACGCCAAACTCCAGGCGGACGTGGCAGCCCTCAACATGCGTCTTGGCGGAGTCGTCCTGGTCACTTTTCTCATCCTGCACCTGATGCAGTTTACCTGGGGCACGCCGGGCGTTCACCCCAATTTCAGCCAGACCGACGCTTATCACAACCTGGTGGTTGGTTTCCAATCCTATTCATATCTGCCGGCAATTTTATACCTGGTGGCGATGGCCGCGCTTGGCCTGCACCTGTATCACGGCGTCTGGAGCATGTTCCAGACCCTCGGCCTCAATAACCAAACTTACACCCAGCCCCTACGAATCTTGAGTATAATCGTGGCTATCGTTGTTGCCGGTGGCTTCTCTATCGTTCCCCTGGCGGTCATACTGGGTATCATTAGTTAAAAAATAGAGGTTTTCCAATGACTACTACAACTCAACCCGATATTAACGTCGGAGCGATACCAAAGTTTACCGAAGCGAGTTTAAACGCCACTATCCCCGCCGGTCCCATCGAGCAAAAATGGGATACCCATCGCTTCGCGATGAAATTGGTCAACCCGGCCAATCGGCGCAAATTTAATATCATCATCGTCGGCTCCGGGCTAGCCGGAGCCTCAGCCGCAGCCTCGCTGGCCGAGCAGGGTTACAACGTCGAGTGCTTCTGCTACCAGGACAGCCCTCGCCGGGCGCACAGTGTTTCTGCCCAGGGGGGTATCAACGCCGCCAAAAATTATCGCAACGACGGCGACAGCATCTATCGTCTCTTTTACGACACCGTCAAGGGCGGCGACTACCGCGCTCGCGAGGCCAATGTCTACCGGCTGGCCCAGGTTAGCGACAACATCATCGACCAGTGTGTGGCCCAGGGTGTACCCTTCGCCCGCGAGTACGGTGGCCTGCTCGACAACCGTTCCTTCGGTGGGGCGCAGGTATCACGCACCTTTTATGCTCGCGGCCAGACCGGGCAGCAGTTACTCTTGGGCGCTTACCAGGCCCTGGAACGGCAAATTGGGCTGGGCACAGTCAAGATGTTTACCCGGGATGAAATGCTCGACCTGGTGGTGATCGATGGCCGGGCCCGGGGCATCATCACCCGCAATATGGTGACCGGCCAAATCGAGATGCATGTGGGCGACGCGGTGGTGTTGGCAACAGGCGGCTACAGTAACGTTTATTATCTTTCGACCAATGCCAAGGGCTGCAATGCCTCGGCCATCTGGCGAGCATATAAACGCGGCGCATTTTTCGCCAATCCCTGCTTCACTCAAATTCACCCCACCTGCATTCCCTCGGCGGGCGAGCACCAATCCAAGCTGACCCTGATGAGTGAATCGCTGCGCAACGACGGCCGCATCTGGGTACCGCGCCAGAAAGCTGACAGCCGCAACCCCAACGACATTCCTGAAAGTGAACGTTATTACTACCTGGAAGAACGCTACCCTACCTTCGGCAACCTGGTGCCGCGTGACATCGCCTCTCGCGCCGCCAAGCGGGTTGTTGACGATGGCTACGGCGTGGGACCGTTGAAAAACGGGGTCTACCTGGATTTTGCCGACGCCATCAAGCGGCTGGGGAAGAAGGTCATCCAGGAGCGATACGGCAACCTGTTTGACATCTACAAAAGCATTACCGGCGAGGATGCCTACGATATACCCATGCGTATCTACCCGGCTCTGCACTACACGATGGGCGGGCTGTGGGTGGATTATAACCTGATGAGCACCATTCCCGGCCTGTTTGTGGCCGGCGAGGCTAACTTCTCCGACCATGGGGCCAACCGCCTGGGGGCCAGCGCATTGATGCAGGGACTGGCCGACGGCTACTTTGTCCTGCCTTACACCCTGGCTAACTACCTGGCTTCAGTCAAGTTAGACAAGGTAGAGACGACGCACTCTGCCTTTAAAGATGTCGAGGCCGAAGTTAACGAACGCATCCACCGGCTGCTAAGCATCAAAGGCAAACGAACGGTCAGTTCGTTCCACCGGGAACTGGGCCAATTGATGTGGGAACACTGCGGCATGGGCCGCACCGCCGCAGGATTGCAAGAGGCGCTGGCCCGACTCCCCGGCCTGCGCGCCGAGTTTTGGGAGAACGTCAACGTCCCCGGCGAGAGTAACGACCTGAACCAGAGCCTTGAAATGGCCGGACGGGTGGCCGACTTTATGGAATTGGCCGAACTGATCTGCCTTGACGCTCTACATCGCAATGAATCCTGTGGCGGTCACTTCCGCGAGGAGTACCAGACCGAGGAAGGCGAAGCCAGGCGGGATGACGAAAATTTTACCTACGTGGCAGCCTGGCAATTCAACGGCGACGGCGCCGTGCCTATTCTCAACAAAGAACCGCTGGAGTTTGAGTATGTCAAGCTCTCACAGCGGAGTTATAAATAAGGGAAGATGGAGGAAATGAAAACGTTTAACGTTCAACGTTCAAACGTTATTTTCCAGGAGTAAAACGATTATGAACCTACACCTGAAAGTCTGGCGACAGAAGAATACCGCTGCGGCGGGTCGCCTGGTAGATTACGAGATCACGGATGTCAGCCCTGACTCTTCCTTCTTGGAGATGCTGGATTTACTCAACGAGAAACTCACCTTGCAAGGCGAGGAACCGGTGGCGTTTGATTCCGACTGCCGTGAGGGTATCTGCGGCATGTGCAGTTTGGTGATTAACGGCGTGGCCCACGGTCAAAACTACGGAGAGGTGGCGATTACGGTCTGCCAGTTACACATGCGTCATTTTAAGGATGGCGACACGATCCTTATCGAACCCTGGCGAGCCAAGCCCTTCCCCATCCTCAAAGACCTGGTGGTTGACCGCAGCGCCTTTGACCGGATCATCCAGGCCGGCGGCTTTATTTCGGTTTCAACCGGCAGTGCTCCCGAAGCCAATTCGATCCCGGCGGCCAAGAGGGAGGCCGAGCGGGCCATGGACGCCGCCGCCTGCATTGGCTGCGGGGCATGTGTGGCTGCCTGCCCCAATGCTTCGGCTATGCTGTTTACGGGGGCCAAGGTATCTCACCTGTCGCTGCTGCCGCAAGGCCAGGTGGAACGCTACCAGCGAGTGGTCAGTATGGTCCAGGCGATGGACGAGGCGGGTTTTGGCGGCTGCACCAACATCGGCGAATGTACGGCCGTTTGCCCCAAGGGGATCAGCCAGGATTTTATCGCCCGCCTGAACGGCGAGTTGATCAAAGCTACACTGATGGGGATTACGCCTAACGGGAAATAAGGTTAGGAGGTTGTGGGGGCTGGGCTTCAGCCTGGCAAAATTCGAACAAATTCGAAGTTCCTATCAAAGAAACCGGTCAAATCACTTTCTAAAACAAAAAAACGCTGAAGTCCAACAGGCGACTTCGGCGTTTCGTTTTCTGGGCCTCCCATTAAAACTCTCTATCGCCCAGCCGGTGAATGGCGACAATGCGGGCTGCCACCAGGCTAATGCCTAACATAATGCCCAATACCACAAAAATGCCCAGAAGAAGCATCACTTCTAAAGATAAGTTTAACATTTTTCACCCTCTATACTTGTTGAGTCTTGAGTTCAACCTCTGGAATGGTTTTACTATAGCGCCTTTGACCTCAGATTTGTCGTAAAGATGCTCCGAATTTTCGGAGAGGCTGGATCACGACGGGTGAAAGTTCTATTCTTAAAACCTGTCCGATTCTTTTCGTTTTCAGCCGGTTACAGTTAAAATAAGAATACAATTATTCGTAGCCTGACTACTATTTTTGGGCGGCGCCGGCTGTTACGATATGGCTGCCTATATAAGTAATAACCCCGCGAACCGGCCAAAGTTCCTGGTCGTTTAGTTGACGCAGGGTAAACGTAGGCAGGCCGTCAAGGCAGCTTGGGGTTAGAGAGAATACACAGATGACAAACTCCGAATTCAAACAGCTCCTGAAAGAAGGCGTTGACAGCGTCGCCAACCGCCAGGGTAGGAAAGTCAGCGCGGTTGAACTGGAAATTGGGGAAACATTGCACGTTTCACCACACACAGTCCAACGGTGGAAGCGAGGTTTTACGCCCGCTGAGATGGAACGGTTAGAGTTTTTAGCCTCTTATTGCCAGCAGTATGGCCGGGTGGATAAACCTTGGGTGCGGCGTTTTTTGATTCAAGGTGGCCATCCCGCCCCAGAAGTAGTCCTGGATCGCCTTTTCCCCTCCACGCCGGCCGGCCATGCCGATAGGCGAGAACTTCCCCAGATTCACCACAACTTACCCCCCCGTTATGGCGAGTTCATCGGCCGGGAAGCGGAACTGGCCCGCGTTTTGGAGTGGGTGGAAAGTTCGCGCTGGCCCCTCGCCTCGATTGAGGGTATGGGCGGTATTGGCAAAACCAGCCTGGCCATCGAAGCGGCCCATCGCTGCCTGCCCGGCAAACCCCTGGCTATTACCAAGTCCTTTGAAGCGGTAGTTTGGATTTCGGCCAGGGATTACCCCGATTTCAACCTGCGCCTCGATCACTTGCTGGATACGATTACCCGCGTCCTCAACTATCCCCACCTGGCCCAATTACCGCCGGAACAGAAAGTTGGGGCGGTAGATAAATTGCTCCGTAGTTATCGCACCCTGGTCGTGGCCGATAACCTGGAAACTGTGACCGATTTGGCCCTGGTCAAGTTCCTGGAACAGATACCGGAGCCAAGCCTGGCCCTGGTAACGACTCGTTACAAGCAACTGCGCCGGGTGTGGGATATTCCTCTTTACGGCCTGAAGGATAAAGAAATCGTTACCCTGATTCGCCGCCATAGCCACCGGATCGGCTTGGAGGTGGTGGCGGGGGCGGATGACGATACCTTGCAGCGCCTGGCTGCTGCTACCGGCAACAACCCCAAAGCCGTCGAACTTTCCTTGGGTCTGATCAAGCAAAAAGGACTGCCTTTTAACACCGTAGTCGACGAGTTATACCAGGCCAGCCAGATGGTGAGTGAGGTCTTCGATTATATCTTTGTCGAAGCCTGGAAGCTGCTGGGCAGCGAGGGGCGGCAAGTCTTGCTGGCCCAGTCTTTGTTTGTCTCCTCGGCCAGCCGGGCCGCTCTATTCGCGGTGTCTCATGTGGCGGAGTTTGATTTTTATAAAGCAATT
Organism: uncultured Caldilineaceae bacterium; assembly: GCA_964622215.1. Lineage (GTDB taxonomy): Bacteria > Chloroflexota > Anaerolineae > 4572-78 > J111 > DSQQ01. The sequence continues at coordinate 28,974 of CAZUNT010000028.1, forward strand.
GAGCAACTGGTTAGCATGTCGCTGCTGGAAGCCAGCGAGGCGCTTGATCCCTTCCAGCAGCGTTATTGGCTGCACCCCTTGACCCAAATTTTTGCCCGGAAAAAATTGGGGGTAGACATTTCACTTCACAAATTGCGCAGTGATGGTGAGGTTCCGCGCGAAAAAATTTTTGAATTAAGGGCTAATTTCTGCGCCTTCTTTGCCACTTGGAGCGAAAAAACAGCCGGGGGCGGTTTTTGGGACTTTTCTCGTTGGACTCCGGCCCAATATGCCGACATTAATCAGGAGTTGCCTAACCTGCTCATCGCCCTGGAATGGGCCTATGAAAACAGAAATTGGGTTCAGGTTCTGGCCATGGCCAAGGCCATTGTTCACCCCGTTTACTATCAGGGTCATCCTGATAAGCGGTTGAAATGCAGCGAGTATGCTCTAATTGCGGCTAAAGCCCTGGATGATCGGGAAGATGAAGTTTGGTTTTCGGTGCATGGCCTGGGTTCAATCTATTTATTTTGGGGCGACTATGACACCACCGAGAAGTATCTCAGCCGGGGGATCAAACTTGCCAAAGAGATTGGCTTACCGGATGGGATTGCTTTGGCTCAAACCTACCTGGCCTACAAAGCTCTACAACTTGATAACTTGAGCGAGGCGCAGAAGAATGTTGAGAGCGCCTTAAATTGCGCTCAAGACCCGTTAATCAGGCACCGCGCCTATCAGGCCGCCGGGCATGTAGCCCGGTACACCCAGGATTATGAACAGGCCAAAATCCACTACCTCGAAGGGATTGAATGTTTGACCGGCACCGAGTATCAAGACCCCTCCTCGGAGGTTTGGCTCGGCTTTACCGACCTGGGGCTACGGCAATACGACCAGGCGGTCATCCATTTTGGCAAATATCTCGAAGCCTACGGTAAGTACGGTAACCACCGGGTAGTAGCTATGGCCAAACTCGGCCTGGCCCTCTATTACGAAACTCAGGGTGAGTTCCGCCATGCGACCAGCTTTGCCCGTGAGGCCCTTGACCTGCTCACCCCCATGAATGCTCAATGGGAGTTGAAACAGGTCAGAGCCTTAATGGAACGCCTACCCTCGCCCCAATGATTGTTGCAAAGCCTCTCAGCCTGTGATACACTATAAAAAGTATTGAAGCAGGTTGCTTGCCCACATAACATCCAGCCCATATCACCTACAAAGGGGGATGCTCAAAATGAGGCATCTACTGAGTCAACTCTGTCGGCAAAATGGTAAAAAAATCCTTACCTCACTCAGTCAATTGGTGACTCTACTACCCCTGGTACTCCCGCCTGCCCAAATTGGACCTAACTCAGCCCGACCTTTTCTCTACGCGCTGATGGTTTTAATTGTGCTATTATTCATCGCCGTGGCAGTTATTTTACCCCTGGCCTTACGTTTGACCCGCCCGCGCCCCAAAAAATCCCTTCCCACTTCTACCGGCGCCTCCCCGGCAGCGGTAATGGCTACAACCACAGCCCCATCCGCCGCGGACGAGGGCGAAACTACCCCCTCGATGCCTGTTCAAGCGGAAGATGTGGCGGTCACTACACCCAGTTTACGCACGATTGCCGTAGAACGAGAGCCTGACACGCTGCCGGCCTCCGGCCAGCGCCCGGCCAATATCGGCTGGAAAATTGCCGGACTGAGCGACACCGGGTTACGGCGGGAGCTTAACGAAGACAGCATGGTGATGTTAGAAGCCGATGCACCCTGTGGCCTCTACGTCGTCGCCGATGGGATGGGCGGCCACGAGGCCGGCGAAATTGCCAGCGGGTTAACGGTTCAAACCATCCAGTACCATTTTATGGAGAACCCGCCCAGCCCCACCGGACCGGTTGACGAGTGGCTCAAAAGCGCCGTCGCGGCGGCCAACGAGGCCGTACTAGCCCAGCAGGGCAGCCGGACCGAAGACCGCAAAATGGGTTCGACCCTGGTCATGGCGCTGGTGATGGACGGGCAAGCCCACATTGCCAACGTGGGCGACAGCCGCGCCTATATTGTGAATAGTACCAGTATCCGCCAAATTAGCGTTGACCACTCCCTGGTCGAGCGGCTGGTGCAAATCGGCCAGCTCACCCGTGAGGAAGCCCGCACCCACAAGCAGAAAAATGTCATCTACAGCACCGTCGGCGACAAAGAGGATATGGAGATTGGCCTGTATCACGTCAAGCTCCAGCCGGGTGACCGGCTGCTGCTCTGTTCCGACGGCCTCAGCGGCATGCTGACCGACGAAGAAATACAGGTCATCAGCCGCAACCGCCCCGAACCCGCCTCAGCCTGTAAATCCCTGATCGAAGCGGCCAAAATGGCCGGCGGGCACGATAATATCACGACCATTATTGTGCAGATGGATCAGGGGTGAGTCCGGCGGCTCAAGCAATACTCAAACCTACACCCATCATTAGATGATTCCGGCAAGAGCTAGAAAAAGCCGGTATTCGCTGTGAGCAGATTCTGCTCTACGGGTCATACAGATGGGATACGACTAAGGAGGGTAGTGACATCGATTTGATTGTCATTTCTCCTGATATTTCACCTTAAAAAGGCTCGTTCTCGTCAGTAGTGTTAGCCCGCTGTTCGTACACATCCAAAGCCGCTAGTTGCTATTGCCTAAAAGCTTCGTAAAATAAATAGGTAGCCTAAGAAAAAATGACCATGCCGCAATTTGATTGATGAAATTGAATGACGAGTCGACAAAGATTCCTCATCCTTATCGCCGGTCTGAGCGGATTGATCTATCTCCTGGTTTTTACCTGGCCTTTTCCCCTGTTCCGGCTGTATAACACTATTCCCCCGGTTGATTATGCCAAGCTAACTCATCACTCGCCGGCCGGCCTGGTAGCCTACGTGGCCGGATTAGGCGCGCTGTTCGGATTGTACCTGTGGGCCATCCACTTGACTGTACCAGGCCAGGGGGTAGAGCTGCCCTTATCGCCCCGTCCTATTTTTTTGGCCGGAGCAATTTTGGCCGGCATCCTCGTTTTTTCCTACCCCCTGACGGCGATTGATCTTTTCATTTACGCCATTCGCACTCGCGGCTATGCCCTCTATAGCCTCAATCCACTAGCCACCGCGCCTGAGGCCCTTCCGGCCGGCGATCCCTGGCTGGGCCTGGCTGCCGAGTGGGTAGATGCACCCTCGCCGTATGGGCCGCTGTGGGAGGGGTTATCTCTGGCCGGGTTCTATCTCAGCGGCGGGGATTTTTTGGCGCACCTGGTCGCGCTCAAAATTATAGCCGCCCTGGCTTACCTCGGCTGCGCCTGGTTAGTCTATCAAATCCTGCAACACCTCCGGCCGGAGTGGGCTATGGCCGGGACGATTGCCTTTGCCTGGAGTCCCCTGGTTTTACTTGAAAGCGTTCAAAATGGGCATAACGACATGGTGATGGTCTTTTTTTTGCTGGCGGCGGTGTGGCTGCTGGCCAAGAGGGAGGGAGGCAGATTAAAATCTGCACTCCTCGCTATCCTGGTGTGTCTTTTTCTGGCGCTATCAATTTTGGTCAAATTCGTCACGGCGATGGTTGTGCCTTTTTTTCTGTGGGAACTGGCCAAGGGGCAACCCGGCTGGCCGCGCCGGTTAGGGACATTCTTTGGCTTCGGTTTCGTCGTGGCCGGGGTGGTGGCGCTATCGATGTTCCCACTGTGGCCCGGCTGGGAGCAATGGGCCATCATGGAGGCAGGCGGTCAGGCCGGGCGGTCACTCCTGGCCCTGCTCGTGCTCGCCCTGAGAAATCCTCTTGGTCTCAACCTTGCCTTCGATCTTGCCCGCAATTTCATCCTGGTTGTTTTTGCTTTGATTTATCTTTACTGTCTGTTCCTTCGCTCCCCCGCTCCCCCGCCCCCCCGCTCCCCTGCTCCCCTGCTCCCCTGCTCCCCCGCCCCCCTGCCCCCCTGCTCCCCCGCCCCCCTGCCCCCCTGCCCCTTCCTCGTCCTCTTCTGGTACGTCCTCCTGGCCGTGCCCGTATTTCACGCCTGGTATTTGCTCTGGTTTCTACCGCTGGCGGCGCTGCTGTTGCCCTATCGTTCCCCGCTCAGGGCCGCGACTGTCTTCTCAATAACTGCTCTATTCATCATTCCCTACTTTGAAACCATTCGCGTTTGGTACCCGGCTTTGTTGGAAAATCAACTCCTCGGCCACCTTATTGGTGTACCATTGTTGATTGGACCACCTGCCCTGGCTCTCATCTGGCCGATTAGCTCAAGGGCTGAATCTGAGGTAAGATAGTGAAACGTGAAATGTAATGCGTAAGAATTTTCACATTTCACGTATCACGTATTTCTTCCCGAATCCAAAACGATAAAGAGGAGATCCAGCAACTATGACCAAAACTCTCGCCGTTCTCGGTGGAACAGGTAATGAAGGTCCCGGTCTGGCCCGAATGTGGGCGAAATCGGGCCGGTATAACGTGATTATTGGCTCTCGGCAGGCCGAAAAAGCGGAACGAGTCGCCCAGGAACTCAACGAGAAATTGGGCCAAAATCTAATTCGGGGGTTGACCAATGAAGAGGCTGCCACAGCCGCAGACATTTGTGTGCTGACCGTACCTTACGAGGCCCACGGCTCGACGCTGCGGCAACTGAGCGGGGTGTTGCAGGGAAAAATTTTAATCGACGTCACCGTGCCGCTCAAACCGCCCAAGGTCAGCCACGTGAACATTCCGCCCGGCGGCTCGGCAGGACAGGAAGCGCAGGCTATTTTGGGTGAAGGGGTGCGGGTCGTTTCGGCTTTTCAAAATATCAGTTCCACCCACTTAGCCGAGGATCACGAACACATTGATTGCGATGTGCTGGTCTGCGGAAACGACAAAGAGGCTAAAGCCGAAGCCATTGCCCTGGCCGAAGCCGCCGGGATGCGCGGCCTCGACGCCGGGCCTTTGCAAAATGGGGTGGTCGTAGAAGGGCTGACTGCCGTACTCATCGGCATCAATATCCGGCACAAAGTCAAGGGAGCGGGTATTAAGATTACCGGGATTTAGGAGTGAGCAGTAAGCAGTGAATAGTAAACAGTGAACAGTAAGCAGTGAACAGTACACTGATTACTGCTTACTGTTCGCTAATCACTACCTTCAAGGGGAGAAAATGGCAGCAGATTTGAACCCACCCATAGCTAAAGTCGAACCGAAAGCTTTTACCCTGCATGGCGACACGCGGGTTGATAACTACTATTGGCTACGCGAACGGTCTAATCCGGAGGTACTGGCTTACCTGGAGGCGGAAAACCGTTATACTGCCGCCATGATGAAACCGGCCGAGGCGCTCCAGGAGACGTTGTACCGGGAATTGCTGGGCCGGGTTAAGGAGACCGATCAAGCCGCGCCCGAAAAACTGAAAGATTATTTTTACTACACCCGCACCGAAGCGGGGCTGGCCTACCCCATTTACTGCCGCAAAAAAGGCAGCCTGGAAGCCCCCGAAGAAATCTTGTTGGATCAGAACAGTTTAGCAGCGGGCCACTCCTTTTGCGAGCTGGGAGTGTTTGAGGTTAGTCCCAACCAGCAACTGCTGGCTTATTCGGTGGATACGAGCGGCGCAGAAACATTCACCCTCTATATAAAAGATTTGAAGAGTGGTGAGTTGTGGCCCGAACAAATCCCCAACACCTACTACACCCTGGCCTGGGCCAATGATAACCAGACCTTTTTTTACACCATCCTGGATGAGGCCAAGCGGCCCTACCAACTCTACCGGCACACGCTGGGGACCGACCCCAAGAGTGATGTCTTGATCTTCCACGAAGCAGATGAAACCTTTAACCTGTTTATCTTCAAAACCAGAAGCCGGGGGTATTTACTGCTGTACCTCAAGCAAAATACGACTTCGGAGGTGCATTACCTGCCGGCCGGCCAACCCACCGGTCAGTTTCAAGTGATTCACCCCCGCCAGCACGGCCTGGAATATAGGGTGGATCATCATGGCGATCAATTTTTTATCCTGACCAACGATCAGGCCAAAAATTTCAGAGTGATGACCGTTTCCACCGCCGCCCCGGCCAAAGAAAACTGGCGGGAAGTTATTCCACACCAGGCTGAGGTCAAACTCGACGAGTTACTCGCCTTTCAGGATCACCTGGTTCTGTTTGAACGCGCCCAAGGATTACCCCAGATTCGAGTTATCCACCTGGTCAGTGGCGAAACTCACCACATAGAGTTCGCCGAACCGGCTTACACGATTACGTCCCAGGGCAATAGAGAGTTTGACACCTCCTGGCTGCGTTTTGGGTATTCCTCGCTGGTGACGCCGGACTCGGCGTTTGACTACGAGATGAATAGCCGTACCCGTACTTTAATAAAGCAAGAAGAAGTTCCGAGCGGCTACAACCCGGCGCAGTACCAGTCAGAACGGATTTTTGCCACAGCCGGCGACGGGACGGCTATTCCGATTTCCCTGGTTTACAAAAAAGGACTGGTTAAGGATGGAAACAATCCGCTGTTGCTGCATGGCTATGGCGCTTACGAGGCGTCAATGGATGCCGATTTCGTCGCGCGACGCTTGAGCCTGCTGGAGCGAGGCTTTGTCTTTGCCATTCCTCACATTCGCGGCGGTGGTGAAATGGGGCGGCAGTGGTACGAGCAGGGCAAACTGCTCCACAAGCGTAATACCTTTACCGATTTTATCGCCTGCGCCGAGCAGCTCATCGCCGAGAAATATACCTCCCCTGAAAAGCTGGCTATTTTTGGCGTCAGCGCCGGGGGCTTGCTGATGGGCGCAGTGACGAACTTACGCCCGGATTTGTTCAAAGTGGTCGTGGCCAGGGTGCCCTTTGTGGACGCCATCAATACTATGCTCGATTCTGCCATTCCTCTGACCACCAGCGAGTACGAGGAGTGGGGCAATCCGAATGACAAAGTTTATTACGATTATATCAAATCATATTCTCCTTACGATAATGTCGAAGCCAAAGCCTATCCTCATCTCCTGGTTACAGCCGGCTGGCATGATCCACGAGTCCAGTATTGGGAGCCGGCCAAGTGGGTAGCCAAGCTGCGGACCTTAAAAACGGACCAAAATGTGCTTCTATTTAAAACAGATATGGAGGTCGGGCATGGGGGACCTTCCGGCCGGTATGCGTATTTGAGAGAAACCGCCTTCATCTACGCTTTTGTGCTGAATCGATTGGGCCTGCATTAATGAACAGCGGACTCCAGTTGATCCCAATCCCTAACATGCCGTTGATCCAGCCGGGCGATGATTTAGCCGGGCTGATTGTGGCAGCATGTCAAACGGCCGGGTTGGTCTTGAGCGGGGCCGATATTGTGGTTTTGGCTCAGAAGATTGTTTCCAAGGCTGAGAACTGCTTTGTGCGGCTGGCAGAAGTTACCCCATCTCCCAGGGCGTTGGAGTTGGCCCGCATCACCGGCAAACCGGCGGCCCAAGTGGAAGTGATCTTATGGGATACCACCGAAATCATCCGAGCGCAAAAGGATTTATTGATTGTGGAGCACCGGCTGGGTTTCATTAGCGCCAACGCCGGGGTCGATCATTCCAATGTTAGCCGTGAGCCGGGCATGCTGCTGCGCCTGCCTCATGACCCCGACGCCTCAGCCCGGGCCATTCGCCGCCGTCTGGCCGAATTGACCGGCGCATCCCCGCCCGTATTAATTATTGACAGTCATGGCCGGCCCTGGCGGCTGGGCACGGTCGGCGTGACCATTGGCCTGAGCGGCTTGGCCCCGGTGCAGGATTTACGCGGCGTGCCCGACCTGTTTGGCGAGCCGCTCCGCCACACCGAGGTTGGCTTGACCGACCAGATAGCCGCCGCAGCCAGCCTGGTGATGGGCCAAGCCGCCGAAAGTTGTCCGGTAGTAGTTGGGCGCGGCTTGCCCTTTACACCGGACGAAAAAGCCAAAGCCGCCTATGTACTGCGGCCCAAGAAGATGGATGTATTCCGTTAGAAGGAGTTTAACCATGAGTCGTAACACCAAGATTGTACTGATCATTGTCGGCGTTTTAGTGGCCTTGTGTTTGTGCGGCTGTGTTTTGGCCTTTGTGGCCTTACAATCAGTCGGCAGTTTTATGGAACAATCCATGGTTACCGATCCGGCCCAGGTGCAACAGATTGGAGCCAAGATTGCCGATTACGAAACGCCGCCCGGCTACAGCCAGGAATTTGGCATGAGTATTTTTGGGTTTGATTTGGTGGGCCTGACCTCAGGCGATGAGCAAAACGGCGTATTGATCTTTATCATGCAATTTCCTACCTGGGCCAACATGGATGAGGCGCAGATGGAGCAGCAGATGCAGCAGTCTATTGGGCGAGAGACGAATACCCAGGACTTAAATTTAGAAGTGGTGGATCAAAGCACGGTGACCATTCGTGACCAGCAGGTGATGCTAACCACGCGAGAAGGAACAAATAAGGAGGGCGTTACCGTCCGCCAGGTGACCGGGTTTTTCCAGGGCAAAGGCGGCCCAACGATGTTAATGATTATGGGCAATACCGAGAAGTGGGATCAAGCCGCCATTGATGCTTTTATCGCTTCGATTCATTAGGATTTAATGGTTTCAGAAAAGCGCACACGGGCCAATACCCTCTTTGATCTTATTAAAACTCGGCGCTCAATCCGCCGCTACACGGCTGAGCCAATCCCCCCGGAGACAATGTTGCGCTTGCTCGAAGCCGCCGCCTGGGCGCCGTCGGCCCATAACCGGCAGCCCTGGCGCTTTGCCGTGTTAACCCAGCCCGCCGATAGAAAGCGGCTGGCTGCGGCGATGGGCGCACGCCTCCGCGCCGATCGCACCGCCGACGGTGACAACCCGGCCGACATCGAGCGAGACGTGGCCCGCAGTTATGCCCGGCTGACCGGCGCGCCGGCGTTGATTGTGGTCTGCCTAAGTATGGCCGATATGGACCATTATCCTGACCCGCAACGCACCCGCCACGAGTGGGTCATGGCCGCCCAGAGCACGGCCATGGCCGCTCAAAATCTCCTCCTGCTGGCCCACGCCGAAGGGCTGGCGACCTGTTGGCTCTGTGCGCCGCTGTTTGTACCCGAACTGGTGCGAGACACGCTGGGTCTGCCGGAAGACTGGGAGCCGCAAGGGTTGATTACCTTAGGCTATGCCGCCGAAATACGAGACAAGAACCGCGCGCCTATAGACACCAGGGTAAAATTCCTTTAAGCCAGGCGTATTTATCATTCTGAGGCCGAGGGTCGAGGAATCCATAGACCTGACAGGTTTCGGAAACCTGTCAGGTCTAGTCCCTAAAACCTCACCCAGGCATCAATTCCGGTTCTGGCTCTACTACGTGTTCCTGCGTCCGTTTCCCGGCTTCGACCTCGTACTGATGCATCAATTCGACAAATTCTTCAGGGCGAGTGCAGGTAATCAGCTTCGTCTTGACCTGAGCAATGTGGGCCAATCCCCGCACGTATTTGACCACATGCTTGCGGAACAGAATCAGCCCGCGCTCCTCGCCGTAAAATTCCAACATCAAATTCAGGTGGCGATGAATTAATTTTGACTTTTCGGCCAATGTAACCTGGTTTATATCTTTGCGCTGAAAAATCCAGGGATTGCCAATAGCAGCGCGGGCGATCATTACGCCATCACAGCCGGTATACTGTTTGATGCGCTCGATGTCGGCGGCACAGTTGACATCGCCATTGCCGATGACCGGAATTTTAACCGTTTGCTTGACCTCGGCAATAGCATCCCAATTGGCCCGGCCATTATAAGCCTGAATTTTAGTTCGCCCGTGGACGGCAATCATGGCCGCTCCATTATCTTCGAGCACTTTAGCCACTTCCATGTAGTTGAGGGATTGGTCATCCCAACCAATCCGAATTTTACCTGTGACCGGGGTCGACAGGGCGCGGGTCAAGCGGGCAAAGATCCGTCCAATTTTGGCCGGTTCTTTGAGCAAAGCCGCTCCGGCGCCTCGCCCCGACACTTTGGGCACGGAGCAGCCCATATTCAGATCAATGATATCCGGGCCAAGTTGCTCGATCCGGCGAGCCGCCTCTTCAATCTTAACCTCATCACTGCCGAAGATTTGGAAAACCATCGGTCTTTCGGAAGGGTCAAAAGCCAGCATAGGCCAGGTGCGTTCGTTGCCGTGCAAAATTCCATCGACGGACACAAATTCGGTGTAACTCATCGCTGAACCATACTCACGGCAGATAAGCCGGTAGGGCTTGTCGGAAAAACCGGCCATGGGCGAGAGGATCAAGTCGCCATAGACGGGAATATCGCGGATTAAAAAAGTGGGTTTAAGCATTAGGTAGGCATGGCAGCATCCTGAAAGTCGGTGTCAAGCAGAGTAGCTCCGGTTAAATTGGCCCCGACCAGGTTCGCCAGGCTGAAGTCGGCATAGGCGAGGTTAGCTTGACTCAGGTCAGCCTGGGTCAAATTGGCCCGGCTCAGGTTCGCCCGTTCCAAATTAGCCCCTCTCAAATTGGTGCGATATAGAACCGCTTCGTACAGAAAAGCGCCGGTCAAATCGGCGCCCGTCAAATCGGCCTGGGCCAGATCAGCCTCAGCCAGGTTAGCTTCAACCAGGTTAGCTCCACTCAGGTTGACTCGTTTTAGATCAGCCTGGCTGAGGATCGTATGGGTCAAGATAGCCCGGCTCAGATTTGTTTGCTCGACAATCGCTTCGGTCAAATCAGCGCCCGTTAAATCAGCCTCCTCAAGATTAACCTGGCTCAAATCCACCTCCATCAAGTTAGCCTCCCGCAGATTAGCTCTTTTCAGGCTGGCCCCGGCCAGGTGAGCGACACTCAACACCGCTTCACTCAAATTAGCCCCTTCCAGATTGGCTTTGGTCAGGTTAGCTCCCTCCAAATTCGACCCCTGCAAATCAGCGCCGGCCAAATCTAGCCCACTTAAATCCTGCTGCGACAGGTCGAGCTTCCGCAGCGGCTCCTGTCCGCCCGCGGCTTTCCAGCCTTTAATAAGCTCGTACTGCTGTTCCCGTACCCTGGGGCTGGCGCTAACGGGAGCCGTCTCCAAGTCTGCGCTGGGGGGAGACATTTCGTAAGGCAGGATATCAGACCTGCCCAGCAGGTTACTGACCGAAACCGGGCCGGGCATTGTGGTCGGCGTTATCGCTTCGCTGCTGCCCAAATCCAGGAGTGTTCCTCCGGGCGTTCCGGCCGCATACAGATGCGCCAATTCCGCGCCCAGGGCTTTCACGGCCTCGGCCAGGATGAGATGGGGATCATCCTGGCCCTCGGCGATCACCGTGGCCCATTGCCGGCCTTCGGAGGTATAGAGTTGAATGGTTACATTTGCAGTAGTCATAAGCAGTAATAATTGTGAATTGTCAATTGTCAATTATTAGTTTTTTTAAGATACCAACCCGTCACAATTAAAATTAGGCCCGCGAGCAGAGCAAATACCTGAGTAAGTGGAAACTGTCCTGTTTCAGGCAGATATTTCGGTCCGGATGTGGTATCAGTAGTGACAGTCAGTCCCGGAGTAGAAGTAATGACTGCTGCCGGAGTAGAAGTAACAACGGGCGCAGTCGCGGTGGGGGCGGGGGTAGGTGTATCGTCCTCATCCTCATTATCATTCTCGTTATCCGAGTCCTCTTCTGGAGTTGGCGTGGGTGTATCGGCGATGATGGTGATCGGGACCTGGGCAGCGCCGGCCGTCAGGTCATTGTTGTATTGGTCACGAGCGCCGGCTGTGCTGGCCTGGTTGGTTGTGTTCAAGACCTGAGTGGTGGCGCTAAAGACCGTAGTAATGACCACCGCCGTATCAGCTTGAATATCGCCAAAATAGTCGGTCAAATCATTCCACACCAGGAGACCGGGCGGGCTGGTGATGGTTGGGGTGGGAATGGCAAAAAGAAACTCCAGGTAGGTGGGATCGTAAGTATCGGTCAGGGGAAGATGAGTCATTAACGCCGCGCCGTCATTGGTGATGATATGGGTAAAGGTAACGGGTAAGCCGGCCTGCGGTGTCGCCCCTGGGGCAAGAAACTTCACCACAGGCGCATTACCGCCAATAGCGTTATTCGTGCGGCTGGCCTCAACCGTGTAACTGATTTCCTCCGACCCATACATGATGTCCTCCGCCCTGACCATGTTGACCACGTCGGTTCTGGGATGCTCGGCGGTAAAAACAACGGTTACGATGATGCTTTGTCCATGTGGAATGGACGGCGCAGCTACATTCGTCCAGCTTATTGTTCCCGTGCTGCTATTAACCAAATCCGGCCCCGGATTGGCCTCGGCAAAGGCCATGATGCTGGTATCATATGTATCAATCAAATTCACATTGGTCAGGGTAAAGCCACTATTGTTGGTCAGGATAATGGTAAAACTGAGCCTCTCGCCCACCCGGACCACATTACTGGACCGATTCAGGACTTTCGTCAGGGTAATCCCACTCTGAGCCTGGCTGATATATTGAATCTGCCAGAGGCTCAACATCATCAAGAACAATAATCCAAAAGTAATGAACAAAATACGGCTGAGAATTTTTAGTTTCATGATAGCTCCTATGCTGGTTCAACTAACAACAGATTTGCGATCATAGTGAATAAATTTCACCCCAACAACGTCCTTATTGTACCACAAATTTTGATCAGATGGGACTCACAACTTTTGCAATGTTTCAAACACCACCTGGATACCCCAACGTAAATTAGCGGTAGAGATACGCTCGTCAATGCCGTGGATACGGCTTAACTCGTGGGAGTCGAGCAGCATGGGCATAAAACCATAAGCCTGCATGCCGGCCTGGCGGAAGAAACGGGAATCGGTGGCGCCGGGGGTGAGGTAGGGTAAGATTACACCCGGCGGGCCAAGGGAACGTAGGGTGTCGGCCAGCGCCCGAAAAAATTCGGTGTCGGCCGTAGAGGGAGAGTGGTCGATGGGCAGGTCTTCCGCTGTCAGGGAGACCTTGGGATCGCCGATGAGGGAACGGAGATCGGCCAAAACTACTTGGGGATTTTCGCCGGGCAAGAGCCGGATATCCAGTTTAGCTTCGGCCTGCTCCGGGATGATATTACTCTTCTGCCCACTCTTAAGCATCGTTAAGCTGATCGTGTTACGAATCACAGGCGCAAAAAGAGGGCTTTGTTCCAACGAGTAGTGTAACAGGGGCGCCAGCAGGGGGTGGTCCGCATGGGCAAAAAGAAAAGAGCGAGGAAAAGATTGACCGGGAGCCAAACTGCGCAGCATCTCGACCACCGGCCCGGTTAGCCGGATGGGACGCGCCCAACGCTTGAGCCTGGTCAGGGCGCGCACCAGCCGATCCGAGGCGCTATCAGGGTGAGGGATGGAGGCATGGCCGGCTGTGCCGGCGGCGACCACTTGAACGGTCAGCGTCCCTTTTTCGGCGATGGCAATGTTGTAGAAATAATGAGCGGGATTTGCCGGCGAACGTCCCAGGGTGGGTGAAGTCCGCAAGCCCATCCCCCCCTCATCCCACACATACTCGGCTCGAATTAAGTCCGGGTGATGGTTCAGCAGCCAGGCAGCGCCGTAACGACCGCAAACCTCCTCGTCGGCGGCAATGACCAGAATGACAGGTCGTTTTAAGGGTGGAGCTTCGTTTTTGAGCAGAGTCAGGGCTTGCAAAAAAACAACGCCTAATCCCTTATCATCCAGAGCGCCCCGGCCCCAGATAAAGCCATCGGCAACTTGGCCGCCAAAAGGAGGCTTTGACCAATCGGCGGGGTTAGCCGGGACAACATCGGCGTGGGCGTACAAAAGGCAGGCAGGAGATGCCTCCCGGCCTGGCGGATACAAGCGGACAACAAGATTGGCGCGACCAGGCCCAGATTCAAGCACTTGTGGCTCAAAACCGCGCTCGCGCAGCGTCTCAGCCAAAAACTCGATAGCGGGAGCTTCATGACCGGGCGGGTTGGTCGTGTCGAACTGAAGATAGCGGCTTAACAAAGCCGCCGCTTCAGCTTCAACGACAGCCCAGTCAATCATTGGTGACTTCTTTTTTTATGACCCGTAGGGGTTCGGAGGGTAGGCCATTTTTATCGTTTTTTTCGTCGCGGGTGAGACGCCATACCAAGTACATACGCTGAACAGCGGTGAAATTGGTCATGATCGCCAGCAGAACCAATACCGGCATAAGCAGATTGAACACCAACCCAACCACCAACAAAAACAGCCGCTCAAACCGGGTAAAAAGGCCATCTTTAAGCGGTACACCGATGCCTTCGGCCCGGGCCCGGGCATAGCTGACCATCAGCGAACCGACGACGGTGGCATAGATAAGAATTAATTCCAACTCTTGATGTTGGTGGCTAAAATAGATAAAGAGGCCAAAGAAGATAATCGCCTCGGAAAAACGATCCAGAGTCGAGTCCAGGAAAGCCCCAAAGCGGCTGGTCCGGCCGATCATCCGGGCCAGGGCGCCGTCAACCGCGTCAAACAGCCCCACCCCAAAAATCAAGAAACCTCCCCAGAAAAAGTATCCCTGCGACAACACCACGGCCACGCCAACCATCATCACAAAGCCAATAACCGTGACGACGTTGGGCGATATGCCGGTGGTGCTAATAAAACGAGCCAATGGTTCGTAAAGTATCCGAAAATATTTGCGGGCAGCATCACTGAACATAGTTATCCTCTTGAACCTACCTTAGCTGGACGGGCACACGCTGAAGCCGGGCCTGTCTCGATAGGTCCCAAGACGGCGTATCGCGCCTTTGTTTTTTGCTCAATCGTGTCTCGATATACGTCCAAAATTTTATCCACAATACAATCCCAACTATAGTGACTCGCTTTTAATTCACCTCGCCGTCCCAGCTCCTGGCGCAAATGTGGCCGGTCAAGCAACTGGCGGAGGGCAGCCGCCAAAGCGTCTGGCTGTCCTGGCGGTGTCAGCAGCCCTTCCTGACCATTGGTAATTAAAGTCCGATACCCGGCGATATCTGAAGCGACGACAGGTAACCCGGCGGCCATCGCTTCTAATAAGACGACGCCAAAACTTTCAAAGCCCAGAGCCGGGGCGCAAAAAATATCGGCTCGATGGTAAAAATCGGGCAGTGTCTCCGGTGAGACATAACCCACAAACTCCACCCCAGTTACGCTCCGCGCCCGGGCCTGCTGTTGATAAGGTTCGCTATCCTTAGCCGTAAACGGGCCGACGACTTGTAAGCGGAGGTAAGGATAAGCGGCTTTTAAGTTGATAAAAGCCTCAAACAGATGGGCAAAACCTTTCCGTTGATCCAGCCGGCCAACAAACAAGAGGGTCAGCGGCCGATGCGGGGCAAGGCTGCCAGATTGGGACGCCAAGTTGGCCGGCCGGCTAAATCGCTTCAAATCCACCCCGTTGGGAATAAGGTGATAGTCACCGGGGAACATTTGGTAAGCAAACTCATAGGCCGCCCGGGAAACGGCAATCAAACTGTCAAGTCGAGTAAAGAGGCGTTCAAAAACCGGCTGGCCATGCCTATAAAACCAATTCGGCCGCTCGTGGTAAGCATGAAACGTGCCCACTATGGCCGAACCCGGCCAGTGATGCGCCTGGAGCAGCGCCCACCAGGTGATACTGGGGGTGAGCGGCTCATGCAAATGGATTACCTCATAGGCTTCACGCTGCCATATTTTTTTCAACCGAACATATCCCAACGGCGACAGACCCACTCGAGCCTTAGACCCGGCGATCCGAATCGTCGTCACGTGACGGGTTACCGTTTGGGTCTGAATCGGGGGGAGAACCTGGCCCTGATACCCGGAGCAAGCCGCCAAAATGTGAACCTCGTGCCCCCGCTGCCGCGCCCCGTTAGCCAGCGCCCTGACATGCTCGGTTACGCCGCCGGGATAGGGAAAATCATAGGGTGAGATTAGGGCAATTTTCATGGGTAGCCAGATGTCAGTAGCCAGATGTCAGTAGCCAGATGTCAGAAGGTAGTTGTTAGTTGAGTAAGCGTCCAGAAATAACTTTTCGTTCCAGGTCCAAAAGGTCTCGGAGACCTTTTGGGGCTTAGAAAAAGTTAATTACGGCTGACCCAGGCTCTCTACGGCTGGTCTGCCCAAATGGAGACTGTCACCGTCCACTGTTCGGGGTTTTGGGCAATCGCCTTTTCCATCTCCGCAATGATATATTTCAAGCCCGCTGTCACCCGTTCCTCTTCCGTGCCCGCAGTTGGGGGCTGGAAGGCAGGCAGGAAACTGGCCTGGTAGGTGCGATCAGAGTGGCGACAACTGAAACCAGCCACCAGGGGCGCGCCGGTCCTTAGAGCTAAACGCACGTGACCATCGGGCAAACGCGCCGGATGGCCGAAAAAGTTAACAACCTGACCCGTACCGGTAATATCCCGGTCACCGGCCAGCCCGGCCACACCGCCCTTTTTCAAAGTACGCACCAGATCAAGCAATGGCCCATCCACAGGAATCAGTTTAAGCCCCTTGCTCGTGCGCAACGTCGAGAGATAAGCAAACAGTTCGGGTGGCTCGACCCGTTCCACCGGGATGGTAATTGCCAGGCCGCGCAGCAACATCGCGTAGAGCACAATCTCGATGTTGCCCAGGTGGGCCGAAGTCATCACCAAGCCCCGGCCCTCGGCCAAAGCGGCTTCGACGTGATTCCAGCCAGACACAACTACCAGCCGGTTGACGGTGGCATCATCCAAGAAGGGCAGCCGAAACAGGTCAAAGTAGTTGTAGAGAATAGTATTAAAAGTCAATCTGGCCCGGCGATTGATTTCGGCCGGCGGCGTCTGGGCTCCCATAATCCGCCGTAGGTTCAATTCGATATTGGCCCGCGCCGCTCGATTAAATTGGTAAAGGACCCCTCCCATAAACCGGCATAAGGCATAACCCAACGCCGGGGGAGTTTTGGGCACGATTATGCCCCCCAACCGGTAGAGATAGTAAATGAGACTCACGGCCAAGGCGAATCAATGCACGTAAAACTCACCCGTACCGACCTTGGTTTGCCCATTTACGTTCCTCGCATCCACGCCTGCGATCAAAGCTCCTTCGAGATTCGGAACCTCCTCTTTAATCTCCTTCCGACATTCGGTCGCGCCGCCGCAATCTTTGCTACCACTCTTCAAGGAAGTTTTATTTTGGGTAAAAATGCCCCAAGAGAACGCAGAAACGCCGCTGGGATCGCTCACCACAAAGACAATTTTAATCTTATCACCGGCCTTAACCTCGTTTCCATCCGGGAATTGGACCGATATTTGCAGGGGATTAGCCGGCGGACTGGTAGGGGCCGGCGGGGCCGGCGTATCCGTTGGGGGCGGCGGGGCCAGCGTGTTAGTAGGGGCCGGCGGCGGGGGCGGGGGGGTATCGGTGGGTGGAGGCAGGGGGGTATCGGTGGGTGGAGGCAGGGGAGTATCGGTAGGTAAAGGGGTTGGTGTATCAGTTGGCAGGAGCGGAACAGGTGTGTCGGTGGGCAGCGGCGTCGGGGTCGCCACAGGCGTCTGGTCCAGGACGATAATCCGCCGGGGCGTTTTGGTTGGGGTCGGCGTCACCTGGCTCGACGCCAGCGGGCCGCAGGCCAGAATCGGCGCTATAAGGAGGGCCAGAAAACCCGGCCAAAAAATTATTAATCGTTTCATCTTAAACAAAAAACCTCAACACACTTGAATTTGGTAGATTATAACATGAATGGTAATAGACACAATAGAACAGAAATACCATTCATCACCATCATAATCCGGTTAATTATAGTCTAACCTCAAATTTTGTTCCAATCCATGTGGGTGGCCTTAACCCCGTTGTCACAGATATATAAGTGTGATAGAATTAACCAAACGACCGAGAACCCCGGTCATAACCACACAGGATACACCAATGGTGTTGCAGATAGGTCAACTGATTGCTGCCCCTTTTCTCCCCACTTCAGCCGAAGTAAAAAAGTTTGAACCCCGGCAGGGTTATTATCAACTCGAAGTTCTACTGCGTGACGGCAGCAATCAATATCTGTCAAAAAATATCAGTGCCGTCCAGTTAGCCCAAGTCAAAATCCTGGAGCGAAATCCAATTGCCCTGACCGACAACGCCGAGGATTTTTTCTTTCTGATCGAGGCCCACCGCCTGCGCCTGGCCTACCAGTTTGACCCCCAACTGGCGGTCAGTATCTCCCAGGTTGACCCTCTGCCCCATCAGATTGAAGCTGTCTACCATTATGTGCTGGAATCCCCCCGTATCCGTTTCCTGATTGCCGATGACCCCGGCGCGGGCAAAACCATTATGGCCGGCCTGATTTTGAAAGAGCTTCAATACCGGCGGCTGGTACGGCGGGTGCTGATTGTGGCTCCCGGCCACCTCAAATACCAGTGGCAGCGCGAAATGAAGGAACGCTTCGGCGTGTCGTTTGCCATTATTGACCGGGCCAGAATGGAATCGGCCTGGGGCGAGAATGTATGGCAGGAACGTGACCTGTGCATCACCTCGATTGATTTTATCAAGCAGGACTCGGTGCGAGCCACCCTGAACAGCGCTACCTGGGATATGGTCTTTGTGGACGAGGCCCATAAGTTGAGCGCGTATGCCTACCCTTCGACTTCGCTCAGGGCAAGCCAGGGCCGAGAACGGGTCAAAATTGACAAGACCAAACGCTACCAGGCCGGCGAAATCCTCTCCCGCCAGACCAACCACTTGATGTTTTTGACCGCCACACCCCACCGGGGAGATGAGGAAAACTTTCGCCTCTTTTTGGATTTGCTGCGGCCCGGCTTCTTTGCCCAGACCGAGCTATTGAAGGAGTCGGTGGAGAATAAGGATAACCCGGTCTTTGTACGCCGGTTGAAAGAGGATTTGCGGCGCTTCGACGGCACGCCGATCTTCCCGCCGCGCTACGTTCACACCGTTCCTTTCCGACTGACCGAAGCCGAGACAGAACTGTATAACCACGTCACCAACTACGTGCGAGACTATTTCGACCGGGCCAAAGAGAACCGCAGCATTTCCTTTGCCCTGATGATTTTGCAGCGCCGCCTGACCTCTAGTTCCCATGCCGTCTACGAGTCACTGAAACGGCGTAAGGAACGGCTGGAAGCATTATTGGCCCTGCCGGAGCGGATTCGGCTGGATAACGCTTCGTATCCCGTAGGGGATAACGCTTCGTATCCCGTAGGGGATAAC
>CAZUNT010000029.1:0-28667 GCA_964622215.1 uncultured Caldilineaceae bacterium
ATTTCCGGCAGGCCCAGCGTCAAAAAGGTTTGACTGGCGTTAACCTGCTCCTTCTTTTAGAAAGCCGATTGGATAATGTGATCTATCGCTTGGGGCTAGCTTCTTCACGTGCTCAAGCTCGACAGCTTATTTCACATGATCACTTTGAGGTTAATGGGCGTAAAACTAATGTTTCCTCGTTTGTGGTTTCTGAAGGCGATACGATTTCGGTTCGAGAAAGCAGCCGGAAAACGACTTACTTTAAAGAAGTGGCCAAAGGTTTGGATGAGGGCCGCGTGCCAGGTTGGTTGAGATTAAGTGCCAAAGATCTTTCGGGGACAGTGGTAAACGCACCGACACGCGAAGATGTCGACGTCACCCTCAACGAACAACTGATTGTTGAGTTCTACAGCCGTTAAGTCAGGCCGCTCTATGACCCCGGTTGGTTAAACTCAATAGTCTTATAGTGCTCAGGTTGCTGCTAAAATATAGTTGAAAAGAAGAATTTTGGTTTGGAGGGTGTTCCATTGGCTGAGTTAAACATGGTCTTACCCAAAGTTGAAACAGAAGCAAGTTCTCGCAGTTTTGGTCGGTTCAGTGTTGGTCCTTTAGAAAGTGGATATGGTATTACCTTGGGTAATGCGCTAAGGCGTGTATTACTCTCATCTTTAACCGGAGCGGCAGTGACCTCAATTCGCGTGAGTGGGGTTCATCACGAATTTTCTGATATACCTCATGTGCGCGAAGATATGACTGCTCTGATCTTAAATGTCAAACAACTCAGGCTTAAACTTCATCAAAACGAGTCGGCCCGGTTGAGAGTTGAAATCAAAGGCGAGGGCATCATCACCGCAGGGGATATTGAATATCCCCCCCATGTAGAGATTGTCAATCCTGATCTGCATCTGTTCACAGCGGATTCGCCGGAGGCAGAGTTAGACATAGAATTGGTGGTGCAAGTGGGGCGTGGTTATTCCCCGGCTGAAGAACGGGGTAAGCTACCTATCGGCGAGATCCCGGTGGATGCCATCTTTAGCCCGGTTCGCAAAGCTAATTTTGTAGTAGAACGGGCCCGTATCGGTCAGACGACCGACTATGATCGTTTGGTCCTGGAAATTACAACCGATGGTACACTTTCGCCCCACGATGCCCTGAGTTCGGCGGCTAAAGTGCTGGTCCAGCATTTCTCTCTCATCTCCGGGGTGACTGAGGTCGAAATCCCGGTGGAAGTTGAAGCCACCGGCGGTATCCCCAGTAAAATTTACGAGACGCCCATTGAGGAGTTGGAATTAACCGTACGGGCTTATAACTGCCTTAAGCGAGCGGGGATTACTCAGGTGGGCGAAATACTGGAAAAATTGAAGAAAGGGCAGGACGAAATCCTGGCCATCCGCAACTTCGGACAGAAATCGCTGGATGAGTTGATGGAGAAGTTAGAGGAAAAAGGTTTTTTGAGTGTCCTGCAAGACGATGGGGACACCTCTGCGGTAGTGGTTAAATAGCGAGTTTTTACGAGCTTACGATCTACCACCGCTGATGAAAGGGTAGCAGGTAGCACGCCCTTCGGCGCACCCGCGCCCCTTCGGGCATCCCGGAAGCGGGAAGGGGTGAGGTCACAAGGTCGCATAAGGCCCTCTGACTACTGACTACTGGCTACTGATTACTGTTTTCTAGGGAGAATTAATCATGCGACATAACGTGATGGGACGAAAGTTGAGCCGCAATATTAATCAGCGTAAGGCGCTCTTTCGTAACCTGGCCACTGAATTATTCAGACATAATCGAATTAAAACGACTGAAGCCAAAGCCAAAAGTATTCAGCCGATTGCCGAAAAGTTGATCACTCTGGCCCGGCGAGGCGACCTGCATGCCCGTCGCCTGGCGGCCCGCGATGTAACCGATCCGGCAGTCTTGCAGAAGCTCTTCGCCGAGATTGGCCCGCGGGCGCAAAATCGCCCCGGTGGTTATGTGCGGATTTATAAACTGGGACCTCGGCAAGGTGATGCCGCACCTATGGCCTTGATTGAATTGGTAGATCAGGCGTAAGAAAATTTTTTGCCGGGATCAGGGAATTGGAGGGTTAAAAATTAAGGAAAAATCTCCAAATCCCCTAATCCCGGCCCAATAGGGGTGGATTGTATTTCGTTACTAAGGTTATAAGGGGTGGCGGTTGAACGTCGCTATCGGGCCATCGTAGAATATGATGGGACCGATTTTCAGGGGTATCAAATCCAGGCGAGTGGTCGAACTGTTCAAGGTGAGATCGAAAAAACGCTAGAGAAAGTGACTCGGATGGCGATTCGCATCGACGGCGCGGGCAGAACCGATGCCGGGGTGCATGCCACCGGTCAAGTTATCGCCTTTAATGCTACCTGGAAGCATAGTTTGGCCAAGTTCCATTGCGCCCTGAATGCACTGCTCCCAGATGACATTGTCATCGGTGATTTAATAACAGTAGACCCGGCGTTTCATCCTCGTTTCAGTGCGCTGAGCCGGTCGTATCTCTACACTATCATCAACCAACCCTGGCTGAGTGTGTTAAACCGGCGTTATGCTTATCACGTCAAGAAAGACCTAAACCTGGCGGCGATGAATGAAGCGAGTCGATTTTTAATCGGCTGCCACGATTTTGCTTCATTTGGCAAAGCGCCCCAGGGCGATACTGCCCATACAGTTCGAGAAATTTTCGAGGCGAGCTGGTCTACTAACGGTAATTTTCTAACTTTTAATATCACTGCCAACGCCTTTTTGTACCGGATGGTCAGAACCATTGTCGGCACATTGGTGCAAGTGGGTTTAGGTGAATTGGCTGTTGACGAAGTAAAAGAGATCCTGGAAGCACGCGATTTATGGCGTGCTGCACCACCTGCGCCGGCTCATGGCCTGTGCTTGGTCAAGGTGACCTACCCGTTGAGTGGTTAAACCGCTCATTCAACGAGCAATAACGAGGAGTATGACAACGGTGAAAACGATAAGTGTGAGAGAGCAAGATGTCAAACGCGATTGGTATGTGATTGACGCTCAAGGACAAACCCTGGGCCGTTTAGCCAGTCGTTTGGCGATAATTTTACGTGGCAAGCATAAACCCGATTTCACCCCTCACGTGGATTGTGGCGATTTTGTGATTGTCGTCAATGCTGAAAAAGTTCATGTGACGGGGCAAAAGCTGGGCCAAAAGAAGTATTATCGACATTCCGGTTATCTCGGTGGGTTGAAAGAAATTAGCCTACGTGATCAATTGCAGAAGTTCCCGAATCGGGTACTCGAAGCAGCCGTGCGAGGCATGTTACCGAAAAATCGCCTGGGGCGGCAGATGTTCAAAAAACTGAAGGTTTATGCTGGACCCAATCACCCCCATCAGGCCCAACAACCCAAGCCGATGGATTTTTAATTGTTTGAGGAAGAGGACAATTTATGGCGGACACTCAATATTACGAAGGCGTTGGCCGGCGAAAAGCTGCGACGGCGCGTGTACGATTACATTCCGGTAGTGGCGGCAATTTTACCGTAAATGATAAACCCCTGCCCGATTATTTTACTCGCTCGATTGACCAGTTTCAGGTGAATGAGGCGCTCCAGGTAACCGGCACAGAGGGCCGGTTTGACGTCACGGTGAAGGTGAATGGCGGCGGCGTAACCGGACAAGCCGGAGCGGTTAGATTAGGCATTGCCCGCGCTTTGCTCAAGGCTGACCCGGATTACCGCAAAACTCTGCGCGAACACGGGATGCTCACCCGCGATCCACGGGCTAAAGAGCGCAAGAAACCCGGCCTCAAACGGGCCAGAAAAGCACCGCAGTACACCAAACGCTAAATTAACTACCTGGCGTTTGAGCCTTAAGTTTCAGCTAATCCCATCCCCCCTCTATGGAGGAGGGCAGCGCGTGATATATTATTGCTGGTAAACACGCCAGTTGTATTGCTGATTTGAGAAGAGATACTTTTGTCAGGCAAAGGTATCTCTTCTTTTTTGATAGTGACCCAGGTGTGTCGCGCCTGGAGGGCTGCTTGCTCAACCTATATACAAAATAATGATAACGGCCAGCCCGAACAGGACGATGCTAATCTGTAACGGCCTGTCGACCAAGACAACCTCGTCTGGGGCGGCGCCATTGCCCTGCACGTGAATGACATATAAATAGCGAAAGATGCCGTAAAGCACAAAGGGAATGGTTAACATCATCAGGTGATTACCCGGCAGGTTAGGGGCCGAGAAGGTATAAAAGGCGTAGGTCATTACCGTCCCGGCGGTAACAATGGCCATCATTTCATCCAGGAACGGTAGGTTGTATTCGTTCAGGATGGTGCGAGTACTGGTGGCTCCCTTTAACAAAACTAGTTCTTGTCTTCGTTTGCCTAAACCTAAAAAGAGGGCTAAGAGAACTGTAACCACGTACAACCAGGGTGAAAATCGCTCGGCCTGAACCAGCGCCACCCCAGCCGCTACCCGGAGCACAAAACCCGTTGCTAGAGCTAATACGTCTACAATCACTATATTTTTTAGGAGTAAGGAGTAAGTAATCTGGAGTAACCAATAGCCAGTGGTAATAATCCCAAAATTGACATCCAATAAGAAGCTTAAAGGTAAGCACACGCTGGTTAGGACAATGGCCGTGACTAACGCGACCTTAAAAGGCACTCGGCCGGAGGGGATGGGGCGATACTTTTTAGTGGGATGCTGGCGATCCTTCTCCACATCAACCAGATCGTTAATCAGGTAGATGGTCCCTGAGATCAAACAAAGCAGGATGAAACCAAGAACTGTTTTAATCAAAGGCTCAGACTGAAATAATTTGACATCGAAAACTAAAGCAGCAAAAATAAAGCTGTTCTTGGTCCATTGTTTGGGGCGTAAGGATTTGAAAATACCAGTAATCACGTATGTCTCTCCAAATATATAATCAGTTAGACATGACATGATATGAAGGGGCATTATCTTTGGCAAAAGCGGGTAACAGAAGTGGATAAACATGGCTAAAGTTCGTTTGGATGCTTTGTTAACTAACATGGGATTGGTAGAAAGCCGAAACCGGGCGCAGGCATTAATTATCGCCGGTAAGGTACGCGTTGACGGCCAGATTATGACAAAACCCGGCACTCAGGTTTCTAGCACAGCCGCTATAACCCTTGAGCCGGATTTGCCTTATGTTAGCCGGGGTGGGCTAAAATTGGCAGCAGCGCTGGCTGCGTTTGATTTTGACCCTACAGGCGCTATTTGTGCGGATGTGGGCGCTTCTACGGGTGGTTTTACCGATGTTTTGTTGCAGCGCGGCGCAGCACGGGTCTATACCATTGATGTGGGCTATGGCCAATTGGCCTGGAAATTGCGCCAGGACGAGCGAGTCGTGGTGATGGAGCGCACCAATGCTCGCTATCTTGAGAACCTACCGGAGCCGGTTAGCCTGGTAACGGTTGATGTTTCCTTTATCTCGTTAAAATTAATTCTGCCGGTGGTCAAAAAGTGGTTGGCTACGCCAGGCTACATTATAGCTTTGGTAAAACCTCAATTCGAAGCTGGCCGGAACCAGGTAGGTAAGGGGGGCGTAGTGCGTGACCGGGCGGTACATCGACAGGTATTGGTCAACATTATTAGTTTCACTGCGAGTATCGAGCTAAATCCCTTGGGGCTAATCCTTTCGCCAATCACCGGACCGGCAGGTAATCATGAATTTTTAGCCTGTTTCGGCTGGCAAACCAAACGTTCTCCCATCGAGATGGAAACAACTATTGAGACTTGTCTGACCGGCATGACTCTCCCTCTGTAGCAATTGGCCTTTAATTCAAATTTTGTATTCGTAGACAAACCCTATCATCTCGTGTATAATTGAAGAGTATGCAAATATTGGGTTAAGATTTCTTGATCCTTTGTGGATATTCCCCAATTAGTGTAGCAAATCCTAAAATAATTTTTTAGTTTAGCAGGCGCTAGATGTTGAAGAAATACCTTGATACTCCTCCCGACGAGTCAGACCCCCCTAAAAAGCCCCAATCTTCTACCTGGACAAGTGAAACCGAGCATGGTTTGTCTCAAGAATCCGGCGACTCGGCAAGCCGCTTGGGGTCGGGTCCCCTACCCAATCGAGAACCGGCTATGCAACCGGAAAACGAACAGGAACTATCGGCAATACTGGAGCAGAAAATTGAAGGGCTGGAACGGCGCATTGCTTATCTGGAGCGGATCGTCAAAGTCAGCCAAATCCTAAATTCTACCCTGAGCGTAGAACCGTTGCTGCAAATCATCATTCAAGCCGCGACGGAATTGACTAACACCGAAGCCTGTTCCATCATGCTGATTGATAAACGCACCGGCGAGCTTCGTTTTGCCGAGGCTACCGGAGGTGTCATCGAGGCGCTTAAGAAAATATCGGTGCCGCTGGAAAACAGTATTGCAGGCTGGGTCATTCGTAAAGATAAACCGATTCTGATTCGAGATGCCAAAAATGACCCTCGCTGGCATCGAGGGGTGGATGAGAGCACCGATTTTGAAACCCAATCTATCCTCGGGGTGCCCCTCAAGGTTCGAGAACAGGTGATTGGGGTGGTGGAGGTAGTCAACAAAAAGACTGAAGAAGGATTTAACCAGGATGATATTCAAATTGCGACCACACTGGCTTCTCATGCGGCTATTGCCATAGAAAACGCCCGCCTCCTGGATGAACTCCAACGAGCCTATCGCGATCTATCGCAGCTCGATCAAATTAAAGGGGATTTTGTCAGCATTGCTTCACACGAACTACGGACACCGCTGGCGGTAATTTTGGGTTATGCCACGTTTCTGCGAGCTAACTTAACGGGCCAGGCCAGCGAGCAGCTCGATATCGTCCTCAGTAGCGCCATGCGATTGCGTTCGCTCATTGATGACATGGTTAACTTACGTCATATCCAAACCAATGAGGTTCAACTGGAGCGGAGCACCTTTTCATTGCGGCAGTTGGTGTTGGATGTGACCCAGGAATTCTCGCAGTTGATGGGGGGTAAACAACAAACTCTGACCACAAAATTTATCCCCGGTGATACTCCTCTCAATATTGATGCTGATCGCCAAAAAATCTATCTTATCCTGGCCAACTTGCTTTCTAATGCGATCAAATTCACCCCTGAAGGAGGGCGTATTCATATTAACGTTGAGTTGAAAGGCTACAAATACTGGCTAAATGTAATTGATACGGGTATTGGCATTCCTCAAACAGAATACGACCGTATTTTTGACCAATTTTATCAGGTTGAACCTTCCTTAACCCGCAAGTATCAGGGTATGGGCTTGGGTTTATCAATTGCCAAAGGTATGGTTGAAGTGCATAAAGGTCGGATCTGGGTAGAGAGTGTAGTGGGTAAAGGCAGCAATTTCACCCTGGTTTTGCCGAGTGGACCGGATGTTGAGGTACTTTGAGGAAGAGAATGTTGTGCGTTGAGTACTCCATTGTTATACTTCGTTTCAGTTAATTTTTAATTTTATTGGAGTCCATCGCTATGCCTGATGTAATTGTTATTGGAGATATTAATGCGGATATGATTTTAACGATCCCGGCGTATCCCCGGCCGGGTGGAGAGGCTGTAGCCGCTACCGTTCAAATGCATACCGGCGGGTCTGCCCTAAATACCGCTGTAGCCCTGGCCAAGATGGATATGGAAGTCGGTTTCATTGGCCGCATTGGTCAGGATGCCTTAGCCAACCAGGTATTAGTGGATTTGCAGGAAGCAGGGGTAGATTGTAGCCGGATTCAGGTTGATCCCAGAGTCAGCACAGGCTTGATTTTTATCGCCGTGACTGTAGATGGGGAGCGAACTATGTTCGGGGCGAGAGGGGCCAACACTTTTACCGAGGCGGCGGCTATCGACCCTGATTATTTTGTCAATTGTCGTTGGATTCACCTATCCGGTTACTCGTTTTTATCTTATCATCAATATGAAACAACGTTACTGGCGCTGGATATAGCCAAGAACTCGCCTTATACCCGGGTGAGCTTGGATATTAGCACGGAGCCAGCCTTGCGGGCGCGCACTCAAATTATGGAGGTGCTGCCAAAGATTGATGTCATTTTCCCGAATGAAACCGAATTGACCATCTTAAGTGAGGGCCGATCTGCTGACGATAGCCTGGATTATTTGTTAGATCACGGAGTGAATGCAATCGTGGCGAAACGGGGTCGCAAGGGGTGTATCTTGGGGGTTGGTAATAAACGAGTTAAAATGCCGGCGTTTCGGGTTAATGTCAAAGACAGTACCGGTGCGGGGGACAGTTTTAATGCTGGTGTGGTCTTGGGTCGCCTGGTGGGCCTCAGTTGGGAAGCTTCCGCTGCTTTAGGTAATGCTTTGGGGGGATTGACCGTATCTCAAGAGGGTGGCGGGGCAATTTCGCTCACTCGAAATAGCGTAACTCGGTTAATCGAAAAGCACTTATTTCAAGAAGAATGGAGCGACCTTCGCCCTGCTCTGGAGGAATTAGCCGCTTACTTCGAAGGCGCTTTGTAGCTTGATAACAGTAAATTGTGAATGGTTTGGAAGAAGAATATTTCTTCATTCACTATTCACAATTTACATCCCTTCGTTTTCTCTCCAACTTGACATATTATTATAGACCTAATACAATGTACTCACGTTCTTGTTACGATCGGAGTACAGTTGTGAAACGGGCTATTATCTCACTTTTACTACTTGCCCTCGTTTTTTTGATGTCGGGGCTGTTTACCCCTGAGACGATCTATCCGGCTAAGTCGGCCCCGCCAGATTCTTACGCCTCTCCACTCAATGGGGCGACAAACCCGCAGCCCTTCGCCGGTGATTTTCTACACCCAGAGGATAATGACTGGGATATTTCCGGTTATCCAACCCCGGCCTTAATTCTGCTGGCGGCTCTGGCCTCCTCTTTGACTATGGCCATTTTTATTTATGGTTCACATTTTATTGCCACTCGGGTCACCGGGTAAGCCACGCTCGGTCATTTGCAACAAAAAAGACGGTCACTGGACCGTCTTTTTTGATTAATGAGCCTGCTTCAGATCTCTTGCTCAGGGTTTTCAGAACTGCTATCTGCGGAGAGGGTGGGGGCTTTACTGAAAGTATTATATCCGGCTTCCAGGAAGGCAGCCAAAGCCGGTTGGATGTATTTAAGCAGGTTGGTCTCCTCCTGGGATTGGCCTAAACGACGAATGACACTTTTTGACGATGACTCGGTTGGCTTGGGTTTCGATCTCGTCGTCATTTCGTTGGTGCTAACCCAAACATAAGATTGATCGGGACTAAGATCGAGAGCTTTTTCTTCAGGCTGCCCCCACCATTTTGGTTTGGGAGTATTGGCAGCGACAAATTTTTTTACAAATTCTTTCTCCACCCCCAAGACAACAGCATATGGAAGCCAGTGGGTGAATTTTTGCTTGTACTTTTCGGCCTGTTGAGAGGACATATTGCCCAAGAATCGCTTAAAAGCTTCCCATCGTGCCGCTTCTTCGGCTCCTACCTTTGTTTTTGGAGAGATAGCCCACCCGGCTACGATAAACGCCGCCGCGCTGGCGGCAATGCTTAAAAATGGACAAGCTACCAGGTAGGTATACTGGTCCATAAGAATAGCAGCCAATAAGGCCAAAACAAGGCTCATGATGATACCCGCCCCGCCGAAAGCCAAGTATTGGCGTCGCTTGAGTTTGTATCCTTGTTGAAAGTAACCGGCCTGAGTTATGACAGCATCTATTTGGTTCTTCAGTTCCGGCACAGCCATAAAAAGTGATTCGTGAATTTCGGTCAAGTCCCGCTTTTCGCCGCCTGAGCCAAATATTTTACCGTACAAAAGAACCTCATAAGGCTGGCTTACCTTCTTCTGGTCTACGGCGTACAGATTAAAAGTGAATTTTTTCTTCCCCTTGGGGGAAGAACTAGCCTCGCTCTCACTATCAATATTAAGGGCGCCCTGGTCGGCAATATACAGTAAAGTAGCCAGAATGTGTTTAGGGTTGGCTTGACCATCTAATAAAGCGCCAACCACTGCCGGGGGTAAATTATCCGGTAGATTTTTTAACTTGGTGAGAGATTTATCAGCCTCCGCCGAGACCCGAAGCCGGAAGTACCACCAGCCATACGCCGCCAGAGGACCGCCCAACAAAATGAGTAACCCCAGCAGCCCTGAACCCCATTGTAGTTTAGGGGTCCAAAAATTAATACTGTCAACTCTTTTTTGCCAACCAGGCGGTGTGCCCTGGGCGACGCCATGAGGAAAGACCACCGAAACTTCCAGTTCACTCCAGGGCGCAACATCTGTCGCAACGAAAGTAACTTTATTGGGAGCTTCGAAGTAGTTATTAGCGGCTGCCCCGGAACTGCTGCGGATGATTTGTTCGTCGTTAAAAGTTCCGGGCAGATTGATAGTGGTAATAGAACGGACTATCGGCGCTGCGGCTCCCTGGCCTAAGGGCCGCCAGTCAAGCCGGTCGCCGGTATCATAAAAGCGAAGCGCACCGGCTACAGCATAGCGCAGAACAAAACGGGTAGAAGGGTCTTTATTGGCCGGAAAGTAAAGTTGGAGGGTCTGCTGATCAGGCTCGACAATAACTTCAAAGGTATAGTCGGCCTTGGAGTTGTTAGATTGATAGGGGTGTTGGACGCCGTTACTATCAAGTTGTATAACTTGATAGTTGCCGATATTTTCTAATTTATCGGTGGGAATAGCCGTTTGAAAGGTTGTGGCTCCGCCAACCAGAGCAACTTCTTGAATTTCCTCGACGGTCAATACTGAATTTTGTTGTAACGTCAAAGTTACATCGTAGCGCAGCCAATGGTCAACCCCTGCCTGCGCTGCCGTGTCTCTAAAACCAATCCACAATAAAGAGAGGAGAAATATCCCTGTTATCCAGGGACGATATTTTAACATTACCTGGTACCTCCTGGTCTTCTGGTGATTCTCCTTCGGCTGGTAATTGATTCTAAAGGTTATGCTCATCAAGGGGAACGAGAATTTTTCGATACATCGCCTACCTCTTTCCAACTTGTTTCTTTGGAAAGATCCTTGAGCAAAGCGGCGCTAATGTTCCGTAGTGGGCAGCCTGCTGTAGCCATCGCTTGAGTTAACGTTAGGAAACCCAGTTGGCTCTCATCAAATACAACATGTACCTCACGGGTCTCCATATTGATCTTAAAATTCTCAACTCCAGGTAAGCTTTCAAACGATTTCTCCAAACGCCCGGCAACTTCTGGAGTTAGCGCAGGAACATGAAGCGCTTCAAATTTCAGCATGAAACTGCCTCAGTGACTAAATGACAATAAAATGATTTTAACTGCTCAGGTGCGACGTTTTTTACCTTGTCTAAACCCAAATTTGTTATCCGGAAGTACGGTGCGCCTGTATAACTGTCAGGGTTATCAGCCCCATTTGCTTATGATAAGCATAAGCTGAAATAGTTTAAACGAATAGTGACAGATGTCATTTGATATACCGACAATCGTCATCTTTTGTCCCTATGCCGGTGCGGCGCCCATCTTTTTGGTTAAGGTTGCCGGCTTTACTCGCGTTAAAAGGCGTTGCACCTCTTGTGAACACCTTTTTAAAACAAAAACCGCCCTTGTAATAAGGGCGGTTGGACGGGATATTCGGCTCACTATTCCATAGATTTTAAGTAATCCTCAAGATTGTGACGCACTGCATAAGCAGTGGCCTCGGCTCGATTGGAAAGCCCCAACTTATCCAGGATGTTGCTCACATAATTACGCACCGTTCCTTCACCCAGGTATAAGATCGAGGCAATTTCTCGGTTGGTTTTACCTTGAGCAATAAGGGCTAAAACCTTTAATTCCCGTTCCGATAAATCGATAAATGCTTCCGAGCGAGTGGAATCGCGAATGCGGGCCAATACCTGACCGGTGATACTGGGGTCTAACATCGCATCACCGCGAGCGACCGTTTGAATCGCCCGCACCAGGTCATCATTGCCGACTTGTTTTAGTACATAACCTACCGCCCCCGCCGAAATGGCATTAAATAAAAGCTCATCCTCAGCAAACGAGGTCAACATGATAACTTTGATTTCGGCATGGGCTTTGACAATTTCCCGACAGGCGTCAATCCCACTACCATCACTCAACCGAATATCCATCACAATAACATCTGGTACATATTCATCGGCCAGTTGAATCGCCTGGGCTACGGTGCCCGCCTCGGCTACAACGTCCCAACCGGGCTGGCGGGATAACAGGTTATTCAACCCTAACCGAACAACCTCGTGGTCATCTACAATCATAATCCGCACAGCAGCGTCGCCTCCAAGAGTATCTTCTTATTATGGAGTTGTTTGGCATCAGTGTCAAATTAGCGCAAAAATCATAAGTTTTTAATTCAAGCTGTTTGGTGATACAATAACTACTGACTGTGAGAAAATTAGTTCTAAAGGTTGAATTGTGTCCAAAAAGATTAATAATCCGTTAGACCCACAATTAAGAGCCCTAAGTGAAGCCACGCAAGCGGTTACGTCCGAACTTTCCCTGGAACAGGTGCTGCAAAAGATTGCCCAGGCGGCCCGTACCTTAATTAATACCAAATATGCAGCCCTGGGCGTCCATGATGGCCGCGGCCACCTCTCTCGTTTTATCACCGCCGGTCTTGATATGAGCAAACATGCCCAGGTTGGGCCTTTGCCTACAGGCGAGGGTTTGCTGGGTTTTTTCCTGTACCGGGGCGAGTCGCTGATTGTCAACGATATTAAGAGTCACCCCGCCGCTGCCGGTTTTCCCCAGCATCACCCGTTTATGCATAGCCTGTTAGGTGTCCCCATCTTCTCTAAAGGTGAGTTGATTGGCGCACTTTACCTGACCGACAAGCTGGATGGCACCGATTTTACCGAAGCCGACCAGCATTTGATCGAAATGTTGGCTCTCCATGCTGCGATCGCCATTGAAAATGCCAATCTTTATGAGCAAAATCAGCGTCTGGCTATCCTGGAAGAGCGAGAACGTTTCGCCCGCGATTTGCACGACGGGATTATTCAATCCATCTATGCGGTTGGGTTGTCGTTGGATAATATTAAAGCTGCTCTCCCTCCTTCCGGTGAGGAACTCCGCGGGCAGATTGACATGAGTTTGAAAAGCCTGGCCGGCGTCATTACCGATCTACGCAATTACATCTTTGATCTGCGGCCCCACGCTTTAAAAACCAAGGGTTTGTATGCTCGATTGGAGGGTTTGATTAAAGAGCTAAAAGTGAATACCCTGCTGCCTATCCAGACCGAAATAGACCCAAATATTAATGACTACCTGACCGATGCGCAAGCCAGTCATATTTTCCATATTGCCCATGAAGCTCTATCTAACGCCGCTCGCCATGCCCAAGCCAAAAAAATTTGGGTAAATCTGATTCGGCAAGACGGTACTATTACTTTGCAGGTTGAGGATGATGGCATTGGCTTCCAGGTGCCCGCGGCTATCAGCCATGGACACCATGGCCTGGCGAACATTCAAAAACGAGCTGTTATTCTGGATGCGAAACTTAACATTGATAGTAGTCCTGATCACGGCACTCGTTTGACCCTGGCCGTCAACGGCTCATCAAAGAAATTATAAATACCTGCGGTAATCCCTGAGGAAAATTTTATGAAGAAACTCCCCTATGAAGCTATCATTTTTGACCTTGATGGCACCTTGATCGATACCGAAAGCGCCGATCTGTGGGCCTGCCAGCAGTTGTGCCTGGAGCACAGCTTCACTATGACGCCCGAATTTTGGGCTGAACATATTGTTGGGCGCATGGATAACTATGGCCTGCTTTATGATCAATTGATGCAGCGGAATGGTCACGGTACGACCCTGGAGAGCTTGCGGCGGCGATTGAACGAGCTGTGGACTATCGGTCTGGAGCAGGTTCAACTTATGCCCGGCGTCGTCAATTTGCTGCCCGGGTTACGGGCGGCCGGTTATCCTTTGGCTATCGCTACGGCTTCTGACCGCGCCTGGGTTCATCGCTGGTTAACGGCCTTTAATTTGCTGCCCCATTTTTTAGCTATTGCCACCGGCGACGACGTCGTCTACAATAAACCTGCCCCTGATGTCTACCTATACGCTGCTGCCCAGCTAGGCGTTAAGCCGGAACGTTGTCTGGTTTTTGAAGATTCGTTGCCCGGCCTGACGGCAGCGACCTCTGCCGGGATGACCGTCGTAGCCGTACTTAACCACGTCAGCCAAACCTTAAACTACAGCCAGGCCGCCGGCCTGATCACCAGCTTAGAGCAGGTTACGGTTGATTGGATTGAAACATTCAAACGCGGGCTTTAGTCCGCACTCCAACCCTATCTATACGAGGAGGCTACCGTGTCCAACTACTTTGAAACTAATTCTACCCCTGTGTTTGCCGCCGATTTTCCTTACTTCCGCCTGGCCCGCGAAAAGTGGGAACTGATGCTGATTCGGCTGCGACAAATGGGCGTCAATGCCCTCGTCGCAAATGTGCCATGGGGTTTTCATGAATTTGAGCGGGGCACAATTGATCTAAACGGAATCACCAACAGCCGGCGTGACCTGGTGGGACTGTTGAAGTTGGGCGCTGCCTTTAATTTCTGCGTTATCCTCAATCTCGGCCCTTACAACCGTAATGGTGTTCTGGGGGATGGGTTACCCTTATGGCTGTTGCAGCAAACCGACGACGTGGCTGCCGCCCTACCGGAAACTCTGGCCAATTGGTTCAAAGCGGTCAGTGAAACCCTCTGCGCTCAACAATGGCCCGCCGGGCCGGTTATTGCCCTCCAAATTGACGGTGAACCACCCCAGAGCCAGGCCGAGACTCTCAGCCCACAATTAACCGAGGTCAAATGGCGCATCTGGCTGCGCAAGCATTACGAGGGTATCGAAGCTTTAAACGCAGCTTATGGTACAACTTACCATACCGTTAACGAGGTCAAATTTCCCGCCGATTGGCCGAGAGGAACAACCCCCTTGCACCAAGACGCCCAGACCTTCCTGGCCGAAGTCCAGCGTGACAGCCGGACCGGTTACCGCCAACTGCTGCTTGGCGCCGGCTGGCAGATACCTATCTACCTCTCAACCCCGGAGATGGACTCTGACCTGCCCTCGTGGCAGAACTTTACCCTATCCCAGCCGGCCGAGTTGGCTGCCTTGTCTGTGGTCGAAAAGGACCGCCAGGAGTCGCTCTTTATCCTCCACCAACCTATCCAGATCGACCCTGACCCGGCTGATGTAGGCTGTGGCTCCGTTTGGGCCGAGGACGCGCCCATCCGCGCCGACGGTTCACTGCGGCCAACCTTTTGGCCGGTGCGACAACAACTCTGGTTGCAAACCTTTCCCCAGGTCCAGGTAATGGGCCAGACGCTGATTCTCTCTTTTCCCGGTGGTACGGTTCTCACCCGCAGCAGTGACAGCTCGCTAAAAATGGGCTTAGGGGTAGAGGCAAAGGCAGTTATTTACCGGTTGGACTTCACCGGCCAACTGTTCCCCGATGACCGGTTTAAGATCAGTCGCGGCAAATTAAGCGGCCTTTACCACGCCGTTGTTGACTCCGCCCAGACGGATCTTATTTTGGTTTTGAATGACTCAACCGTACCGCTTGGCGAATTTGCTTCTACCTATCTGGGCTACTGGCTGACGGTCCAGGCTCAAACTTTGACCCACTGTGCCGAATTAGCCGCTGTCCTGGGGCAAACCCTGGTGGCGACGGAAGCCGACACGTCTGCTCCCGCCCGGCCCGCAAAAACCTCCTACCTCTTGACCGAAGCCCGGCGGGGCCTGAGTGAGGCTGACATGGCTTTGCGGAAGGCGCTGGCCTCCATCAGCGAGTTAGAAGGTGGATTTGCTACCATCCTGGGCAAAAGTGGGTCTCAGCCGGTCAAAGAGCCGGTCAGGGTCAGCCCGGACATCTTCGAAGCCCCGGCCAGAGAGGTTTTGGCCGAGGTGGGGGCCGCCTGCGCTAAAATTGCCCCCTCGCTCCAATCGGCCGCCGATAACTTGCAGCGCACTCTGGCTAGTTCGCCCGGTTTCACTATTGAGCAGTATCAGCAGAGTTATGCTGCTGCCGTTGCTACGGCTCAAACTGCCCGGGAAACACTCCTCAAAGTTATTGCTCTCTTACGCTTAGAAATCGCCTCGGAGAAATTGCCCCTGGTCGCCTGGCGGGTTCATGGCCAGGTTCAAGAGTTGGCCGAAAGTTTACGCTGGGGGGTAATACGCAATTCACTTTTTTGAAACACTGGATTATACCTGTCGGTATCTTTGTCCTGGCGTTGGTCATACGTGTTTCAACCCTGGGCGGATTTGTGACCATTGACGAGCCTCGGTGGATCGAACGCTCCCGCTGGTTTATAACCGGATTATTATTTTCCGACCAAAAGTGCCCGCCGGTGGAGTGGGGGCGAGAGTTTGCCACTCACGGTTGGGGTTGTACCTTGCAGATAGGCTATCCAGGGGTAACGACCATGTGGGGGGGTAGTTTGGGCTTATGGCTCTATTACTGGCAAGTCGAGCGTCCTGCAGGAGTTGAACTGCGTACCTTCCTCCAAACTCTCCCCCTCCATCCGGCTATCGACCCGGCGATTATTGCTCCCACCCGGCTACCCTTCGCCGTTATGGGCGCCTTGTTTGTGCCGCTTTTTTACCTGCTGTTGCGGCGACTGTTAGCGGAACAGGTAGCCTTAGGGGCGGCCTTGCTCGTGGCGCTTCATCCCTTTCATATTGGCCTGTCGCGGATAATCCATCACGATGGCTTGAATACCATGTTTATGGTGCTTTCGCTATTGGCGCTGATAGGCTACTGGCTGCGGAGGTGGCCCTGGTATTGGCTGTTTGTCTCGGCCGTGATGGCGGGCCTGGCTTTGCTGAGCAAGCAGGTTAGCTGGTTTATGCTACCCTATGTTGGAGTGCTGGGTGGGTTGAGCCTATACTATCGCCGGCAAAACTCGCGCTGGCAGGGCTGGACAGAGGTGGGGTGGTTGATCGGGACAGGAATCGGCTGGGGGGTAATGGCAGGGTTAACCTTTGTGGCTTTTTTCCCGGCCATGTGGGTGATCCCGGGTGAAGTTATAAGGGTTATTTTTGGGGCGAGCCTGAAACTGGCCGAGGAAGGACACCTTCATTATTTTTTAGGCCAGATTACCCAGGACCCCGGCCTGCTCTTCTATCCCCTTGGCTGGCTATTACGAGCCTCGCCCCTGGAAATCTTGGGGCTGCTAGGGGCGCTGGCGGCGGGATGGTGTTTTTTTCGGACCCAGCCTCTATCCCGGTTGGCGCTTAATCGGCCGGTAGAGACAGCCCTGGCCCTTTTTGTGGGGTTATTGTGGCTGTTTGTAGCAGTTTCAGACAAAAAGTTAGTGCGCTATTTCCTGCCGGCGTTTCCAATCATCGATGTCTTTGCGGCCATGGGCCTGTTTTGGCTGCTGGCTAGACTGGGCCGATTTAACTCTACTGGAATTATTCAGCGTTGGGGTGTACCTCTGGTGGGCGGCGTCATTCTGCTAGGGCAGGGGTGGCTGGCCCTAGATCATTACCCCTATTACTTTACTTATTACAATCCTCTCCTGGGAGGTACTCCCGGAGCGGCCCGCTTGATAACCATCGAGGGTTGGGGTGAGGGCCTCAACGAAGCAGCCACTTACCTTAACCAGAAGCCAGGGGCTAAGTCACTCCGGGTGGTGGTAGAAATGTGGTGTACGACCTTCAACCCCTTTTTTGCAGGCCGGGTTAATTGTCTGAACAGCAGTGTGGGGGGGGCCATGCGAGCCGACTACCTGGTTTACTACTACAATGTGGTTCAACGTAACTTACAGTGGGGGGCGCAGTGGCGTTACTTTAACCGGCACCACTGGCCTGAACGGCGAGTGACCTTACATGGGCTAGATTATGTGTTGGTCTATCGGAACCCGATCCAAAACCGCGTTGACCGGAAGGCCAATAGTCTGCCCAGAATTTTTACTACTTTTGGTTATAACTTGGCCGGTGATGGCCAACTTACTCTCTTTTGGCAAAATCTAGGCTTGGGCCGGCGGCAATTGAGGCTTGGCCTGGCTCCCAGCAACGGGGTCTATTCTATGGATGCGCCCACCGCCAGTACAATGGGCGAAAGGCGGTGGATCACCTGCCTGCCGGGCCCGGCTTTTGTAGATGAAGTAGACACCCCGCGGGCCATTATTGAGAGCCAATGCTCTTTGGCTACAGCGAACCTTCCCCCCGGTTTATATGATCTACAACTTGGCCTGGCTGATGGCTCTACGACTTCACCTCTTCCCTCTTCTCTGTTGGGTGTACTTTTGATTAACCCGGCCGGACACTTTACCTCGGTTAAACTGGGATTTTTCTGAATCGATGCCTGATCAGGGTTCAATCGTCGGGATAGCGCCGTCCGCGTTATAGACCAACTCGGCAACTTTTACACTGCGTTTATTGTTAACCCCGCCGGAAAGCGAACTGTCATGATAGAAGAGATACCACTTTCCCTGAAATTCGACGATGGAATGATGGGTCGTCCAGCCCACAACCGGGTTAAGGATATACCCTCTAAAAACAAACGGTCCGGTTGGGTTCTGGCCGGTGGCATAGGCGATGAAGTGGGTATCGCCGGTGGAGTAGGAGAGATAGTAAACGCCGTTATATTTATGTACCCAGGCAGCCTCGAAAAATCGGCGGGCGTGGTCACCGGCAAGGAGCGGCTGACCCTCTGCGTCGGTGATGGAAATTTCTTCAATAGAGCCAGCGAAACTCAGCATATCCGGTGACAGTTTAGCCACCCTGGGACCCAGGGCCGGTTCTGTTCCACCTGGTTCCACTCCGGTGGGATCGAAATGGCCCGTCTTCCATTTTTCGAGCTGTCCGCCCCACAGCCCGCCAAAGTACATGTAAACTTGTCCATCGTTATCGTTAAAAACACATGGGTCGATGCTGAAACTGCCGGGAATGAACTCCGGTTGAGGGGTGAAGGGGCCGGCCGGTGATTGACTGAGCGCCGCGCCGATACGGAAAAGGCCCTCCCGATCCCTGGCCGGGAAATATAAATAGTAAGTGTTATTCTTAAAGGCGGCATCGGGCGCCCACATCTGTTTCTCGGCCCAGGGGACATCGTCCACGTGTAAGACCTGCCCGTGATCCACCGGCAGAGAATGTATATTCTCTAACGAAAAGACATGGTAATCGACCATGTCATATTGATCCCCCTCCTGGGTCGGCGGGTTGTCGTGGTCTAAATCATGAGAAGGATAAATGTACAGCCTGTTTTCAAAAACATGAGCGGACGGGTCGGCGGTGTAAAGGTGGGTGATTAATGGTTTTTTCATGATGTTTACTTCCTGTTAGCTCCTGCGATTATGTGGAATGACGCGCTAACTGAGCTATTTTTGGAAATTCCTCGTGAAGAATTCGACGCAATGTAGATTCTGTCACCGGCTTTTCGGAACTTTTGCTCAGATATTCTTTCAGAGCATCATTTATCATAGTTTGATAACCCGTTCCGGCTTCCTCTGCCCTGGAGCGGAATTCTTCAAGAATATTATCATCAATATAAATGGTAATTCGGGTTTTTCCTTTACTAGAAAGGAGCGCTCCTCGTTTACCTTCTGAAAAATCATATTCAGCTTTCATATTCTTTCACCTCACGACCCGTTGCCCGACGAGCCGAAATAAGTCTAATTTCTTCGTCACGAAATGTATAGACCACCACAAGAATTTGGCTGGCACTGCCCATACCTATCGCTATAGACCTTTCTTCATCTTTGGACTCAGGGTCTGCGCTGTGTATAGCCAAAGGGTCATAAAAGACTCCTTCCGCATCTGCGAAGGATATTTTATGCTTTTTTAGATTGCTCTTTGCCTTGGCAGGGTCAAATTGAAATTTCATTTATATAATATATGTACAGTATACATATATGTCAAATAATAGACGAAAATTCGAGGCCAACTAATTTGCCCAATTTGAAAAGCCAACACTGCCACTCTAACATACCACAGGTGTGCTGGCAGGGTTTCAGCCCAGCAAACTCAGCAGCACAACCACCCCAAATCCCCCGATGATACCCCCCGCCAGCTTGTTGACCCAGCCCAGCCGGGCCGGGGTAAATTTGGCTCGAAAGAGACCGACCCCGCTGCTTAAGATCAACCACCACAGGGCCGAACCGAGGAAAACACCCAGCACCAGGGTGGTAGCGGATAAGTAATCGCTCGCGCTGCTGGCAATCCCCAGGCCGGCAAAGATGGCCGTAAAAGAGAGAATGGTGGCCGGGTTGGTCAGGGTCAGGAAGAAGGTGGAGGCGTAGGCGCCGGCCAGGCCGGTGCTTTTGACGGTGATAGTATCTGTGGGAGTGGGACGGGCCAGAAAAACCTTAACGCCCAGGTAACACAGAAATATGCCGCCGATTAAACTCAGCCACATGTGTTGGCTTATCAGCAGGCCGGCGACGACGGTCAACCCAAAACCGGCGATGCAGCCATACACGGCATCGGCGCTGGCTGCGCCCAGGCCGCAGAGCAGGCCGGCCAGCCGCCCTTCGGCCAGGGTGCGGCGGATGCACAAAATGCCAATCGGTCCCACCGGGGCGGCGATAGAAAAGCCAATTAACAAGCCTTTGAGTAAAAAAGTGAGGTTCATCTCTCTCTATTTCCCTTTACTTTGCTTGGATAAGCTCGTCGTGTTATAGTAGCCCGAAAAGCATAACCTGGAGATTACAAAAATTTTGGCTGAAAGTAAAGACCAAAAGAGAGCTTCTTCCTGGTATTTGGCTTACTTTCTAAGTTAATAACTTGACATGACTTTAGAAACAAAGAAACTGCTCGACGAGGTGGGCTGGCGGCTTTTGCGGGAGCTACAAGCCGATGCGCGTTTGTCTTTTGCCGAATTAGGGCGGCGGGTGGGCTTATCCCTGCCGGCGGTCGCCGAGCGAGTCCGGCGAATGGAAGAGGCGGGGATTATTACCGGCTATTATGCGGAGGTGAATTTGCCCAAAATGGGCCGGCCCATCATGGCTTTTATCCGCATGGCGGTGCCCAGGGAGCGTTACCCGGCCTTCACCGCCCTGATTCGGGATTTGCCCGAGGTGCTCGAGGGTCATCACCTGTCGGGGAGCGAGGCTTTTATCTTAAAAGTAGCCCTGACCTCGATCCCGCATCTGGAGGCGCTGATCGATCAGTTGAGCGAATACGGTCAAACAACGACCTCGGTGGTGTTATCCTCGCCGGTGACTCGGCGGGTGATCGAGCCGGACGTTGGGGATAAGATCTGAATAATTGTGAATTGGGAATTGTGAATTGTGAGTTGTTAACAGGTTAAGCTTAGTAAAGTGGCTCATTTTTGCCAATCGTAGCTCATACAGGTATAATTTTCTTCTTGCTAGAATATCATGAATAGAGGTTTGACACGGAGATGACTAAACGGACTTATCAACCCAAACGCCGCCATCGCGCGCGCACCCATGGATTTTTGGCGCGTATGGCTACCAGCGGCGGGCAGAAAGTACTTAAGGCCCGGCGGTTGAAGGGGCGCAAAGTGCTGGCTGTCCAACGCGTCCATCCCAAGCACACCAATTGGAACGCCGACTAAACTCGCCAAACTACTTACGGGTTTTAGGTTATTAATTCGTAAGGGCCTTGTACTCTTGCTTGCTCTATGAAGCAAAAATACCGATTACGCCGCAGTAGTGATTTTCAGCGGGTGCGGCGTATCGGTAAATTTTATGCCAGCCCCTTCATGGCGCTGGCATTTCTACGAAATGAGTTGGACCATACCCGCTTTGGTTTTGTAGTCAGTAAACGCTTGGGCACGGCCGTACAGCGTAATAAGATTAAGCGGCGTTTGCGTGAGGTTACCCGGCTGCGGGCCGCTCGGATCAAACCCGGGTTTGATCTGGTCTTTATCGCTAAACCGGTTATCAGCCGGGCCAGTTATACTGAAATCGAGCAGTTCGTAGAAGATTTGTTAAAACGATCAGATTTACTGGAGTGAAACACTTAGTTTTAGCCTTAATTCGGTTTTATAAGAAGTTTATCTCGCCAGCCTTGCCGCCGGCTTGCCGTTTTTATCCATCCTGCTCCCAATACACATACCAGGCCATCGAAAAATATGGTTTAATCAAGGGAGGATGGTTGGGGATCAAACGGCTGAGTCGCTGTCACCCCTTTCATCCTGGCGGATATGATCCTGTGCCATAAAGGATTTTTAGTTTTTGCGGTTCGTTCTAGTAGAGAGGAAAAGTAATCTACCTGTGCAGTATTTAAAGTTATTGGCTTTATCCCTCCTTATGGGTCTGTTGGCTCTTCTGATCCTGGTAAAACAGCCTGTGACGGCTGCTCCGCCCGCCGACCCGGCTCACCTTATCAGTTCGGTGGCGCAAAGCAATGGGGTGACGCTGGAGAAAAAAGCTTTCACCGATACCGTTCCTTTAGGACATGTTGTCACCTATACCGTGACCATAAAAAATGGCGGTAAGGAAACAATCAATCCTACCCTGACCGATGCCCTACCCAAGCCCCCGGAAGGGTTGGGTTTGCAGCCGGCCTCTATCACGGCCACGATTGGTGCAGTTCAGGCTGAAGACAATACGCTAAAATGGTCGGAAAGTTTAGCGGCGGGTGAAGAAGTGCAGATTTCCTATACCGCCATGCCTTCCCTCATTTCTCAGGTAGGCCGAACTGTCGATAATGTGGCGGTCCTCACCTTTGGCAGCACCACTTTGGAAGCCAAGGCGACTATCACCACCCAAAAACCGGATCGGGGGTTCTGGTGCGGCCTCATGGCCCCATGTGTTTTGGTGGATTTTACCGCCTTAACTTTGGTTTATCTGGACGGCGTTCTGAAAAATGTGGGTCTGCCCTACGCCTTTGGATTCGCCATTATTCTTTTTACCCTGGCGATCCGCCTGGCAACGTATCCCCTGAATATGCAGCAGATCAAGTCGTCTAAGGCCATGCAAGAATTGCAGCCAAAGATGAAGGAGATACAAGACAAGTACAAGAATGACCGGGAAAAGCTGGGTCAGGAGCAAATGAGACTTTATAAAGAGGCTGGAGTCAATCCCCTGGGGGGCTGTTTGCCCATGTTGGTGCAAATGCCCATCTGGGTGGCCCTTTATATAGGCTTGACCCAGTTATCGCATGAAGGGTTATTGAATGAGGGCTTTTTCTGGATTCCCAGCCTGGCCGGCCCATCAATTGATGGTCAGGGCAGCCTGTCGTGGCTGTGGCCGCTCCCGCCTGCGGTCGGCTGGTTAACGGCCGGGGCTTATCTGGTATTGCCGGTTTTGCTGGTGGTTTCACAATATTATATGCAGCAAATGATGACGCCGGCCAACCCCGATCCTCAGCAGGCCTCGATGAATTCGATGATGAAGATTATGCCCCTCATGTTCGGTTATTTTTCGCTTGTTGTTCCCTCGGGCTTAACCTTGTATTGGTTTACCAGTAACATTCTAGCTTTGATCCAGCAATATTTTACCCAGGGGGGTCTGAGACCGGCGGCAGTTCCGGCCGGGAAGCCCATAAGCGCCCCGGTAGCTGTTAGTCCGGTAACGACCACCCCGGAAGAAGTGAAGCAAAATACAACCGATGTCAAAACGAAACGAAAGTCTAGACGTAAACGCTAAAACGATCGATGAGGCCATTGAGCTTGGCCTGGCTCAACTGGGCCTGACTCGAGAACAGGTTGATATTGAAGTTATTAAAGAAGGTAAGCGGGGTGTTTTTGGGATTGGGGCTGAAGAGGCTCACATCCGGCTAACGCCCAAACAGCCAGCTTTGGCCGTCCAGCCTTCAACCCCGGCCGAAACTTCGCCCGGCGAGACAAAAGTTGACCAGGTGGCTGCACCCATTGAACCTGTTCCCGTAGCGATAGAGGCTCTTTCCCCTCAACCGGCAGTAGAGTCTGGTCCAGCGTTGGCGGTAGAAGAAATTGCCGCACAGTGTCTGGATAACCTGTTGAAGCATATGGGTATCCAGGCCAAGATAACCCATCGGTATGGAGCAGATTTGGTCGAAGCTGACGAATCAGTCCCGCTGGTTTTGGATGTAACGGGCGGCGATTTGGGGATCCTGATTGGTCGTCAAAGTGAAACGCTCCAGGCCCTGCAATTTATGGTCCGCACTATGGTCAGCAAAGAAACGGGCGAATGGCACCCCATTGTGGTTGATGTTGAGTCCTATCGCGCCCGTCGCCGCCAGTCTCTGCGCCGCCTGGCCGAGAAAATGGCTGACCGGGTGGTTGCGACCAAAAAAAGGGTTGTCTTGGAAGCTATGCCTCCCCACGAGCGGCGTATTATTCACATCACGCTCAGAGATCACCCTTCCGTAACAACCAAGAGTA
The DNA here is from genome assembly GCA_964622215.1 of uncultured Caldilineaceae bacterium. Taxonomy (GTDB): domain Bacteria; phylum Chloroflexota; class Anaerolineae; order 4572-78; family J111; genus DSQQ01. The sequence goes on from CAZUNT010000029.1 coordinate 24,232, forward strand.
TTGGCAGCGACGACAACCGCAAGGTAACGATTGTTCCAAAATAAGGTAGAAGATTGGTAAGTGGTGAACTGATAAACCTCTCCCAATTACCAATCTTTTTACTTATCTTCTATACTTGTACCCAATCTGATTACCCACCCCTCGCGGTGGGTTTTATTTACCCGTTTAAGACTATTAGCCTGGCTACTATTTTCTAGGAGAACCGAGTTTAGACGATGACCCAAAACAACAACCGAACCTATCTTTTAGTGGGCACGGTCACCAAAGATTTATTGCCTGATAACTCCTTTACCCACGGCGGTACCGTCAACTACGCGGGTGTCGTCGTCGAAAATTTAGGCTGGCGGCCTGTTATTGTAACGGCAGCCGGCCCTGATTTTACGCCACCGGCCTATTTGGCCGACGCCGATTGGCGGATTCTCCCTGCTGCGGCCACCACGACCTTTCGTAATGAATACACCCCGCAAGGCCGGCGGCAGACGGTTGGGCCAATTGCCGGCTCTATTAGCCCGGAAAATATTCCGGCTGATTGCCGCCATCTGCCCCTGGTTCATCTTTGTCCCCTGGCTCAGGATGTCGAACTGGCGGTGGCCGATGTTTTTAATCATACCTTGCTGGTGACGACCCCACAGGGCTGGTTACGACGATGGGATAATCAAGGGGTTGTCTCACTGGGAGATTGGCGAGGCGCTGCCGAAATTTTACCCAAGCTGCAAGCGACGGTTATCAGTATTGAAGATATTGAGGGAGATTGGAGTGTGGCTGAAAAGTGGGCCGGGCAAACGTCAATTCTCATTGTCACCCAAGATAAAGAGGGCTGCACCGTTTTTAATCAAGGGCAGCGCCTGACCGTGCCGCCCCGACCGGCTCACCCCGTTGACCCAACCGGCGCCGGCGATGTTTTTGCGGCGGCCTTCTTTATTCATTATCGGGAAACCGGCGACCTGGTTCAATCCGCTTACTTCGCCAATGTAACCGCCTCAATGGCCATCGAGCGCATCGGCCCGGAAGGAGCGCCTTTACGCGCTGAGGTGGAGGCATATATTGCTCAAAATCCGTTGTGACTTCTTAATCCCGGGTGCGTCCCTATTTTTTGGTAACAGACCCTAAAGGTTTTCAAAACCTTTAGGGTCTCCTAAAATCTGGACAGACCCCTTAATCCCTTGTCATTTTGTTTGTCCTCTTTGACCATGTTACAATGAGAATAATTTGTCCCAGGCCCACAGTGAATTCTTATGACTGACCGCTCCGCATTTGTTTACACTATTGCCAATCAAAAAGGTGGTGTGGGTAAAACGACAACGGCCGTTAACCTGGCCGCTTTTCTAGCCGCCCGTAAAGCGCGAGTCTTACTCGTTGATGCTGACCCGCAGTCCAATGCCACCTCAAGCCTGGGCGTAAAGTCAGAGGAGGAGTTGCTGTCACTGTACGATGCTTTGGTTAACAAAGTATCGTTGAGTGAAATTGTCAGGCCAACCAGCCGCCAGCGCCTATTTATTGTCCCTGCTGTCCCCGAATTAGCCGCCGCCGAGGTGGAGTTAGTCCAACTTATGGCCCGTGAAACCTTGCTCCAAAAAGCCCTCAAACCCGTCCTGCTTGATTATGATTTTATCTTGATTGATACCCCGCCCAGCCTGGGCCTGCTGACCGTCAATGCCTTGACCGCCGCCAGCCATGGGGTGTTAATCCCGGTGCAGTGCGAATATCTACCGCTGGAAGGTCTGGGCCAACTGGTACATACAATTAACCTGGTCAGAGATAACCTGAACTCGGCGTTGCATGTAGCCGGGGTGGTGATGACCATGTTTGATAGCCGTACCAATCTGGCTGTGGATGTGGTTGACGAAGTACGCCAGCATTTTCCGGAGCAGATTTTCAAGACCATTATTCCACGCAATGTCCGCTTGAGTGAAGCGCCCAGTTATGGCGAGGACATCTTGGCTTATGCACCCGACTCGGCCGGTTGCAAAGCTTACCAGGCGCTGGCTGAAGAATTCCTTAGCCGGGTGCGACGGCAGATAGTAGACAGGTAGCAGGTTGTAAGTTAAAGGTAGTAGGTTGAAGGTTGAAGGTTACAGATTGAACCTTCAACCTTCAACCCATTAACGTTGTCGAGGACGGTCAGCATGATGAGTAAAAAACGAGGTTTGGGCAAGGGACTGGAAGCATTGATCCCCTCTACCGGGCTTAAATCGGCCAGCCCCGAAGTGCAGACCGGGGTGGTCGAAGCGCCGGTGGATCAAATCGTGCCCAATCCACGCCAACCGCGCCAGGTGATGGATCAGGTGAGATTACAAGAACTGGCCTATTCCATTGCCGAGCATGGGCTGATCCAACCGCTTATTGTGACGCGGGTCGGCGCGCGCTACCAACTTATCGCCGGGGAACGGCGCTGGCGAGCCAGCCAGTTGGCCGGCTTGACCACCGTGCCGGTTATTATCAAGGAAACCAGCCCACAGCAAATGTTGGAACTGGCCCTGGTGGAAAATATCCAGCGGGCCGACCTGAATCCCCTGGAAGAAGCCGAAGCCTATGCTCAACTGATGCAGGAATTTGGTTTGACCCAGGAAGCGGTGGCCGAACGGGTGGGTAAGAGCCGCACCGCCGTAGCCAACATCGTCCGCCTGCTGAATCTGCCGGACGAAGCCAAGGCTGCCCTGGCTTCCGGTGAAATTTCTGAAGGACACGCTCGCGCCCTGCTCAGTCTGAAAAAGCAGCGCGACCAACTCAGTTTGTTGGCGACTGTCATTAATAAGAATCTTAACGTTCGCCAAACAGAAATCTTGGCCCGGCAACTTTTGCTGGGGGACGAAACGCCGAAATCCAAACACCCTCCTCTTTCGCCGCACGACAAAACTATGCTGACTCGGTTTGAGTCGAAGCTCGGCACTCGGGTGGACCTCACCCGCAACGAGGATGACACGGGCAGGCTGGTCATCCATTTTTACTCCCAGGAGGAGTTACAGGCGATTTTTGAGGCCATCCTGGGCCAGAACGAGCAGTTGTGAGGCGGATACAGGCATGACAGATAAACAATTTGACGTGGTCGTGATCGGTAATGTTGGCATTGACACGAATGTGTATCTTCACGGTGAAGATATTGACTTCTCGGTCGAAGCCAACTTTACCGAGGACCTCGATTATATCGGCCAGGCAGGTGGCTATGCCAGCCGAGGTTATGCCCAACTTGGCAAAAAGACTGCTTTTATCGGTTATGTGGGCGATGATTACAGTGGCCGTTTTATTCGGGAAGAATTCACCCGGGATGGGATAGATACAACCGCTCTCTTTATTGACTCCCTGGGAACTAGCCGCAGCATCAATTTTATGTACCGGGATGGCCGGCGCAAAAACTTTTACGACGGCAAAGGCCATATGCAGCTCCAACCTGATCTGGCCGTCTGCCGGGCCGTTCTGGCCGAGGCGAGGCTGGCCCATTTTAATATCCCCAACTGGGCGCGTCATTTACTCCCCATCGCCCAAGAGTTGGGTTTGACCATTGCCTGTGATATTCAAGATGTGGTTGACGTGAATGATAGCTATCGCCAGGACTTTATCAAATACGCCGATATCTTGTTTTTGTCAGCCGCCAATTACCCCGATCCGACCCGCTTGATTGAAACTTTCTTGGCCAAAAAGCCTGGCCAGGTGGTGATAGTCGGGCGGGGAGCCAAAGGGTGCGCGGTTGGCAGCCACCAGGAAGGGATCCAATTTTTCCCGGCGGTGGAGTTAGATGCGCCGGTCATTGATACCAACGGCGCCGGAGATGGTTTGGCCGTAGGCTTTTTATCCAGTTTTGTGTTGGCTCATTACTCGCTGCCCGACTCCATTCGACGGGGCCAGATCACTGCACGGTACACCTGTACCCTAAAAGCTTCTTCAGCCAATCTTATCAGCCCGGAAAAGCTGGAATATTATACTCAACGCAGCCCAAAAATTCCGTAGGACAAGTTGTTAACTTGTCCGGCCATCTCAGTAATTCAAACTTGTCCCCAAACCGAAATGCTCTCCTCATTCTTGGCAAAGAATAGCCCCATGTGTTACAATTTTACCAACCCTATAAACCCCCTCTCTTCTACTCATACCCCAACTTGACCTTAATGTAACGTGGAGGATGCCGTCAGAGTTGAAGGTTCCCTGCATAAAAACATGTTACCCCCCGCAAGATGTGCGGTAGGGTGTTTTGTTTTTGGTCATGGTTTGATAGTTTGTGACTTTTCGAGCAAGTTCAGAACCAGAAAGGAGGTGATGGTGAAGGGAGAAGGATTGTTCGGATTACATTACATTATTTTGGGCTTCTAAATCAAAAGAAAGACGAGGAGAACCGAGAAAATGAAAAGTAAACTATGGGGTTTATTGGCCTTGCTGCTTATTGTTAGTTGGGTTTTGGCCGGTTGTGGTGGAACTGCTTCACAGCCTCCCGCCGAAAAACCTGC
>CAZUNT010000029.1:28767-47467 GCA_964622215.1 uncultured Caldilineaceae bacterium
GGGTTTTGGCCGGTTGTGGTGGAACTGCTTCACAGCCTCCCGCCGAAAAACCTGCGGCGGAAGAACCTGCGGCTGCCGAAAAACCGGCGGCCGGCCAGCCCGTCACCATTTCTGTTTGGCATGGCTATATCGAAACCGAGGAGAAGACCTTTAAGAAAGCCGTGGACGATTTTATGGCGGCCAACTCTGAGGTCAAAATTGACGTATTGGCTATCCCCTTCCAGGAATTTGTGAACAAATTCCAAACCGAAGCGGCTGCCGGCAGTGGTCCCACCATGGTGACCGGGCCGCAAGATCGTATGGCCGGCTATGCCGAGGCAGGCTTGTTGGCCGAAGTTGATAGCTCGGCCGCTTTTATGTCGAAGTTAGTCCCGGCTTCCGTTGAGGGAGGCAAGGTTGGGGGAAAACTGGTTGGCGTCCCCCTGAGTAATAAAGTTGTAGCTCTTTTCTACAACAAGAGTAAGATTCAAACCCCGCCTGCCGATTTTGACGAACTCCTCAAAATGGCTGCCGATAATGGCCTGGCTATCACAGCCGACTGGTTCCACAACTATATGTGGGCGCCGGCCTTTGAAGCCAAATTCTTTGACGACAATTATAAGGTTATCATCGACAGCCCTGAAGGAGCCAAGGCTTACAGTTTCCTGAAGCAGGTGTGCGAGTCCAAAGGCGTAACCTGCGATGCTAACGACGGCGATATGGATACCCTGTTCCGCCAGGGCCAGGCTGCCTTCCGTATCCAGGGACCGTGGATGTCTGGCGATGCGATTAAAGACCTGGGTCTGGAGAATGTGGGCGTAGCGGCAATCCCCGCCATCTCCGGCGCAGGCGCGCCACGCCCGTGGAACCAATCCGAGATGATCTCGATCAGTGTGAATGCCACGCCGGAGCAGAAGGCCGCGGCGATACGTTTCATCGAGTACTTAACCGGCCCTGAAGTCCAGGCTGCCTTCCTGAAAGAGGCCAACTGGATTCCGGCCAATGCCGGCGTGGATACCTCCAGCAACCCGGTTGTGGGCGGGTTCCTGGCCCAAGTGCCCAACTCCGATCCTTTCCCCGTGGCCGCAGAATTGGGGGCCACCTGGGATCCCATGCAAAATGCCGTTACCCAGATCTTAGAGGGCGTGGCCCCCCCGGAGAAGGCCCTGGCTGACGCCGCTTCATTGATTAATACGACTAACAAAAAAGAATAGGTAACTACTTCGACAATGTTAAATTAACATAATAGTCTAGGTGGCGGCATCTCGCCTCCTTCGATACAGCCTTCGGCTTACTCAGGATGCGGTAAACTCACAAATTTGGGCAAAACCGCATCCTGAGTAGCCCTGACGCGAAGCGTAGCGAAGGGCGTATCGAAGGGTGCAGTTTGAGTCTAACTTAACATTGTCAAAGTAGTAACCGGAGAATTAAACTTTAGCTCAAAGGAGAGAAAATGGCTGCATTAAGTCCTACTGCCGGAAAAAAGCCGCCCTTGGCCGAAGGTTTTCGTTCACAATGGCAGGATGCTCGGCTGGCCTACTTCTACATTCTGCCGGCCTTTGTGATTATGGCTTTTATCACCTTTTACCCCCTCCTTTACCAAATTTGGCTATCCCTGACCGATTTTGAGTTAAAACACCTGCGCACCCTGAATCCCGACTTCGTTTGGTTCACTAACTACCTCCAGGTTATTATCAACGGCCTGCCGGTCACGAACTATAATTTTTTGCGGATTCTGGTTTTTAACCTGTTTTGGACGCTGGTCAATGTCTCTTTACACGTTGCTATCGGCGTCCTCGTGGCTGTCGCCGTGAATACCAAAGATTTGCCGGGCAAACGGATTTACCGCAGCCTGTTTGTTATCCCCTGGGCCTTACCTTCGTTGGTGGCCGGGATGATCTGGGCCAACATGTGGCATGACAAGTTTGGAGCGGTTAATTTGCTGCTCAAAGAGCTAGGCATGAACGGTGATATTCGCTGGCTGCTCGATACGAACCCGATAGTCAATCTGCCTCAAATCGGCCTGATTCTGCCCCTCTCCTTTTTTGCCGTACTAATTGCCAATGTTTGGCTGGGCTGGCCTTTTAACATGGTCATTGCGACCGGCGCTTTGCAGAGTATTCCTAACGAACTCTACGAGGCCGCCGACGTAGATGGGGCCAACAGTTGGCAAAAGTTCTGGGGCATTACCCTGCCGTTACTGCGCCCGGCGATGGTGCCGGCCATTATGATCGGCATTATGATGACCTTCAACCAGTTCAATATCATCTACTTCGTTACCGCCGGCGGACCCCTCGGCCTGACCGAGATTCTGGTAACGCAAGGCTTCAAGTTGGTGAACCCGCAAGGCTGGTACGGCGTCGCTTCAGCTTTTAACGTTATCGTGTTCATCATCCTGGCGATCATCACCTTATGGACCAACCGGGTCGCTCGTGCGACCGAACCCTATTACGCCTAAGCCAAGAGAGGAGAATAATTATGACGACAATGACGGTAAAATCGCGCTCTCCCCTCGGTCCCGGCAGTGTTATTGCTGTGGCCTGGGCTGTATTGATATTCGCCCTGGCGGTAGGATTGGTGGGATTCGGCCTGTTTTATGTGATGACCTCGTTTGGCCTGAGCGAACCAACTCAATTTTACCCTCGCCTGGTGTCAGGGTTGGCGGCGTTGGCTATTGGTGGACTCATCTTGACCCGCTATGGGGGGCTGCTCCCGGCTATCTTTCAGCAGCATGATTACAAACGCGCCCGCGAGACGATGCGAATTGACCTGATCCAGGCATTTTTGTGGCTGATGCTGGCTATCGTTTTGTTCCCGGTAGTCTGGATTATCTCTATGTCGCTCGATCCCCGCGATTTTTCTCGCCCCAGCGGCTTAACCCTCATTCCTCCGGGGGCCAGTTTCAACGCTTATCTGACGGTTTTAACCCAGCCTTCGCCGAACCCGGTCTCTTTCCTCCAGCTTCTCACTAATAGTTTATTGGTGGCAGGGGGGACGGCAATCGGGGCGGTGGTGATCGGCACCTCGGCGGCCTACGCCTTCTCCCGGCTCAAATTTCCGGGCCGGCAACTGGGTATGCTCGGTTTTGTGTTGGTGCTGATGATCCCCCCCGGCGGCACGCTGGCCCCACTGTTTGTGCTGCTTAATACGATAGGGCTGCGTACTACCCTGTGGGGCCTGGCTCTCGCCTTTACCTCGACGGCTCTGCCTTTTGCCATCTGGAATATGAAGGGCTTCATCGACTCTCTGCCTTACGACCTGGAAGAGGCCGCCCAGATTGACGGCTGCACCCGCACCCAGGGCTTCATCCGAGTAATCCTGCCCCTGGCCGTGCCCGGCATGGCCGTCACCGCGCTGTGGGGCTTTCTGACCGGCTGGTCCGAATTTATCCTCTCCTGGACCTTTTTGACCGACCCCTCGACCTTCACTTTGCCGATGGTGCTGCGGGGTATGGTGGGACAATATGCCTCAGGCACCCCCTGGTCGCAATTTGCAGCGATGTCGGTGTTGATGTCTGTCCCGCCGATGGTTATTTTCTTCTTCTTACAGAGGTATCTCGTTAGCGGCCTGGCGGTGGGAGGGGTGAAGGGGTAAAAACATTTCCTTGACCGGCTTCAATATAGTGCTCTAGAAAAATTTTCGCCGGGATTAGGGGATTGGGGGATGAAAAAAAGGAAAAAATCCCCTAATCTCCAAATCCCGGCCCAAAATGGTTGGAAAAAACTTTTCTGGTCAGCTATACGACATTCTAAAAAACTGCGGACGAAAGTCCGCAGTTTTTTGTTGGCCCTCTTACCCGTGCCGCTGATAGAGAGGGGTTGAGTAACCTTAAGAATATTAAAATTTTCGCCAGCGCATAACCTTATTTCGATATTTGAGACTTATTAGTGTGAATTTTATCACGACCGAAGAGAGGGACAAGTACAAATGAGCTCAAAAATGTGGTTGAATCTGACATTTTTACTGTTTGGAGCGTTTTTGCTGGCCGGAACGCCGGTTACTCTGGCCGTTGATCCGTCGCAGGTAAACCGGGAAGCCCGCCGCCAGGCCCCGCCGGTTGCGGCCCTGGCCCGTACCACCCCCCTCATCGCCGACCATACTACCACTGATCTAAGCCAGATTCCCCCGTATTGGATTGAGCAGGCTAAAGCTACTCTCCGGCTTTCTTACGGTCACACCTCGCATGGCAGCCAGATTGTGAGTGGAATGAACGTACTGATGGCCGATCCGCTCAACAACCACCTCTATGATTTTGACGACAATGGCGCTATTGTGTCGGGAGTGCTGTCGCTGGCAGACTATACCCCATCGGGCGATTTGGGCAATCCCGACCGCACCAGTTGGGCCAGCCGCACGCGCACCTATCTTAACGGTACGGGCAGCAATCGAAACGTGGTGGTCTGGTCGTGGTGTGGGCAGGCAGGCAGTGCAACTGAAGCGGACATCAATACCTACCTCTCCCTGATGAACCAATTGGAAATCGACTACCCCAATGTCACTTTCATCTATATGACCGGGCATCTCGATGGCAGCGGCATTGACGGGAATTTGAACCGGCGTAATGAACAGATTCGTAATTACGTTAGAGCCAATAACAAGGTTCTATTCGACTTCGCCGACATTGAAAGTTATGATCCTGACGGAAATTATTTCTTGGATCGTAACGCCGATGATGAGGCCGACTATGATGGCGGTAATTGGGCCACCGAATGGTGTAACTCCCATCCCGGCGACCCGTTGTGCCGGTCGTGTTCGTGCGCCCATTCCAAACCGTTGAACTGCAATCTGAAAGCGCGGGCCTTCTGGTGGCTGCTGGCGCGCCTGGCCGGCTGGGATGGTCAAGTGGAGCCAACCCTCGATCTGCACACCTCGCCCGCCGACCAGTCCCTTTACCTGACTTGGACGGTTGACATCACCCTGCCGGCGACCACTACCTGGCGGATTGACTATGATGGCCCGGTTGGTAATCCCCCTTCGCCCATCACCGATATTATTAGTTTCACCCGCGCCTATTCTTTGAGTAATTTGACCAACTACACCTGGTACACGGTCACCCTCCGGGCGATGCTCGAGACCACGCCTTTTTTAACCGATACCGTCCAGGCCATGCCTACCGATCACCTGATGTATTTGCCGATCATCCTTAAAACATCAACCTCTAACTGATGACTAAATTACCACCGCTGGAAACGGACCTGACAACTTTTGGAGAATCATGAAGCTAACAAAATATTTCCGCATTTTTCTATCCCTGCTGGTATTGGGGTTTATCCTGGTGCAGCCCTTCCGGTTTAAAGACGCCTGGGCTGCCGATACAGAATCCTATACCTACAAGCTCACCCAATCCACCTCGACCTATCAATTTTGGACGACCCCGCCCAGCGAGCGGGTGTTTAAAGACGCCGCTGTTCCCACCGCCACCGGCTCAGAGGTGAAGGTCTATGCCGCCCAGAATGAGTTCGAGCCGTTCCAGGTGGTGGTTAAGCCAACTTCAAACGGAAATGTTCCCGTTAGTATTGACGCCTTCGGCGGGGGCGGGGGTATTACCACCGAAATCTACCAGGTCAAGTATGTCAATATCACCCAGGTTTCCGACAGCCTGGGGCGCACCGGGCCTTATCCCGACCCGCTGTGGCCGCTGGCTAATGGCGCAACAGTGGCCGTGACAGCCAACGAGAACACGGCCTTCTGGTTTAGCCTGTCCGTGCCGCCGGGAACGACCGCAGGCGATTACACGACCAACGTGCATATTGGCGGGGTCAGCATCCCGGTGCGGCTGCATGTGTTCAACTTCGCCATCCCTGACCAACTTCACGTTGCTTCGCAGATGAACTTTTCCTACCAGTCCATTCTTGGTAAATACAGTGTGCCCGGAACCGGCGCTGAATACTGGATGTATGTGGACAAAATCAAGCAATATTTCATAGACCACCGGCTGACGCCTTCCAGCGTGTTGTGGCCGGGCGGCCTGACCGGTGGCGGCACGTTTGCCAATCCGTTCATAGACTACGACTGCGGAACCCATACTTTTACCGATAATGACGGCATCTGGGGGTTTGAAGATCTGGCAGCTAGATACCTGGGAGGTAATGGCCCAATAGCTTCCTATCTCACCACGCCGTTCAACGGTGGAGTGGGCTTTTCTACATTTATGGCTGCCGGTTTTGCCAATAATGACTCCTCTTTGGATCAGCGCCCCTCAACTTTTTGTGGCCAAACGCGCACTACCGGCGATTGGCTGCAAAATCCCACCTCTGCCTACAACACGGCCTGGTTTGCCTACGTCACCGCCATGCAAAATTATCTCTCTAGCCAGGGCTACCTGGATGAGGCTTATCACTATTTTGCCAATGAACCCCAGGATCAGGCGGATTACAACGCCGTAGCCTGGTACTCACGGTATGCACACCAGGCCGCCCCCAACCTCAAGTTGATGGTTTCTGAGGGGCCAAAACCGGAGATTTATGCCAATTCCAGCTATCCCAACGCTCACATTGACATCTGGCTGCCGGTGTTGAACGAATACGACCCGACGGCTTCGCACGACCGCGAACAGAATTACGGTGAAGAAACGTGGATTTACTTCTTACACGGCACGCGCCCGCCTTACTTCAACCCCATCACCCTGGACCATCCCGGTATCGAAAGCAAGCTGACCGGCTGGTTTCTATGGAAGTACCGCGTCCGCGGTATTGCCTACTACTCGCTCAACGACTGGAGCAAGAATCCCTGGACGCAGCCGCTGACCGACGGACACAACGGCGACCTCTTTATGCTCTATCCACCTTCGGAGAGCAACACGGCCATCACCTACGGTTCCAACGGTCACCGTTTTGTGCCCTCCATCCGCTTTGAGTTGATGCGCGACAGCCTGGAGGATTATGAATACCTCTACCTATTAGGCGGCGGGCAGCCCGTCGTCGGCTCAACCAACGCCGCCGATGCGCAGGCCAATAAGATTATTGCCAGCCTCACCGGCTACACCCGCAACAGTGAGTTTATGTATAACTTGCGGCGCTTGATCGGCCAGAAAAACGCCGGCGAAATCGCCACCATCCCCGATATTCAACCGCCAGCCACCCATCCCCGTGCCGAAGGATCGCCGGGCAACTACTACATTAACTTCCAAAATCCCACCGGAGAGCCAACGACGAATCCCCTGGAGGTGAACGGCAAGACCTACATGAAAATCGGTTCCGCCGATTACAATGCCACCGCCGGTTACGGTTGGTATGCTCCGCCTGATGTCCATTGGATGACCACCTACCTGAGCAGTGGCCCCAATGTGTTGCAGCGCAGCATCCTCTACTCCGATTATGGCCGCCTGGCCACCTTCGAGTTCGATTTGCCCAACGGCGCGTACAACGTTACCGTCTCGGTCGGCTGGCAGGGCCGGACCTACTCACACCAGAAGATTGACGTTGAGGGGGTCAGCTTTGTCAACAATGAGGCGACAACGCCATCTAACCCCTACCTCGTCCGCACCAAGCCTGTGACCATCGTTGACAATAAGCTAACGATGCAAATGGGCATCTTTAACGAATACACTATGCTCAACTACCTCGACATCGAAGCCGCCAACCCGCCCGCCGCCAATTTGCGCGTGACGCAGGGCGTGACCAACACCACCACCCTGACGGCCAACTTGCAATGGACGCCGCCAACCACCGCCATGACTCAAACCCTGCGTTATAGCAACGCGCCCATCACCGAGGCCAACTGGGGTTCGGCTACGCTGCTTGCTGGCTCGTTGCCCGGCCAACAGAATAGCTACATTGCCAGCGTCCCTTATACGAGTGGGACGGTGTACTTTGCCATCAGAACACAAAACGCCCAGGGAGAGTGGGCGTCGCCATCGAACAATGCCTTTTGGCCAAGCATTGATGTGTATTTGCCGTTGATCCGGCGCTGATAGAGAAATCAATTAAACATCGGACAATTTAGGAGTGCGGAATTCATTCCACACCCCTAGAATCACCATTTTGATTTATCTATGAGGTCACACCCGGCTCAGTTTGACCTCTTCCAGCGCCTCCAGGTGATCCTGTAAAGTGTGAACCTCTTCCTCCACCTCGGCGGATAAGTGGCTGTAATCGGCCACGTGGTCGGTGGACTGGGTGGTAAGCAGTTGGGAATAGATCGTGCCTAGGGAAGAGAGGGTGCTTTCTATTTGAATTTCGGCCCGCTTCATGGTGTTTTGTAAGCGCTCCAGGGCAGTCATCTGCTTGCGGCGATTGGATAGGGTGCGTTCCAACTGGCTGCGCAGGACGGGGTCACTTTCCTGGGCCAGCCGCGTTTCCAGGTCGGTGATGGCCTGGGGTACTGCCTCAAAATCCTGGCGGATCAGGCTGTTTTGCTGGAAGTCGTCCAGGCGCTTGGCCAGGTCTTCAATCGCCTCAACCCACTCGCCAACCTGTGCCGCCAAATCTTGCAGCCGGGCGCGGGCGTTGGCGTCGGTGGTGGCTTTGATGAAGTTATCAATTTGGGCCTGGTAAGCCACGGCCTTATCCAGGTGGGTTTGAACCGTTGACTTGACCCGCCCTTTGTTTACCAGGGGATACTCTGCCGGGCGGGAACGGGCTTTTTCGCCGCGCTTCGTTGGGATAGCTTCAGCCTCACCGAGGGATTCTTCGCGCTCCTGTCGTTTTTGTCTTTTCCTTTGGCGGCGTTCCTCCCGTTCCTGTTCGCGCTGCTGGCGTTCCTCTTCGCCCGCCCCTGTGCCTAGAAGCATCCCCAAAAAATGAATGGACAGTCCAGCCCCCCAGCCTACAGCCGGGTACAGAAACCAAAGATCGTCCAAGCCGGTGAGCAGGTTTATCATCGCCAACATACCAATAATAATGACATATGAGCCTAAGTGGCTTAGAAACCCCCGCCATTTTTTGCTTATAGTTGTCATTGCCGCCAAAGAAACACCCATAAAATGAAAGGCCAGTCCGACCCCCCAGCCTATGGCCGGCCACAGAAACCAGAGATCGTCCAAGCCGGTGAGCAGGTTAATTATGCCCAACGCGCCAATGACGATAATGTATGATCCCAAATGCCACAAGCACCCGCGCGCTTTTTCGCTCAGTTTTGGGTTTGAATTTTCCATATCGGGTAAGTCTAACCTCTCAAGCTGATAGTGCGGATATTATAGGATTATCATGATTTCTGGACAATCTGGGAGCTTGAGTTGTTTAAGATTACGAGATGAAGCTGGGCATAGGGATGTAGTAAAGGGCCAGGCCGACGATGATGGCTGTGGCGAAACTGGTCAGGACTTTAGTGACGACAGTGGTTCGATTATCTTTAGCCTGGCCCTGGTAAACCATCAGCGCCAGCCGGGGCAAAAAGACCAGGGGGACCAGGAGGCCGTAGCCCAGCAAAATTAAAAGTGTGGCCACCACTCTTTCCAGGCCGCCCAGGATACGATCTGAGGACTCGATGGCGACGGTGTGTTTGATTTCTGTTCCTTGCGTCGCCAGAACAGCCACCGCCACCTCTGCCTCCAACACCGGGGCCACGCCGAGCACTGTCGCCAGGCCAATCAGGTAGGCCATCATCCGATATTGATTGAGGGTCTCCGAGGTATATAACAGGGCCAGGTCTGAAAAGGTCCAGCCGGTGGCGACCCAGGCGATCAAGATAATCAAGACCAGGTGGGCCATTTGATCCAGGGTCAACAAAAGTAACCCTTTGCCTTTGCTGTTGTCGGTAAAAATAAAGGTTCTGAATTGGTCAATAAACAGATGACCGATAAAAAGAACGATCATCCAGACCCACCAGTTGGGGATAGAATTCCAAGCCAAGATGATGGTGACAAAAGTGACCACGCCGACGTGAATCAGCAAACCTGGCCAGCCTTTCCGCTTGGCCAGAACCAGCCAGTAGGGCTGCAATAGAAAATCGCCAATAACGTGGCCCAGAGTGAGGATTAGGAAAAAGGAGAGGGCCTGATTCATTTTGATTATGATTCCTTCATTGTATTAAAAAGATTTTCGGTAAGCGGCAGGCTCAGCATCACTTCGGTACCCTGGCCAACCGCTGAACGTAGGGTGAGCGTGCCGTTGATAGCATTGGTGCGCTCCTGCATATTAATCATGCCCAGGCTGCCGCGTTCGTCATACTGCGCCTTAACGGCGTGTACATCAAAACCTAAACCATTGTCTTTGACAATGACGATCAGCGTGTCTTGAGTGTAATCGGATCGCAGGATCAGATCAATTTGTGAAGACTGAGCATATTTTTTGGCGTTGTTGACCGCTTCTTGAATGACGGCAAAAATAGCGACTTCGGCCCGGGGCGATAATCGCTCGAATTCATGCTCGACGGTTAAGATGATATTGAGCTTGTCAGTTTCAGCCAATCGCTCGGCGTAAACCTCCAGGGCCGGGATCAAGCCTTGTGTTTCCAGAATGACGGGCCGCAAATCGAACAGCAAGGTCCGCAGTTGTTTGAGCGCTTTTTCGGCTACGGATAGATTCAAACTAATTTCATCCAGAACGCTTTTTGGATCGTGTTTGATTAGCTCTTTGGTGAAATTCAGGCTCATGACGATGGAAGCCAACATCTGCGTTGGGCCGTCGTGTAAATCGCGCGCCAGACGTTTGCGAATATCGTCTTCGACCACGACCAGCCGATCCCGTTCTTCTTTGAGACTCTCATACAGGCGGGCATTTTCGATGGCTACCGCCGCCTGGCTGGCAAAAGTGGTTAGCAACTGTTGGTCTAAATCGCCAAAATAGTGATCCGGCGCGCTTTGTAACACCTGGAGTACCCCAATCAGCTTGTTTCGGGAGATCATCGGCACGCACAGCAGGGATGTTATCTTAAACTCAAACGTCTCGGCAATACTTTGATAATATCGATCATCTTTATGCACGTCGTCGACGATAAGCGGCTTGCGGTGGGTCGCTACCCACCCGGCAAGGCCTTTATCACGGGCCATCCGCACCCCTTTAAGATTTTCGCCGCCGCCGCCTTCGATCACGGCGAAAACCAGTTCGTCGGTCAACTCGTCGAGTAGAATAAGCGAGCCGGCAGAAGCATTCATCACCTCCACGGCCGCTGCCAGAATTTTGTGCAGCAGCGGGTCCAGGTTTAACTCTGAGGTAAGCGTGCCGGCGACTTCATGCAAGACATGCAACGTGGCAATACGATGCTGCGCTTCCCAGAAATCGGTCTCCAGGGTTTTTACTTGTTTTCTGAGTGTCGTTAATTCGACTTCGTTGGTGGGGTTAGTCAAAATTTAACCCTATAGCGATATAATTTTCGTGTAGTAACTAATTTAGCGATTCAAACAGCCTAAGCCGTTACTACGAACTTAGACCTTGTTATCTTGGTTGCTTATCAACTTCTGGAGTTGAGGCAGTGCTCGCCGAGTCGCTTCCTGGCCCAGGCGAATAAAATCATCGGCTCGGTCGTAATCCATAGCGGTGTAGATTTCGACTCTGGGCCTAATCAGGACATCCACCGGACTCATCCGAGTTTTGACAATTTCTCGCTCCATAATCGCCATCATACTGGTCAGTACGCCAAAAAAGTTAGGCTGGCGCTGCCAGTGCGAGGCAGTTTGTCCCCGCGCCCGCTCTTCTTCAATCGAGGGGATGACGCTGGAGGCGATAATAATATTCGCTCCTTTTTCGGCCAAAACGGTGGCCGGCAGCGGATTGACCGCGCCGCCATCAATAAGATAATGCCTGTCGAGTTGATAGGGTGAAAAAATGCCAATCATGCCGATGCTCGCTCTGACTGCTTCGGCCAGAGACCCCTCTTCAAAAACAATTTCTTCACCCGACATGACGTCGGCGGCGACGACATAAAAAGGAATTTTGGTGTCGGCAAAAGTGGCGTGATTGAATTGTTTGTCCAGATATTTCAGCGTTGCGTTGCCTTTGATAACCCCATTCCAGGGCAAGTTAAAGCGGGGGTCCCACAAACCGCTTTTGAAATCGATAAGCTTAATCAGGTTCTTGGCAAATTTGGCAACCTCATCGGGGGATTTGCCGCAAGCATACAGACCCCCAAAGAGCGAACCGGCGCTGGTTCCGGCAATCATATCCACCGGGATGTTGGCTTCGGCCAATGCTTTTAAGACGCCGATGTGGGCAATGCCTCTGGCCCCACCGCTAGACAAGGCCAGGCCGACGACTTGTTGCGTAACTTTGCGGGCGGTCCGGCCTAACCCGGCTTCGGTGTTATCACAATGAAAAATTGGGCCATGAGTTAAGCCGGCGAGCCAGCTTTCTTGGGGCGTCTGGAGCAGCACCGTAGCCTGAACCAATTGTATCGTTTTGGCGTTGACTTCGTTGTAACCGGTTGGCAGGGCCACCAGGACCCAATTATAGCCATCGGCCAGGATGCTCAGGGTTTCAACCAGGGTGGCGCTGGATAGCTGGTCCATCGCTTCCAAAATCACCAGTTTCTCGCTTTGCGCCTCGGGACTGACTCCGTTGACCAGGTGATGCCCGGTGGCGTCAAATAAGACCACCCGTTGGTGGGTTAATTGATGGATGTGTTCGGCCAGACGCCAGGCCTTATCGCCAAAAGTGGCTACCAGGCTGTAGCCTTGATGTTTTTTGTCCTGCATGACCGCGTCGCTCAAGCGGCGGCTCAACTCGCGGGACAGTTGCAGGGCGATTTCGGGATGGTCGGCCAGCAGTTCATCCATGTCCGTCTTGCGCAGCACCCACAGATCGGCGTCGATGGTTACGGCGACGGTAGCTGAACGGCGTTGGTTTAAGAGCAGGGCCATTTCGCCAAAAAAGTTACCCGGCCCCAAATAGCTGATAAATTTTTCCTGCTGCTCTGGGCCGGTATTGGCTGAAACTTTGACCTGACCCGACTCAATTAAATACATCGAGTCGCCCAAGCTGTTCTCCTCAAAGACCACTTCGCCGTGTTCAAAGTGAACCCTGTGCAGCTTGGCCGAGATGGCGGCCAGCGTTTCTGAGGAAAGCGACTTAAAAAAAGGAATGCGGCTTAGGCTTTCCTCGATTATGAGGGTGGAATTTCTTAATTCAACCATGACTGATAATACGACGCGGCTCAATCTGACTTTAACAAAATTATATCATACCCCCTATGTTATCTCAATGGGAAAGAGGTTTAAGCTGTTCTGTTTTCTCGATAATATCCCAACCGTGACCCATGTCAACTTTACCCATTGTAACCACCTCGAAAACGTGATAGAATCGGTGAAGCAGGGTGAGTTGAATGCAGAAGAGGAGCAGCGAGCGATATTGAGTTTGATAATGATGGTTTTATTGGAGCGGGGGCGAGGATAAATAACCTGGGTCAGGGATATAGCACCAAACAAAGTCCGCCCAACCAGCGCCGCCCAAGCTGGCCGGTTTTCAGAGTTACCTTAACAGTAGGACCGGGCTTAAGGCCAGGTCAGCGTGACCGCCGGGTGTGGGCGGTGGGTGAATACGAAATAGGATAATCGATGGTCTTACTTGACGATGATGTTTATAAAGAAACCAAAGAGATAATATCGGGAAAGCGTAAGAAGAGTCCACTCCTTATAGAGTTATCTGAGTGGTTCAGCTTAAGGTACTCGGTGAAGGTCTTAAATATCCAATTCAGTAAACTCACTGGCTCTAATGAAGACAGATTTAGACTTTATGTGATTATTGAAAACAGCGAGGATTATCAAAAAATGTATGTTAGCCCATCTCAGCCGAATGAAGTATATCAGGGACAAATAGCCCTTGAATTTCGAAGACTGGCCTTAAAGCACGGCTTTACTGATGAGGCGAACCTTAAAAATCTATTTGTGATCTATAACGATTTTTCAGACGAAGCCAGGACGGAAGCAAATTGGAAAGCAGCAAAAGAAGTGGAGACGCAAATAAAGAAGCAGTATCCTGTTGTTTGGGCTGTTGAATCAATGTTTTCAAGTTCAGTTGTTTTCTATTATTCTGATGCGGATATTGCGGTAAATGAAAATAATGGTCTCAGCCAGGCGATCACGGATACCTACTATTCAATCTTGAAAAGATACGATGAATTCCACTATTTTACCAGGGAGAATATCAGCCTTAAGTTCGACAGCAAAGAAAATCTGGACAAAAATTATCAGGGGAGTTTGTTCTATTACACGAGATAGGATTGGTGGAGCGCGAATGAAGACTGCGACGAAATCGATTCTGCTTCTGCTGGTAGCCTACGCAAGCAGCCTGGTCGCTGCCGCCGTGACGGTGGGTGCGGTCATGGCGCTGTTGAACCCACATAACTGTAGTGACCTGAGCCAGGCGCTCCTCGTGCTCTGGGTCGCCATCGCAGCGGTTTTCTGCGTCAGCCTGGTGATGGTGGGATTTGTGGCGTGGCGACTCCAGTTAGGTATGGTAGGCCGGCTCGCTCTCGTGGGCACATACGGCATCCTCCTGCTGGCGACTTATATCGTAGTCGCCTTCGGCCTGATGTTGGCGTTTAACTGCTGAGGTAACTGAATTGATCTGTCCAATGAAGAGCAGGTAAAGCCGGAGTGGGTCGTTAATCGGGCGAAGAAAAGGGTTGACCGGTATTTGGCGGAGCGGGCGGAGGGATGAGCGGGTTGTAAGCGGCGAGGATAGATGTAAAAGAGGGCTGACCTGTGGCTGGCTCTTTTTGTTTTGGGAGGGTTGTAACCAGGGAGGGAGGTATGATAGAATAGGGAGGCGATTAATTATCGCGCCTATTGCCAGCCTATCAAGCGGGTTAGGGTCGGGGCGTTGGGCCGCTAATCGGGAACATGTTAAACAATCGTCATCGTCATGAATTATGTGCTTGAACAAAAACTACTCGGTCATCATTAGACAAAAGTGCTCTCTTCAGTACGATAGAAGTGCAACCTATCTCCTCGCACTGAAAGAGAGCACCAATGAAAAGTGTCACAAAAACCCAGCCAAAGCGAGAATTTTAAGATTTTAACACAGAGACCCCAAAGAAGACACAGAGAACTCAAAGATTCTTTGTGAACTCTGTGACTTCTCTGTGTTCTCTGTGGTCCATTTTTTCTGTTTCCTATTAAGTGAACCCAGTGTCGATGCCGGTAAAGATTGAAAAAAGAGACACTTGAACCCAATCCACCTCCCCAGTACCTGGCTTGAAGCCAAGTCAGCGTGACCGCCGGTTGGCGGGTCGGGTGTTGGATGCTTGAGCCAGTATCACAAGGAATGAAAGGAGTAGCACAATGTCCAACGAAGAGTTCACACCCCAGCATCGCGCCATCGGCAGAGCTGCAGCTTGGGCTGTATCCTTCCTTTTGGTGGTGTACGCTGTTACAACGGTTCTCGGATTTCTCTCCCTCAAGTCGCCTCAGGACCCAATCGGTGATCCGTTCTTCTCTATTATGGAACTTCTTATCGTCCTCATGTCACCCTTGATGGTCGTTAGTATGGTCGCAGTTCACGCCTACGCGCCTCTTGAGGTCAGGGTATATAGTCTCACGGCACTTATCTTTATGATCCTTCTGGCGGGTATTACATCCAGCGTCCACTTCGTTATCCTGACGGTAAGCCGCCAGATTGAAGCTACCGGATTGACCTGGGCGCCTTTGTTCCTTTCTTTCAAGTGGCCCTCAGTGGCTTATACGTTGGACATCTTGGCCTGGGACTGGTTCTTTGCTCTCTCAATGCTCTTTGCTGCGCCTGTATTCAAGGGAGGCCGGCTGGAAATAATGGTGCGGCTGCTTATGGTTGTCAGCGGTGTTTTGAGCCTGGCGGGGTTGATCGGTGTGCCACTGGCGGATATGCAAGTCCGGAATATTGGTATCATCGGCTACGCTGTAGTGGCTCTAGGTGTGTTTCTACTGCTCGGCGTAGTTTTCGGGCGCACCCCCCATGTGCCAGACGGCACCGAGCCAAGCCGTGATTCTTATCGGCGACGTACATAGAGCACCTTGGCTTGTGAGCCTTTGGTCTTTCGTTCTTCGACCTCAAGGTCATCACGCATGCTCTTCACCATGTCACTTAATTTCTTGAAACCATAGAGCCGTGGGTCGAAATCAGGCTTGATTTTGGTCAGATAATTGCCAAACGTACCAAGATTGACCCAGCCGGCATCATCATACTGGGTACTGCCAAGAGCGTGGAGAATAAATTTCCTCGGAGACGCCGGTGGTGATGACTTTTGCGGTGATTCTGGCTCTTCTGATGGTGATGAAAATGGTTGTGACGTTTGCAGGGCAGGCGTAGGGGTTGTGCGGGCTGAAGTCTTTGGCCGTAATACCGGACGAAGTACCTCGGTGAAGATAAACTTATGACACGCATTCCGAAATGCTTCCGGTGTTTTTTGTTCGCCAAAGCCCAACACCGTTAAGCCTTCTTCTCTAATACGAAGCGCCAGTCCGGTAAAATCGCTGTCACTTGAGACAAGACAAAAACCGTCGAAACGACGCGTGTAAAGGAGATCCATTGCATCAATAATGAGGGTACTATCCGTCGCGTTTTTCCCTATTGTATAGGCGAATTGTTGAATGGGTTTAATCGCATAGGTTTGGAGGACCTTCTTCCATTGTGCACTTGCGGGCGAGGTAAAGTCGCCATAAATCCGCTTCACGGTCGCCTCTCCAAATGTGGCGATTTCGGCGAGCAGTCCTTCGATAATTGTGGCTTGCGCATTATCAGCGTCAATCAGCACTGCCAATTTGAGTGTTGGTTCATCTGATTCAAGTTTTGCGACGACTTTGGGAGTGACAGCCAAGATGGCCTCCGTATCAATGTCATTAAGTTAAGGAGTCCAGACTTCAGTCTGGCAGGCAGAATAAATTCTGCACTCCGGCTTATCTTAATGACATTGACCTTCGTATTGATTGAATGAACGTGTCTGGACGACGTAGACAATATGTTCAATTCTATCACACCTTATCTTTAACTTTCAATAGAACGGATGTTTGTTTCACCCAAGCGAGAGGCCGTTCCTTTATTTGTGATGTGTAGGGCGTTGCAAATACCCTCGAATTTGCTATAATACAAAACATAATCTTGGAAAGTTGTCCGTTAGTATGCGGCGTATCTTTGAGACCGAGTAATCTACCATCATGACCGAATCCCCCAACCCAACCCGGCCCACTTCAGTGGTCGACAAATTAGATGACGCGATTCATCTGGCTAAAGCCGGGCGTAAAACTGAAGCACGGGATGTGCTGCGCCGGGTGGTGGCTGGGCAGCCGGTGAATCAGGCAGCCTGGTTGTGGCTTGCGGTGGTGACAACCGAACCGGAGGAAGCCGAGGCAGCCCTGGCGCAAGCGCGCCGGATTAACCCCCTGCATCCCCGCCTCCCCCAGGCCGAACGCTGGCTGGCCGAGCGATTTTTCACCCGCCCCCATGAAGCGGTGACCATGCCCCTCGGAGCAACGTCGCCTTCACCCCAGGTTCTGGTCACCCCCACCGGGGTGGTCAAGCCCCTTGGCGCTCAGGACCAAACC
Organism: uncultured Caldilineaceae bacterium; assembly: GCA_964622215.1. Taxonomy (GTDB): domain Bacteria; phylum Chloroflexota; class Anaerolineae; order 4572-78; family J111; genus DSQQ01. The sequence continues at coordinate 46,139 of CAZUNT010000029.1, forward strand.
TGCCGGATAGCTCCTGTTTCTCCTGTGCCGTCGTTTGTGCCTATGCCTCAAGACCCCGCTCGCCTACCCCGGCTGTTTCACTTGATCGCTTTGGCGATGGTCGCCCTGGCCATCATTATTGGCCTGGTGGTGTTATTTTGGGGCTTGACCTTGGAGGTGAGCGCCACTGCGCCGGAACCGACTGCCGCTGCCGCTAATCCCCTGGTCACGTATCGATCCGAACTGGACACAGCCTGGGCCGAACGCAATTGGGGCCGGGTTATCACTATTTTGGAGCCGTTGTATCAAGTCCAACCTGCTTCTACGGGCGTTAAAGATCAATTGACCCATGCTTACCTGCAGCAGGGGATTGCTCTGCGTCACAAGGGGTTTATTGAAGAGGCGATTCCTTATTTTGAGCAGGCGGTGGCGGTGACGCCTTACCAGTTGCGCGCCCAGCAGGAGCTACGCCTGGCTTCGAGGTATCTCGACGGGATCGAGCATTACCAGGCCGGCCGGTGGGCAGAGGCTATTGTCTCATTCAAAGCCGTGCAGGCTGAGGATGCAGCTTATATTCACCTCCACGATTTGTTGTACAGCGCCTACTACAATTACGGCCTGGCTCTACAAGCGGCCGGAAAGTTGTCAGAGGCGCGGCAGGCTCTCGAAGCGGCGATGGCCTTGCGGCCCGATTTACCCGAGCCGCGCCGCCAAATCGCCGAGATCGAGTTCGCCCTGGCGCCTCAAACACCTCTGGCTACCCCCATCGCCTCGACCTCGGTCAAAGATAGGCTGATCGTGGTCGGTATTGCCGAGCAGCGCATGTGGGTTTTTGAGAAGGGGCAGAAGGTGTTTGACTTTATCGTTTCCACCGGCGAACCAGGCAGTGACACCGCCATCGGCAATTTTGAAATCCTTGACAAGATTGATGTAGCTTACGCCAGCCTCTGGAATTTGGATATGCCCTACTGGATGGGCATTTATTGGGCCGACTCGACGATGGAAAATGGTATCCACTCCCTGCCGATTGTCCGGCATACCGGCTACAAGTTATGGGACGGCTACCTGGGCCAGCGTGTCTCCTATGGCTGCATCATCCTGGGCGATGAAGACGCCGCCACCTTGTACAAGTGGGCCGAGGTCGGCACGAAGGTGAAGATTGTGCCAGGTTTGGCCTATTGGTCGGCAGAGTGAGGGAGAGGCAGCTAGAGATACTATACTCATTGAGGTTGAAAACTTACATTGGCAAGACGTGGAGCGTAGAGCGGGCAGCGTTGTTCGCTCTACGCCCTACATGTCGTCCATCAGGACATCGTAGAAAATTTAATAGCGAAACCATCAAGACATCGT
>CAZUNT010000030.1:0-23353 GCA_964622215.1 uncultured Caldilineaceae bacterium
TGAAGTTGCCGGATGTGGTATGCGCTCAGGGCCAGTTTGACAAGGCAACTCCTCCAATCAGGAACACCGACCGATTGACTCCTACAGCGCAAAGGTATCTCGTTAACTCGAGTAGATGCCTCAGTTTTAATTAATTGCTTGGATTTTTGGTGACGAGGGAAAAAGAGAGGTGTCACCAGGCGGCTTTTAGCGAGAGTGAAGAGACAAGATAGGACTTCGTCGGTTTCAAGTTGTCAATGTGCAGAGTGTGATTCGAGTTAAGTCTTAGATGCCATTCATTATAAACGATTTTATAGAGAAACTGTAGAGGCAAAGGTACTGGTAAACGAGGTTTATCTGCCCCACTAAGGTACTTGGATATTTTGCCTCAAAGTACCTGCTGATCTCATCCATTAGAAGGATAATCAGAGCTAATTATAGCATGAAGGCCACCCCCAATAAATGGTACTTCGGGCGCAGGTCATTCATCATTATTAAAGTCCGAGTTGTCGAAAAAAGGATACGGAGAGGTTGATAATTTCAAGACCCGTTTGGCATTTTGGTAATAAACTTTTGCCAGCACCTCATCGGGCAGAAACAGTCCATAAATGTACCAGCGGCCCTGGTCGGGAATTTCGTCCCCGCTGTAGTTAAAATACTCATCGTCAGTTTCCAAAAAGCGGTAGTACAGGCGGTAGGTTTTGAGGTCAGGCCCAACGTCTGTGCCAAACAGGATACGGTCGGCGTACCTGAGGAAGAACCGGCGAGCCGTATAGGGTTGGCGGCCCAACTCGCCAATGCGCGCGCTAATATCCACGTAAAAATTGGGGCATAAGTCTAATAGTTGCCCTACCCAGGCCAAATTTTCGGCGTAACATCCCACATGCGCTCCAATAAAGATGGTCTGAGGATGGTGGGCGACTAAATTAGCCAGCCCATTGACAATGGTTTCAAAAGCCGGGAAAAGTGGGCTGGGGAAGTGCCAGTCAGGGTGAGTGTGCAGCTCCTCCCAACGTTCGTTGGTGGCGTCCAAAGGTCGAAAAAAGGCGACCGGATCAGCCACGTGGATCAAGACCGGCAGGCCCAACTCTCCGGCAGTTGCCCAAAGGGGGTCAAGGCGCGAGTCGTCAACGGCAACCGGGCGCCGGTGATGGTCGTGCACATGAAGGCCAAAAGGCTTCCAAATTTTTAAACCCTGAGCGCCTTGTGCGGCCTGCGCCCGCAGGCGGGTCGCCGCCCATTCGCCAAAGCGGTCCCCGTGCTCCGGCCAGGCCGCCCAATTGACCCCTCCGAAGAAGCAGAATCGCTCCGGGGCGGCAGCTTTAAACTTGTCGAGACGGTGGTGCAAAATCTCTTCGCCCCAGCCCCCATCTAAATCGACATAGACCCGCACGTTAGCCTCATCCAGGGCCGCCAAAAGCTCTTCCACCGGGCGATGACTCCAGCCGCCGCCAAATTCATCTCCCAAATGATTGTGAGCATCAATCACCGGAAAGCGCGGCCTGGCGATAGCTGTAATTCGGGTGGTTAGGGCCGGTTGTGGCCGATAGTCGGTCAGTAACATTTTTGTCTCTCCCCAGAAAATCAATTAAAAAGCCCATCCCATTTCAAGGGATAGGCTTTTGAGGGTTTGGTTTTAGATGCATCAGGGTGCTGTGACCGGTGTTGGTTCAACACCGTCGGGTAACTTGAAGTCATCGCCAATGATTACCCGGAAATCGACATCACTCTTCAGGTTGGGGCTGGACCGAATGTTTTCTTCCGACACTTCGAACAGGGCAGCCAGTACTTGTAGGGTGTAGACTTTGCTCTCGTCATAGACAACAATCACGGTATGGGGGTAAGTGGCGGCGTCAGCCGGACCAAATTGAAGGATATTGAAGCCTTGCTGTTTGAGGTAAGCCGCCGTTTGAGAAGCCAGGGCCGGCAGATTGGTGCCATTCTGGACTACCAAACGGGCATTTTCTTGGGTCAAAAAAGCTTTGATCTCTTCCTGGCGTTGAACTTGCTGTTCAATTTCCTGTGCTTTGGCCTGAGCCTCGGCCTCTTGAGCGGCGGCAATCTCTTCCGGGGTAGGGCCTTCAGGCGGCTTGGTTTCGGCAAACATATCGTCTATCACGACCCGAATTTTGTCTCGCAGCGGCAGGAGGACCTGTTCACCTATCTCAGTGACATAATCCATAGTCAGATTATAGTCAATAACGGCCGTTTTGATGTTGGTGGTATCAATTTCGTCGGCCAACTGGGCCAGCTCCAGAATATCAACCAGTTGCAGATCGGTTTGGAATGTCCCGGCCATGGTGTTCCATAGCTCCGGAATTTTGGGCACCATGCCCAGTTGCAGAGCTTTATCTCGAATGGCGAAGAGTACTTCTTGTTGGCGCTTCGCCCGCGAGAAATCCGAGCCTGGGGTGTGACGTGTTCGGGCGTAGCGTAGGGCCTCGTGACCATTCAAGGTATGTTGGCCTGCTTCAATGTAGAACGGTTCGTAGCCGTAGTTGTTATCGGGGTAGGTTGGGTCATCAATGGTTTCGGGAATGTAGATATCAATACCACCCAGGGTGTCCACAATCTTTTCAAACCCCTGGAAATCAACCTCCGCGTAAAAGTGAACCGGCACCCCCAGGTTATACTGGATGGTTTTCATCGCCAGGGCCGGCCCACCGCCGGGATATTTGTCCTGTTCACCCAGGAAGAAGGCTTTGTTGATCCGTGTTTCGTAATAACCAGGAACAGAAACCCACAGATCGCGGGGGATTGAAAGCATACCTGCTGTCTTGGAGTTGGGGTCTACCGTAACCAGGATCATTGTATCCGTGCGGGCATAAACTTCGTCGGGACGCTTGTCAATACCCAATAACAGGATATTGACCCGCTCTTTTTGCTTGTAGTCGGGTAGGGGGACGCCGGTCACGCCGGTTTCCCCGGTTTCCCCACCCCGCAGTGGCAGGATAATAGGCAGGTTAGTGTCGCCCGTCAGGGGGAGAGCAGCCAGGGGTAGAGATAGATCGATGTAGGCCCCATTGGTTGGCAGGTTGGTTCTGGAAGCTAATTCTTTGACCGTACTTTTGACCACATGATAGAACAGGTAGCCGGTGTAAGCGCCAATTAAGAGGAAAACGGCCACTACCCCAACCATCAACCCATTAACCAGCAGTGGTGATAAACCTGTTTGTTTGTATGTTTTTGTCTGTGTTGCCATATGTCCATTATATCACGAACCAAAGGCCGAGCAAAAATGCTTAAGCCAATTGGCCTATACTACTGTAAAAGTGTCCGTTCATTCCTAATAAAAAGGGCGAGAGGGTTAACTCTCGCCCGGGGGTTGGAGTAAACACAATAGAACATTAAGAGGAAGCGGAAGCGGCTGCCACACGAGCCAGGCGCTCACTCTCTCGCTTACAATCAATGCATAGGGTGGTTTCGGGAAAAATTTCTAATCGCTCCGGATCGATGGGGTTGCCACATTTTTCGCAGATACCATAACCGTGCTGTTGGGCTTTGTGGATGGCGTGGTCAATATTCTCCAATTTGCGCTCCAGGGTTAAGATGAGCGATAACATCTTGTCCCGCTCAATCAGTTCAGAGGCGACCTCGTCAACATCCTCAATTTCCATCCCTGCCCTAAGTTCTTGACGAAGGTTTTGCAACTCAGTCAGGGTATGTTCGCGCTCTTGTTGTAAAACAGATAGTTGTGACTTGGTGATTTTTTTGCTCATAGCTCCCTCGCTCTGATCAGATGAGGCGCGATCATCCAGTAGTACACCTCATTTTTTTCTTAAGGAGGCTTCCCGACCCAAAATATTCTGCCCGGTATCGCCTTTGTACTTGCCGTAAAGTTGACGCTAAATTTTACTGAATCTTGCCAATAAGTCAAGTGGACTGATAAAATTTGGATGAAATTGAGCAGCGTAAGAAGAACAAACTGTCCTAAAACCAATCCCCAGCCTGAAGGTAGATAGGGCTATCAGCAATAACTTTGGCCAACCAGGAGCAGGTATCTTCATTGGCTTGCAGCCGTCCCAGGCGGACAGCATCATGGGGTGAGAGATAGCCACACAGAATTTGGGTCATAGTACTCGTATCGGTTTCGATTTGGGGTTTGCGATTATCGGCCGGACGAGTCTCGGCCCGACCATCAACCACTCGGAATAGAAGCGGTTCCTCATTGGTAGGAATGAGAGAATCGTTGATTTTAATGATCCGTTCGCCCGACAGTCCACGTGTATAAAAGCGTTTGGTCAAGGCCAGGGGCAAATTGATGATCCGCCCCATCAGAGCGGGGACGACATGGCAGAGATCGTTGAAGAACCAGCCGCGATTTTGGGCATTGTCGGCCCAGGGCTGGCGCATAGTGTGGCGCAGGGGTGTGTCTGCCGGAGCCAGATATTCAATCACATCGGCTTCGTTTTGGGCGGCCAGATAGCCAACCAAACCACGGAAGGCTGCGTCATCGGCGCTGAAAAATTCGCGGATGTGCAGCTCCCGTTCGCTTCGTTTACTGGTTCTTATTTCGTAGGAGTAGTAACCCTCAATGGTCCCATCATTATCATAGACCATGATGTTAGGCCAGCGGGCGATAATTTTGTCCCACCAGTCATTGCTGCGGGTAAGCCAGCCGTTATGCCAGGTTAATTGGCCTTTGTACATAACGCGAATCATCGGCAAATCCTCAGGGGTAAAGGGACGAACTTTATGTCCTTCGGAGAAGACGATCAAATTGTTGGGATTAATACGGTAAGCATGGATATCGCTAATTGTCTCATAACCAAACTGGCGATAATATTTGTGGGAAAAGGGAAAGAGGATCGACAGGGCCCGGCCTTCGGCAACCATGCGCATAATGGCAAATTCCATCATTTTGGTGGCCACACCTTTGCGCCGAAACTCTGGCAAGACAACCATGCTGGTGACAGCCCCGACATTAAGCGGGACACCACTTAACCACATTTGGGCTGGAAAGACGATGGTGGTACCGATGACCTCGCTGTGATATTCGGCGACGATGAAGTGAGAAAAGTTGAAACGTGGATCACTTTGTAGCTCGGCCTGGACTGCAGCCCGGTCAGCACCGCCACTAAGGGCATGCACATAAGCCACTTTTTCCAATTCATCCGGGAGGATGGGCCTGACCGTTACAGAGTCGATCATAGTTGTGTCCTTACTCATCGAGCTTCAGAACCCCGTTTTCTCAAAGAAAATAGGTTTCTGCTTCAAGGTTTAGGATTTCCCAATAGACTAATTAACTTTTTGACTGCTTCATCCACCGTCCGGACACAGATGACCAGCGCCTGATGATCGGGGATAATGTAGTTATTATCCACATAAGCAGCCAAGGTGCGCTGCCAAAGACCCCCCACCGTAATGATAGGCCGGGGAGAAATTTCACCTACCTGGACAAAGCTCCACATCAGGGCCATTTCCGAGAGGGTCCCAATACCGCCGGTCAAAATAATGGCCCCATCGCAGTGGTCAACCAAATAAAATAAGCGATCCCGCAGAGTTCGTTTTTTGATCTCTTCCTTAACCCACTGATTAGCCGGCACAGGTCGAAATTTTTCAATCTGGGCGCAGGTTACGCCGATAACATGCCCCCCAACCTCAACCGCCCCCTGGCTGACCCCGGCCATGACACCCGAATACCCCCCCGTTTGCACGCTAAAGCCCGCCTGGGTCAACAAACGGCCCAGGGTTCGCGCCGCCTCATAATCGGCCGAGCCAGGCCGAGGAGCACTGCTGCCGAAGACGCTGATAACTCTCGATGGATTTTCCATAATGCCTAATCCATATCCAAAAGCTGATGTTTACACCCCTCGCGGGTATGACCCTAACACCTTGAAGTAGCTGGTTATTTCTTGCAAATGATTAAGTGCATGACGGCCACGTTCCTCGTATTGGCTGGCGCTAAAGTCTATATAGAAAAAGTATTGCCAGCGTTTGCCCTGTAAGGGCCTCGACTCGATTTTCATCAGGTCAATATCACGCAACGCAAAAACGGCCAGGCTTTTGAAGAGCGAGCCGGGGACGTTATCTATTGAAAAGACAATGGAGGTTTTTGTCTCGCCCTCGGGTATGATTGGCTCCCGCGCCACAACCACAAAACGAGTGTAGTTTTCTGGGTCATCCTGCATATCAGATTGAAGAATGTTCATGCCATATATTTCGGCCGCCCGATGGCTAGCCAGTCCGGCGCCATCGGTGATATTTTGCTCTTTGATCATCTTGACCCCGCCGGCCGTGTCGTAAGTGGCGATGCGCTCGGCCTGAGGCAACAATTTAGCCAAAGAACGAACACACTGATCCAGAGCAGGTGGTTGGGAATAAACTTTTTTTATATCAGCCAGGGTAACGCCGGGCAAGGCTATCAGTTGGTGGGCAATGGGTATTTGAATTTCACCCACAATAAAGAGGTCATAGTGTAATAATAAGTCATAGTTACGATGAATACTGCCAACCAGCGAGTTTTCTATAGGTAATACTCCCCGGTCAGCCTGACCATTGGTTACCGCCTCAAATACACCCTCGAAATTATTGTAGGGTAAAGGTAACACGGCATCGCCAAAGAAGGCAATAACGGCAGCTTCACCGTAAGCGCCTCGCTCCCCTTGAAAGGCCACTCGTAAGCCATGATTGATCATCAATTAACCTCTATCTCCACTACCCGGTAAGGGTAAATATTGATCACTTTAGTTTCATTAAATAACGTTTCAGTAATTTCAGCGGGGTTGTAAACGTGCCGGTGACCATGCACCAGATAACGTGGCTTAAAAACTTGCATCAACCACAAAAAGGCTTTGAAGCCGATGTGGATGCGATCGTCGCCGTTGTGAATCCCATAAGGCGGCGAATGAGCCACCAGGACATCCATGTAGCGGCCATAGAGGAGTTTATTCATCAAGAGTCGGGGAATCAAGTAGAAGACATTTAGCCACATTTCTCTTTGGGTGTATTGAAAGCAGCCATCTTTATAGCGAATGGAACCTTCCAAGCCAACCCAGATCAGATCTTTCTCTTTGTGAACCCGGCGGTGCAGATTAGCCCCGCCGCCAGGGCCGGTGATGGCCGTACCGTCGGAGAGATACTCTTGTTGGGGATCGTGGTTACCGTGAACGTAGAGGAGCGGCACATTAAGCATGGAGAGGATAAACTCCAGATAGTAGTAAGGCAGGTCGCCGCAGCCCACAATTAAATCTACATCCCGGTATCGCTCTACAACTTTGGGGCTGTAAAGGTGTTCGATAACTTTGTCACTGACAAATAGAATCTTCACCGATTTCAAGGGTTGTACGTTAAGTGTCAGGTGTCAGGTTCAACTTGATCCTTGATACTTGGCAACTGGCTAGAGTGCCGCAATTTTACCACGAAGCTATACCTATGTCAACGAAATAACGGTTTCCCCTACCCTCTCCATCTTCTAGGCTGGCCGGAATTGCCGTAAGTTCGTAATGGTTTATACTGTGACGTCCTTTAACTCTGGCCGGCTAGCCAGGGTAAAGCAAAAGGTGCTGCCCTTTCCTGCTCCCTCCGATTCTACCCAGATGCGCCCGCCATGTACCTCCACGATCCGCTTGACGATGGTTAACCCTATTCCGGTCCCCTCAGTTTTTTGATCCAGCTTATCGAACAAGCCAAAGATACGGGGGTGGTAGCTGGGATCAATACCCATACCATTGTCGTGGACGTAAAAGACCGTCTCCGGACCATCACGCCGTACCCCAATCTCTACGCGAGGATGGAGCTGGTCGCCTATATATTTTACGGCGTTGTCGAGCAGATTCTCCAGCACTTCTCTTAGCCGGAGCCGGTCACCATAAACCATAGGCAGGTTGGGGGCAATATCTACTGTGATGCCTCGTTGGGCCAACCGGCCCGCCACCATGTCCACCGCCTCATGCGCCAATTGATCGAGTGATACCATTTCCGGGGGATTCATGAACCGGCCGATGCGCGAAAGCTCCAATAGGTTATTCAACAACTGGTGCATTTTATCGGCGACATCAACTATGCGAGCGATGTCGGCCTTTAATCGTTTGATATTCCCGGTCAGGGCATCTTGTTCCAGGTAGCCCAGGAAGCCCTGGATAGTGATGAGCGGACTTTTGAGGTCGTGGGAGATGGTGTAAGAAAAGCGTTCCAGCTCAGTGTTTTTGGTTTCCAGTTGCGCGATCAAGGTTTCCCGCTCCGCCTCCACCCACTTGCGTTCGGTGATATCACGATGGCTGCCCCGAGTCCCCAAAAATCGGCCTTCGTTGTCGAAAACCGGTTGACAGACATGGCTGATCCAACGTTGCCTTCCATCCGAGCCGATGATGCGAAACTGGACCTCCTCACCGGAGGCCCTTAACTGTTCTATGGTATGCCGGTGGTTATCAAAACGGGCGCAATCGTCGGGGTGAATGATGCGGTCGAATAGACCGGGGTCGGCCATAAATTCTGCCGCAGTATGGCCGGTGATCCGTTGGCACGAGGGCGAGGTGTAAACAAACTGGCCCTCCGGTCCTAGCCAAAATTCCCAGTCATAAGTATTGTCGGCGACGATGCGGTGCTTGGTCTCCGATTCGTGCAGCGCCTTCTCGGCCCGCTGGCGAGCCAGCCGGTCGTCATACTTCCGCACTACATCTGAGAGAACCACCGGCAGTAAATTCAAATAGCCCTGGCCCGGGTCTTTGATCAGATAGTCGTCAACCCCGGCTTTGAGCGCCTCAACGGCCAGGTGCTCCGATCCGGTTCCGGTTACAAGCACCAGGGGCAAGGCAATCTTGCGCTCAAGTAGTTCCAGGCACAAGGCCAGGCCGGACATGCCGGGTAGCTTATAGTCGCTAACGACCAGGTCGAACGAGGCGGCGTCTGTGTTGAGGCGTTCCAGGGCCTCCTCGGCGCGGGCATAGTGGACAATCTCGCAGGGAGCCTTGCTCTTTTGAAAGGCCCGGCGGAAGGCTAGCAAGTCATGTTCGCTGTCCTCTACCAGGAGGATACGAAGAGGAGGAGAGATATAATTTGAGTTCATAGAGTCCTCTGCAATGATTGGAACCTAAACGTAAAGTATGGTAACTCGTAAAGCCCTCACATTTCAGGTTTTACGCATCAATCAACTTTCCATGCTGGTACAAAAATTTTTTTGGACACCTCTCCCCTCACTCCGGCAGCTCGACTAAAGCCCAGAAAAGTTGGATAGTTTTTACGGCTTCAGCCAAGTTCTCGAAACCAACCGGTTTGGTGATGAAGGCGTTGGCGCCCAGGTCATAACTTTTGAAGCGATCTTCCTCGGTTTTAGAAGTGGTGAGGATAATCACCGGCAAATGGTGGAGTTTCTCATCCGCCCGGATATGTTGTAGAACGGCCAGGCCGTTAAGCCTGGGCATTTTAATATCGAGGAGAAGGATACCCGGACGTGGAGCAGCGCCCGGTTCGCTGTATTTGCCCCGCCGGTAGAGATAGTCCAGGCACTCTTCACCGTCCTTGACAATACGGAGTGGGTTGACGATGTTGTTTTTCTTCCAGGCGCGTTGGGTGGCCAGGATGTCATGCTCATTATCCTCGGCCATAAGAACCACAAAAGGTTCCTTATCCATGATTATTCTCCTTCCGGGTTTTGGGCAGGGTCACAAAGAATGTGCTTCCTTGACCGGGTTCCGATTCCAGGCGAATTGAGCCATGTAATTTGCCAACTGCCTTTTTGACAATAGCCAGCCCAATACCGGTACCTTCGTACTCTGCCTGGGTGTGGAGGCGCTCGAACACACGAAAGATTTGCTCATGATAACGTGAGGCAATTCCAAGGCCATTATCACGCACAAAAAACTCGTAGGCCTCCTCTCCTGCCGGTCGCCAACCGAGTTCGATCCGCTTGAGAGGAGATGGATTAAACTTGACTGCGTTATCAATCAGGTTTTGAAAGATTTGCCGGAGCAAAGCCGGTTCAGCCTCAACCGGGGGCCAATCACTCCCTACGATTATCTGGACATCTAAGGCCAATTTCAGCGAGTCAACTAGCTCGCACAGAAACACACCCAGGTCAACCGTTTCCCTGGAGGCGCTGTGCCGGCCAACTCGGGAGAGTTCTAGCAGGTCTTCGACCAATCCTTCTGCCTCTTGCACTACCTGGCCCAGGCTGTTGAGATACATTTTCTGGTCCCCCTCCAGGGTCGCAGCCAGGTCTTCGTGCAAAAAGTCGGCATAGTTATGGATCGCCCGCAGGGGCGCGCGGAGGTCATGGGACACCACGTAGGCATACTGGGAGAGTTCGGCATTAACTTCTTCCAGGGCAGCCGTGCGCTCTTTCACCAGGTCCTCCAGGTGTTCACGATATTTTTCCAGTTCCTCCTCGGCTCGCTTGCGCTCGGCAATTTCCTGCTCCAGCGTGCCAATCAGCTCCCGGAGTCGCCGGTCTCTTTCGGCGATTTGACCGGCCATGACATTAACCCTGTGGGCAATAAAATCAATATCAGCCTGCTTCAGCGGCGGCAGCAGGTGAGTATAGTTGCCGGCCGCAATCGTATCGATGCCAAACGCCAACCCGGCTAACGGCTGCATCAAGAACCTGCGGAGCAGAATTTGGGTGATGACGACAATCCCCAAAATAACAGCGCCCCCGGCAATTAAGGTGGAGTATAAAATGTTCTGCCGCGCTTGCTCGATGCGCTGTTTGGCCAGCGAAATCTCAACCCGCCCCACCGGCTGGCCCTCGTAAATAATCGGCTTCGAGGTCGAGATCACCTCTGTCCTGGTATCCGCAGCGTTCTCATAGATTAGGCGATCCGTGTCATCCATGACCCGTAAGTTAACTACATTTTCTGTACGCCGGTAAACCGCGCCGATTTTCTCAACCGTGTTCCAGTCCAGGTTCCACAGCGGCGCACTGAGAACACCGGCCAGCTCTTCAACAATCTCTTCGGCTTGATTCTCCAGATTGTGTTCTAATTGAGCTGTGTAGAAAAAATAGTAGAGCGAACCCAGGAGCGCCAGCACGATAATCACAGTCAACGCCAACCCCACCGTCAAATCTCGAACCAGGGTGCGCCTGGTATAATTTTGGATAATTTTGAGATGCATCTGGCGCCTCTTTTCAGAACCCAGTTTTTTCAAGAAAACGGGCTTCTGACCTACTTCAAATACTTTTCTGTAATAGATTCCGGCAAGCCCTCGGCTTTGACCTGCTCGAATGCAGTTCTCATACGCTCAACCATATCGGCGGGTGTTTGCCGGCTAAGGGCCATGTAGTAACCCTCGCCCCCTTCAAACAACATGAGCGCCTGCTCTACCCGGCTCAGGGGTAAGCCGGCTTTTTTCATTCGTATGGGCAGCACCAGTTCATTTTCAACGATAAAATCAATTCTGCCCAGGAACATTTTCTCAATGTTCTGGCCTTCTTGAGCTACAGGATAAAGCTGTTTGTTTTCTTCAAAGCCTTGACCCTGTAGAAAGAGATGTTGGATCGAGTTGCGTATCACCCCAATCCTGTACTTCTTGGCGTCGTCCAGGGAATTGACGACAATATCGGTCCGGTCTTTGAGTTTATACAAAAAGAAGCGGGCCGGGGGAACGATAGGGCCGATCCAGTTGAATAGTTTTTCTCGCTCGTCAGTTCTGACGATGGTGTAAATCAGTACATTTTTTTGATCCAGGGCTGTCTTGTAGGCTCGCGCCCAGGGGTAAACATTAATCTTGGCCTCTATCTCAGCTTTGGCCAAAGTCGCCTGCACAATTTCGGTGGATATTCCCGTAACCCGGCCATCTTCAATGTAGTTATAGGGCGGCCAATCTTCGGTGACAATCGTAATTCCGGGCGATGAGATTGGAACCCCTGTTGAAGGGGCTTCCAGGGTTGGAACTTGAGGCGTGTCTAATGGATGGCATACCGCCAACAGGGCAGGCAGCATTGTCATACTTATGATGAACCCCATGACTCGCCGGCACATCCCGTTTTCTTCCCCTTTTAGGTAACCCCTCATATGTAGGGGGGGCGGTTCCAGCCCAACCAGTAAAAGCCAAGAGTTTCCATCAATTGGATGAACTTATGAAAATCTATCGGCTTGACCAGATAACTGTTGGCATAGTTATCATAGGCCCTGGTCAGGTCCTTATCTGCTTCGGAAGTGGTGAGGACCACCACCGGGATACGGCGTAACTCCTCGTCGGCCTTGATCTTTTTCAGCACTTCCAGGCCATCCACCTTGGGCAGGCGCAGGTCTAACAGAATCACGTGTGGCCGCGGACTCTGCTGCGGATTGGCAAAGGCGGTATTCTCCCGCCGGAATAGGTAATTTAGGGCTGCTTCGCCATCAGAGACATGATAGATCGTGATGACCACCCGGGACTCTGTGAGACTACGCCGGATCAATTCAGCATGGTCGGGGTTGTCCTCTACTAATAAAATAATCAACGGTTCGCCCAGCATTTTTTACCCCTCCTCGAAAACGATAATCAGTAATCAGATAGTCTTGCCCATAGGGAACCCTCGGCTCTGTGCCCCTGCCGTTTCGTGTGCTACCCTTTTATCTCGGGGGCAAGGTAAAACAAAAAGTGCTACCTTTCCCACTGCCCTCTGACTCAACCCAGATGCGGCCGCCATAAACCTCTACAATCCGCTTGACAATAGTCAACCCAATCCCAGTGCCCTCCGTTTTCTGGTCAAGCCGTTCAAACAGCCCAAACACCCGGTCATGATAACGGGAGTCTATGCCTACCCCGTTGTCTCGCACATAAAACACCTGTTCTGCATTTGCTTCCTGGGGGAGCATGCCAATCTCGATATGTGGATGAGGCTGGTCACCCATAAACTTGACCGCGTTATCAACTAGGTTTTGCAGCACTTCGCGCAGCCGGACGCGGTCGCCGTAAACCTGGGGTAGGTCAGGGGCGATAGTAACCCGGACTCCTCGCTCGACCAACTGACCGGCAACCACGCTGAGGGCTTCGTGTACCAGATCGCCGAGGGGCATCTCTTCGGGCTGGTTCATCAACCGGCCGATGCGGGAGAGTTCCAGCAGGTCAGCCAATAACTGCTGCATCTTGTCGGCGGCGTTGACAATGCGGGTAATATCTTCTTTGATCCGCTCGGTATTGCCGGCAAACGCGTCGCGCTCCAGATAACCCAGAAAGCCCTGGATGGTAACCAGGGGGCTTTTGAGGTCGTGGGAGACGGTGTAGGTAAAGCGTTCCAGCTCGGCGTTTTTGGCTTCCAGTTCCGCAATTAAGGTTTCCCGCTCCACCTCCGCCTTTTTGCGCTCGGTGATGTCACGGACAAAAGCGAAGTTGTAGGCTCTGCCTGCTATCTCAATATAGTTGGCCGTAACTTCCACCGGAAAGATGGTTCCATCTTTCCTATGATGGCGGGTCTCAAGGGTTAAACTGCCATGTCTTTTAAGTTCCTCCCAGTGATCGGCCCAAATTTTTGGGGGATAGTTGAGATCGAAGTCATAAACCGCCATTGAAAGCATCTCTTCCCGTGAATAGCCCATAGAACGGCAGACGGCTTCGTTGACATATAGGAGTCTTGCCGCCGAATCCACCAGAACAGCACCATCGCCGGCTCGGCCCACGGCAAATTGGGTCAGGCGAAGCGCCTCCTCTGCCTCCTTAAGCTCGCTGATATTTTTCTCCAGGTCGGCATAAAGCCGGGCATTCTCCATAGAAATAGCTGCTTGTGAAACCAGGGCCTGCAATAGTTCCAGCCGATCCGGGGTGAAAACGTTGGTGGCTAGATTGTTTTCCAGGTACAACAACCCTGAAAGTTTGGCCTGGTGAATAATCGGCAGACAGAGGAGGGACCTGACCTGATGTTCGGCAATGTACTTATCGGCGGCGTAGACGCTGTCATAAAAGGCATTGCTCAACACCACCGGCGCCAAGGTGCGAGCTACATAGTTCACCACCGACACGGGAACCTCGCCGCTCTCGGCGATGGGGGTGTCCTGCATCGTTTTAACCTGACTCAGCTCGATGGCGCCTTTGGCCTGAACGACCAGTTTATTGTTCTTGTGCTCAATTAAAATCCCTTTTTCCGCGCCCGCATTTTCAATCACCAGGTGCATCATTTTGTCCAGCAACTGCTCTAACCGTATTTCCTGGGAAAGCATATGCGAGGCATTGATGATGGCGGCTGTATCCAGCGAAGTTACCCGATCCTTCACTAACAAATGCCTGTAACGTTTTTCCAGGTCTTCAACTTTACGTGTAGCCCCCCAGAGGCGATAACCATCACCGGCCTTGCGGAGGCATAGGCCGGCAAAGTCATCTCGGCCCAGGGCAATATAAAATTCTGCTTCGCGTTCGTGGGCCAGGGCCTCCTCATGGACATAGCCATTTTCCTTGGCCCCTTTGATGGCCTGGCCAAAAGATCCCATAGCCTTAAGGGTGCCCCCCACTATCCGCGACCTCTCGGCCTCGATCAGGTCGTGCTTATGTTTGAAGTTCATCGGGGCATGGTCGGCCCACCATTTCATTTTCCTCTGAAGCGCCGCCACTTTTTTCAAATATTCTTTTTGGGCTTGGGGGGCGGCCTGAGGGTAATGGGCCAAAAGGGCCAGGGCGTAATAGAAATTGTGCTCGGCCAGATAGATATACCCTGCCCCGCCTTTTTCGTAAGCTTCCCCCAACCGGGCCGACTCGACGGCGCCGGCATAATTTCCGAATAAATACTGGAGCATGGTCCGGCAGCAGAGAGCGCAGAACACTAACACTTGCTCGTTCCGTTTAATCCAAAGGGGCAGCATTTTCGATTCGTCAAGCAGGTCCCCGCTTAACCGGCCCGGATCGATATTTGTTTCTCCGGAGCCGGACAGGAGATTCAGCACCGTTTGGCCCCAGATCCGGCCGAAACTACTATGAAACTCGAGGCGAGACCGTTCTATGGCCTCCAGATATTCCGCCTGCTGCTGGCGAATATACTCCAGGGAACCACCGGTGCAGAAGAGGTAGCTGCAATAGTGGATAGCGCCAGAGTAAGTATATTCCAGGTCTCCTGTTTCAAGGCCGCGTTGGTAAACTTCCTGCAAAGGCCTGATCGTTTCCCCGGCATGTTCCTGCCAGGGCCGGACAAAAATGTTGAATAGAAACAGGATTCTGGCTTCTAATTCTGTAGGCTGAAACTGCCTGATTACTTTGAGCGATAGCTGCCCGAACCGGTACCCTTTTTCGATATCGCCGTACATGCCGCATAAAAGCACAGCATACCAACCATAGGCAAAAGCTGCCGGCGGTGAATTTCCATACTTGATCGACATGAGAACCATCTTGAAGATGATGACCGTTAACAGGGCGGAATTGGCCTGATAAGCCGGAGCCGCCAAGTCCATCAAGATCCGCATCGCAGCCAATTGATAGGTGTCGAGCATGACCGGCAGGTGGGCTAAATCGTCAATTCGGCCAATTTCCTGGGCCAAATCTCGCCTCAACTCCTCGGTATAAGCTTTTATCTTCCTGGGGTCTATCGGTAAATAAACGTCCAATAGGTCCAGGGCTTCAAGCCCGGCTTTGATAGCAGGGGAATTTTGGTTTTGAGCTGAATAAAATAAAATTCTTAGTTCGTAGATTTTGATCTTGGTCAAGAGATCTTGAACATGCAGCAGAGCTTCTGTGGATAGCAGATCGGCCCTTCCAAAGTTGGTGCTCAGGTATTCCGCTTCCACAGCTTCCATATACAAGTTGAGGGTCAGGCTATAGTGACGCTCCCACTTATCTGGCGGCAGCATGCCTAAGCCCATTTCTAAATACCAGATGGCCGCTTGGTAAGCCGCGGCTCGTTTCGCTTTACGTCCGGCGAGGAGATTTAAATTGATCACCCTCAATTTTTCCTGTTCATCTTTAAGGTACTGAAATCCCTGATTGAAGTGATCGGTCAGGTCAAAGATATGTTCTTCTAATTCAGTCTCCGGCGTAGCTTGTAAACGTAATCGTCCAATACTGAGATGAACCGATTTTTTATACTTCTTGGACAAAAGAGCATAGGCTGCCTGTCGTATCCGGTCGTGTAAAAACTCAAAACGATTTCCCAACCCGATCGGTCGGTCAGCTTCCGAAGCCGGCGGCGGGTAGTTCTGCGCCACCGGCAGGATCAGTCCCTCTTCAAGCACTTTCCCAAGCTGGTCAAAAGTCTGTGGGGTTGATTGGCCGGCAATCGCTGCCAGTTCTTCCAGCTTAAAGCTAGACCCCATACATGCCGCCAGTGACAGCAGTTTCCGGGTCTTTTCGGAAAACCTCTCGATTTTTTGAGTCATCAAGGTGGCGACATTCGTCGTGAGGTCTACGGTGCGGATTTGCTCTGTGTCCCAGACCACCCATTGCTGCGTATCGAAATTGAAGGCCAGTAAACCTTCCTCATACAATGCTTGTAGAAATTGAACAGCCAAAAGGGGGTTTCCGCCTGTTTTCTCAGCTATCAAATCTGCTAAGGGTTGAGCGTAAACTGGGGCACACTTCAAGGTATCGGCAACCAGGAGGTTAAGCGCGTCACGGGAGAGGTTTTCCAGATGAATCATTTTGATAGGTGTCTTGAACTGTTCCAGGGCTTTAACCATTGCCATTAACGGAGAAGTGGGGCCAACCTCGTTATTCCGATAGGCGCCGATAAAAAGCCACTGCTGATGTTTCACCCCGGTCATAAGCAACTTGAGCAGCTCCAACGAGGCAATATCCGCCCACTGCAAATTATCAATGAACATGACCAGCGGATGTTGTTTTTGAGCAATTGCTCTGATAAAACCCCGAAAGACGTGATGAAAGCGATGTTGGGCTTCGGGCGGATCCAGGGCAGCAACAGGCGGTTGTCTGCCGATAATGAGTTCAAGTCGGGGAATTACCTCGATCAATAAGCCCCCGTTGGCCCCTAACGCCTGGGTAATCCTTGTTTTCCAGTGAGCCAATTGCTCTGCGCTTTCCATCAGCATCAGGTCAACCAGCTCGGTAAAGGCCTGGATGAGGGCATAGTAGGGTGTATTCTGGTGATATTCGTCGTGCCTGCCGGTTATAAAGTGTCCCCCCTTTTCCATTACTCGACGGCGTATGTCGCCAACCAACGACGATTTTCCCACCCCGGCGTGCCCCACTACCAGCAGTATTTTACCCATACCAAGAGTGATCCGATCAACCGCTTCCAGCAAAGTCTGGAGTTCCTCCTCTCTCCCACACAATTTCTGAGGGACCTGGAATATCCACGATGCATCCTCCCTGGCCAATTCAAAGGCTTCGATAACGCCTCTGGTGGTCAATTGATTCAGGCCGTTCTCCAAATCCACCTTCAAGCCATAAGTGGACTGATAACGGTCTTCGGCATTTTTGGCCATCAATTTCATCACTATCTCGGAAATTACCGGGGGGATGTCTGGATTAATTTCATATACCGGCTTCGGGGTTTTGGCCAGGTGGCAATGGACCAGTTCCGGCGCGCTGGCGGCGTCAAAAGGCAGCTTGCCGGTGAGTAATTCATACAGCACCACGCCTAATGAATACAAATCGGTGCGGTAATCGACAAATCGGTTTACCCGGCCGGTTTGTTCAGGAGAAATATAAGGGAGCGAGCCTTCTAACACCGCCGGAATCTCCACATGCCCGGTCCTGGGATCGACCGGCGTGGCCAGGCCAAAATCGATCAGGGTCGCGGTTTGCTGGTGGCGATTGATGAGGATATTGGCGCTGGAGAGATTTCGGTGAACAATGTGTTGGCGGTGGAGATCATTCAACGCCTGCGTGATCGAGATGGCTACCTTCAGAATATCTGCCAGAAGCGGGCGCTCCTCGACAAAGGCTTGTTGGAGCGTTTTCCCTTCGACGTATTCAAGAATGAGCGCCGGCCGTCCGTCCACAATGATACTGTCGTAGGCGCACCGAATCCCTGGAATACTGAGGGACTTGGTCAAGTTGTACTCATTGGCGAATCGATCAATTTCACGGGGCGCAGCCGAATTGGGTTTGAGGAGTTTAATGACAACCGGCTGGCCGTAGCTGTTTGTGTCTTGGAGGTAAATGAGAGAATTAGAACTCTCATAGATGCACCGGAGAGCTGTCAGATCCTGTATTGTTAGTGGTTGAGTTGAACAACTTGATCTCTTCATCTTTGAATTCCCTACAACTAATCTAATCCATATTCTTTTGAAATCACATTTTGCCGCCAAATTCCGTTTAAGAGTCCAAGTTGTTACTTAAATTATAACATTACTCCGCAGTTTCGCGTAAATTCTTCCGGCTTAAAATTGTGACCTTTGGGAAGTACGATTGAGTACCTTTGGACGATATAAGTGGGCCTTTCGCCTCTATAAATCCCACTTGATTTGCTTATATAATGTAACTAAGCTTACGGCCGGTTTTAGCTTACCTGGTGTCATTCTAACCCATCGGGCATCAAGGCCGACCTTAACCCCTTTCCTATCAGGCCCAAAAGTTGGACCTTGCTCATTTTTAATGTTTTTCACTATGAAAAATTGAAACATGTGGCATAAGTAAGAAGGTGCCATGAAACAGTCAAAAGATATTGCCAATATTTTTACCCGGTATGACCTCAAAATTGAAGGGGGGCAGCCGGAAGCCCGCCAGGTTTCGGCCGACGAACTTCTGCAGCAGGTTGCTGACTGCGTGATTAAAGGTGATGATGAGGAAATTGAAGGGGTTGTTAGAAAAGCCCTGGGCATCAGGAGCGCGCTGGAGGTGATTAACGGGGGACTGATTGCCGGGATGAATGAAGTCAGCCGCTTGTGTGATGAAGGAACTTACTTTCTGCCCCAGGTTATCCTGTCATCTGATGCCATGAGTGTTGGTGTCGCCCTGTGTGAAGAGAAGATGGGTAAAGCCTTGCAGAAAAAGGGCAAGGTAGTGACCCATACGGCGGAAGGCGATATTCACGATTTGGGCCAGGTGATTGTTAACACCCTGCTGACGGCAAATGGGTTTGAAGTGATCAACCTGGGGGCGGATGTGCCGGTTAATGAAGTGGTTGAAGTATGCAAAATTCATAAACCCATCATGGTCACCGGAACGGCCTTGATGACAACCACCATGACGGCCTTTCCCAAGATTGCCGCCAAGTTGAAAGAACAAAATCTGATTATTCCTTTTGTCTGCGGCGGCGGCGCGGTCAGCGAGGAGTTTGTGACCGGCTTCGAGCTGGGTATCTGGGGCAAAGAAGCGAGTCAGGCTCCGGAAATGGCTGAATACGCCTTAAAAGGAGCCACCTGGGCTGATATGCGGGCCAGGTGGAACGGCTAACTTCAAAAACTGCCGTTTCTAACCTATGAAGACCTTACCTGATTTTCAGATAGGACTGACTGCTGGTAACTCTCAGGAGTATGGGGATCAAATTAGCAAAAGCATAAATGATTAGCTATTCAATTATGATCCAACCACCGGCGCTTCAGCCTCCTTACCGATTTATGGGCATGAGTATACATTCTGAAATCTCCATCCCAATCCGGTCTGATACCGATGTGGTCCTGGCCTGCCACAAAGGGCGAAACCTGGCCACTCAGGCCGGTTTTTTAACCAACGAGCAGGTTATTATTGTCATTTCTATTTCAGAGGTGGCATATAATATTCTCAAATATGCCCATTGCGGCCAGGTCTGCCTGCGGCTCTTCCGACAGGCCGGCCGATCGGGCCTGGAGATTGTGGCTCACGACGAAGGGCCGGGTATTGTCGACGTGGATCAGGCCCTGCAGGATGGTTACTCAACAGGCAATGGCCTGGGGCTGGGCCTGCCGGGAGCCAAACGTTTAATGGACGAATTCAAAATTGTCTCGGCAGTAGGCCGGGGAACAACGGTGACAATGATAAAATGGACGAACGAAAAACCACCTCACCCAACCAAACATTAATCGAATGGGGTGTCGCGACCCGGGCGCTGTCAAAACATGCCGAATCAGGCGATCAATACCTGGTGGAGCCGTTTCCGAATGGCGTCCTGGTGGCCGTCATTGATGGCCTGGGTCACGGCGATCAAGCGGCCGCTGTCGCCAAAACCGCCGTGAGCACGCTGAAAGAAGACCCGGCCGAGCCGGTAACGGTGTTGTTGCATCACTGCCACCGCAAGTTGCGACATTCCCGGGGCGTGGTGATGAGCCTGGCTTCCTTCAACAGCCTGGACCATACCCTGACCTGGGTAGGTGTGGGCAATGTCGAAGGTATCCTGCTGCGGATCGACGCCCAGCGTCCCCTCCCCCACGGGGAGCCGGTCAGCGAGTCCCTGGTCCTCCGGGGCGGCGTGGTCGGCTATAACCTGCCGACCTTGCGCCAGAGTACACTCCGGCTCAATCCCGGGGACATCTTGATTTTTGTAACCGATGGGATTCGCAGCGGTTTTGTGCGGGGCTTGACTCAACACAATAACTCGATGGGCCAACTCTTTAACCGGTGGATGCCCGCCACCCAAATGGCCGACCATATCCTGACTCATTATGGCCGGGATACAGATGATGCCATGGTCTTGGTGGCGCGTTACCTGGGGGGTCAGGGGGCGGCCTCACCCGGTTGAGTGATGAGTGAACAGCGTATGTCATTAGTTCGAGGCGAAGCGGAGTGAGGAATCCCCAGAAGCGTAACTATATCCTCTCAGAGGATGATTTTTGTCACTTGTGTCTTGGTTAAAAAGGTTGTATCATTTTAGTATATTAACATCCGAACAACTTGAAACCAGGATTATTTGAATGAGGAGAAACTAGAAATATGAAGAGCATGAGAAGCATCTGGTTTACTAGTCAGGATGATGTTGAACTAAGAACAGGCAGTACCCCCATTGATTGGTTGCCATTTCAAGCCGAAAAAATCTTAAATAGCGAGTTCATCCTTCGGGAAATAAGAGATACCCCCAGCGACCTGGAAGGGACCGCCGAAGTAATGCGGCCGGGCTTTCCGGCCATCTAAGTGCTTGGCACTTTTTAGACCCTAAAGGTTTGGGAAACCTTTAGGGTCTTTGCATCAAAGTTATTGTTCAGGAGTTAGAATCAATAAGGAGAACTTTCAACATGGCTAAAGAAGCAACCCTTCAAGCTGAATTGGAAGCAGCCCGCCTGCGGGAAAAAGCATTATTAGAGATGATTGAAGGACTTGACGAGGCGGTGTACCGCATGGCTCTGCCGGATGGCCGGACTGAGTTCTTCGGCGAATCGGTCAAAAACGTAACCGGATACCCTGTTGAGAATTTTCTCAATGACCCTTACTTCACCCCAAAGATCGTCCACCCCGATTCTATGCCCTATTTTATGGAGAAACTGGCTGAAATACAGGCCGGGTATGTGGCTCCAACCTACGAATTTAAGATCTTAGACCCGGAGGGAAAGGAACGCTGGATGCTGGAATCCAACCGGCCCATCTATGACCAGGACGGGAAGTTGGTGGCGATGGAAGGGCTGGTCCGCAATATTACCGAGTACCGCCAGGCGGAAGCGGAATTGCAGCAGCATCGCGCCAAGCTGGAGGATTTAGTAAAGGAGCGCACCGCCGAACTACGCCGCTCTGAAGAACGTTTCCGCGACATCTTGATGAGCATGGCCGATTGGGTCTGGGAAGTGGATGCCCAGGGATATTACATCTATTGCTCCGAGAACGTGATCGACATCCTGGGTTATACGGTTGAAGAGGTACTGGGCAAAACACCTTTTGATTTTATGACGCCAGAGTCGGCGGCGCAAATAGCTCCTGTTTTTGGCCAGCTCGTGGCCAACAAACAGCCTATCATTAACGTGGAGAATTGGAATATTCATAAGGATGGCCGTAAAATTTGCCTCCAGACCAGCGGCGTCCCTATTTTAGACGAGGCCGGGAATCTGCGGGGTTATCGCGGGGTAGACCAAGATATAACCGAGCGCAAGCAGGCCCAGACGGAACAGGAACGGTTGCAGCAGGAGATTATCGCGGCCCAGAAGCGGGCCATCCAGGAACTCTCTACACCCATTATTCCGGTGATGGAGCGGATCATCGTCATGCCGCTGATTGGCAGCATTGATTCGATGCGGGCCAGGGACATCACCCGGACGTTGCTGACCGGCATCCGCGAGAACCGGGCCAAAGTGGTCATCCTGGATATTACGGGGGTGCCTCTTGTTGATAGCGGCGTGGCCAGCCATTTGAACAAAACCATCCAGGCGGCTCGTTTGAAAGGGGCGCAGACCATTATCACCGGTGTAGCCGATGCCGTAGCCGAGACGATTGTCGAACTGGGCATTGATTGGAGCGGCGTGGAAACCCTGGCCGACCTACAGACCGGTCTGGTAGCGGCCCTGGGCAGGCTGGGGATAAAGTTGAGTCGAGAGTGACCGCCGAGAAAGTTCTGATTTGCAAACCGGCCTGGTGACTGCTCTGAGTAGTTTAGGCTTAAAATTAACCCGTTAAAACATTGACTGGATCTCAACAATGACACCCAAACTAGAACGAGAAAAATTTATGGCAAAACTGGCGGCAATCCAGGAAAAAACGCCTGTTTTTAAGATTATGGCCGATAATTCTCTGGATGCAATTTTGCTGATTGATCTGACGCCTCAAACTCTCTATGCTAACCGGGCGGCCCATGAATTGTTTGGCTACGATTACGCCGCGCAAGAACTGGTTGGCCAATCCGGTCTCATCTTTTGGACCGAGGCTGATCTACCCTTCTTTAGTGAGACAGTTTTGCCCCAGGTTTTGGCTGGCGGCTGGAATGGCGAGGTGCGCCAGAAATGTAAGGATGGCGCTGTTTTTGATACCTGGGCGGTAGGTTATCCCATTTACGATGGCCAGAATCAACTGGTAGGAGTGTCGGTAACGTTACGCGACATCACCGAGCGCAAGCAGGCCGAAGAATCGCTGCGGTTGAGAGATCAGGCCGTGCAGCAGCAGAATCAGGCCCTGTTGACTCTGGCCGGTAATAGTGCTATGTATGGGGGCGACCTTAACACCGCCCTCCGGCTTATCGCCGAAACGGCGGCCCGGGCCATTAACACCCGGCGGACGAGCATTTGGTTTTATACCGAGGACTCGGCCGGTATTCGCTGCGCCAACTTGTATGAGCTGGACGACAACCGTCATTCTGCAGGCTTGGTGTTGCCAGCCAAGGATTACCCAATCTACTTTAAGGCCTTAAAACAAAGCCAGGTCATCTTGGCTCACGATGCCCTGACCGACCCTCGGACCAGTGAATTCGCCGAGTCCTATCTCAAACCACTGGGGATTAGCTCCATGTTGGATGTGCCTATTCAAGTGGCCGGACAAATTATTGGGGTGGTGTGCCATGAACATATTGGACCGGCGCGCCGGTGGACGGCTGAAGAACAGAGTTTTGTTACAGCCATAGCCGGTTATGTTTCTACTGTTTTGGAAACCTACGAGCACAAGCGAGTTGAGGCTGAACAAGAACGGCTGCAACAGGAAATCATCGAAGCTCAACGCCGGACTTTGCAAGAGCTATCCACGCCGA
>CAZUNT010000030.1:23453-45194 GCA_964622215.1 uncultured Caldilineaceae bacterium
ACAGCGGGGTAGCCAGCCACCTGAACAAGACCATCCAGGCGGCCCGGCTGAAGGGAGCGCGGACGATCATCACCGGCGTTTCGGATGCAGTAGCCGAGACTGTGGTTGATTTGGGTATTGATTGGAGCGGCATTGAAACCCTGGCCGACTTGCAAACCGGCCTGGTGACTGCCCTGGGTTGGCTGGGGATGAAGCTGACCCGACTTTAAATTTATTTTTGACTCATTTTTAGGTCCAGTACGTATCTTGAAAGGACAGATTATGATTACTGACAACAATACCATCAATCCGGCTGTTTTTAGGGAACTGAGCGATTACGCGCTCGACGGCATCGTGATGACCGATATGAATCTGAAAATTCTTTATGCCAACCGGGCCGCCCACACCATGTTTGGCTATGCGGAAGGTGAAATGATTGGACAAAACGCCGCAACTTTGTGGCCAGAGGAGGATTTGCCCAAATTACAGGCACTGATGCCACAGATTATGAGCGGCGGCTGGAATGGTGAAGCGCAGAACAAACGCAAAGACGGCAGTGTGATTACCGTGAGCAGTGCGGCGTTTTCCGTCGGCGGCGGTGACGGCCGGACGCCTACCGCTCTCGCGGTTATGGTTCGTGATATGAGCGAGCGCAAGCAGGCCGAAGAAGCCTTAGACCAACAGAATCGTATCTTGCAAACGTTACTCGAAAATATGCCTTTCGCTACCTTTATGGTGGAAGCACCTTCCGGCAAACCGGTCATGGCCAACCGCAAGGCTACCGAATTCTTAGGCCGGGGGGTTATGCCGGATGCTACCGGAGACACTCTGGCTGAAGTTTACCAGGCCTATCGCTACGGTACGGACGAAGTCTATCCGGCCCCGGAAATGCCGGTGGTACGGGGGATGTTTGGCGAAACCAGCCATGTGGACGATATGGAAGTCCGCCGCCCCGATGGAACCAAGACTTTGCTGGAAGTTTACGGGACGCCGGTTTACGACAAAGAGCATAAAGTCTGTTGGAGTCTGGTCAATTTTGTCGATATTACCCAGCGCAAGCAGGCTGAAGAAGCCTTAGACCAACGGAATCGTATCTGGCAGACGTTACTCGAAAATATGCCCTTCGCTACCTTTATGGTGGAAGTGCCCTCCGGCAAACCGGTTATGGCCAACCAAAAGGCCATAGAATTCTTAGGTCGGGGAATTATGCCGGATGCTACCGGAGACACCCTGGCTGAAGTTTACCAGGCCTATCGCTACGGTACGGACGAAGTCTATCCGGCCCCGGAAATGCCGGTGGTACGGGGGATGTTTGGCGAAACCAGCCATGTGGACGATATGGAAGTCCGCCGCCCCGATGGAACCAAGACTTTGCTGGAAGTTTACGGGACGCCGGTTTACGACAAAGAGCATAAAGTCTGTTGGAGTCTGGTCAATTTTGTCGATATTACCCAGCGCAAGCAGGCCGAAGTGGAGCGCGAGCTATTACAACAGGAAATCATCGAAGCTCAACGCCGGACTTTGCAAGAGCTATCCACGCCGATCATCCCGGTGATGGAGCGGATCATCGTCATGCCGCTGGTCGGCAGCATTGACTCGCTACGGGCCAGGGATATCACCCGGTCGCTGCTGGCCGGCATCCGCGAACACCGGGCCAAAATTGTTATCCTTGACATCACCGGGGTGCCGTTGGTGGACAGCGGGGTAGCCAGCCACCTGAACAAGACCATCCAGGCGGCCCGGCTGAAGGGGGCGCGGACGATCATCACCGGCGTTTCGGATGCAGTGGCCGAGACTGTGGTTGATTTGGGTATTGATTGGAGCGGCGTTGAAACCCTGGCCAATTTGCAGACCGGGTTAGCTGCAGCACTGGGTAGTTTAGGTATTGAGCTGGTGAAGCGAAAAATGTAATTTGGGAGGTTATTATGATGTATGACCTGGGTAATTTCAGCCTAAAAGATATGACCACTCTTGGCATGGCCTTGCGTAATTTGGGCGAGGGAGCTAATAGTATGGAAGAAGCGGCTAATAGAATAGTCCGTCATATCTATGACAATTTTGTTGATCCTTCCTCCAACACTAAAGCGTTAGCCCTCGCCCGTTTTTTTATCACCCATCCTTATGGCAAGTTTGACGCCGAACTCCGCGAGATCGCTCGCAGTGTATTGAAAGCGGAAGTCTTATCAGATCAAGTCAGGTGTTTAACCTTGTTGGCAACTGCCGGAATAGAGCCGGAATGGAATGATCGGCGCTTATCCACTGGGCATAGAGCCATTCCATTGCTTAGTGAGGAACTATTGGTGCAATTCCCTATGATTTCCCAGTTAGCCAAACAACTGGGGTTGGAAACAAATGCTCTACTCAAGCCGGATTCTCAGCTTATTGTGGATTTAGCTCAGACTGCTTTTAACGTCTTTTTTGTGCCGGAGGCGCTGGGAAGTTCTTTTATCCCGGTGCAAGAGGCCTTTGTAATTCCTTTTGGGGTTAAATCAGTTTTGGGGTTTGGCAGTATGCTGCCTTCGGGCGATTTGGCGGTGATTATCTTGTTCGCTCGAGTCCCGATTAATCAAGCCACAGCCAACATGTTCAAACCTCTGGCCCTGAATGTTAAGATAGCGGTACTGCCGTTTGTAGAGAAGATTTTTGGGTAAATGCTTCACGGGGATTGATTTGGTGGTTGCTCTGGTCAGCCTGGGGATCAAGTTGGCTAAAGCCTAAACCATAAGCCGATCAAGAGATAAAGGAGAAATTCATAGTGGATAACGGAACCATTCAAAAATTAGAAAATTTGCTGCTCATCGCCGTGCCGCGTGATCTACTGGACGACGAGGTGATCCAGTTACGCCGCGATGTACTCCAGGCCGTGCGGCGGCATCGCTCTCGCTGGGTGTTGCTGGATTTCTCTCTGGTCGATATCTGCGACAGCTTTTTTGGCCGGTTTATCCAGAGTATGGCCCAGATGGCCGCGTTGATGGGCGCCCAGGTTATTGTCTCCGGCCTGCACGACTCCGTGGTCGAAACCCTGATCGGCCTGGGGATGACCCTGCCTGATATTCACGCCGTCCTGGACCTGGACGATGCCCTGGCGTTAAGCCGGAGCATGCAATCGGCCAGTGAGACCCCTACCGGTGGGTCAGGAGCAGCTCTCGCCTGGGATGAGGCCAATCTCGAGCAGTCCATTGGGTTGAACCAAAACCTATTCACCGGGACTGATGGGCTGGATGAGGTGTTTTATGGATGACAATACTACGCGGACAGTTGAGGTAGCCATCGCAGGCGGTCTCGACGTGATCACGGCGCGGCGGCGCGGCTTGGAGATGGCTCTGGCGATGGGCTTTATCCAGCCGGAGGCGACCAAGATCGCGGTGGTCATCTCAGAACTCGCCCGTAATATCCAGAATTATGCCGGCTTAGGCCGCATCATCCTGACCAGTTGCAAGGATGAAAAGCCCTATTTTGAGATTATTGCTCGTGATACCGGCCCGGGTATCCCGGATATAAATAAAGCTCTCGCTCACGGCTTTTCAACCTCTCGGGGCATGGGGGTTGGTTTGCCCGGTTCCAAACGGCTGATGGACGAGTTCGAAATTCGTTCTAAGGTTGGCCTGGGTACGACGGTCACAGCCAAAAAGTGGTTACGGTAGTAATGGATGAACGTTTAGACCCAGCTCGTTTGTCTATTACCAGCCTGGTTGATGTCGTCGCGGCTCGCCGCCGGGGTCTGGACATGGCCCTGGCTCTGGGCTTTTCGCCGGCCGATGCCAACCAGATTGCCGTGGCTGTGTCTGAATTGAGCCGTCACCTGGTCTTCCAGGGCGGCGGCATACTGACCCTGATTGCCCAGGTGACCGGCAAAAAAGGAGTCAAACTTGTGGCCCAAGACCGGGGACAGGGCATCGAGGACGTGGAAGCAGTTTTGGCGGGGCGCCGCCCGCCTCCCTCAACCCTGGGGCGAGGGGTGTTGGAGATCAGGCCGATTATAGACGAGTTCGAGATGAACTCGGTCGTGGGGGGTGGAACGACGATTCGGGCAGCCAAGTGGGTCCGGTAGAGTCTCGGCTTACTTTCCTTTAGGTGGGGAGGGTAAAGTAAAAAGTGGCGCCCTGTTCAAGGGCGCTTTCTGCCCATACTCGGCCCCCGTGACGATGAATGATACGCTGAACCGTGGCCAAACCGACCCCCGAACCCTCGAATTCAGCTTCTGAGTGCATCCGCTGGAAAACCCCAAACAATTTACCGGCATAGGTCATATCAAAACCGGTCCCATCATCACGCACAAAATATATCGTTTCGCCTTCGCCTTGCGTTGCACCCAGTTCAATACGGGCAGTGGGGTGCTTGCTGCTGAATTTCCAGGCATTACCCAGCAGATTTGCCAATACAATCCGCATCAGGTTTTCATCTGCCTTGACCATCAACCCCGGAGCGATGATAAACTCCACCTGACGTTGGGGCTGGGTTTGTCGTAGTTCGCCGGCGATACTTTGAGCCAGGGCGCTGAGATCTACCGTCGTACGGCGTATCTCGCTGCGAGTCATACGCGCCAGGCGGAGCATATCGTCGATGAGGCGCTCCATACGCTGGCTGGCTGCGCGCACCCGCCGGAGATAATCCTGGCCCTGGGTGTCCAGTTGGCCGGCGTAATCTTCCAGCAGGGCCTGGCTGAAACCACCGATTCCTCTTAAAGGGGCGCGTAGATCATGTGAAACCGAGTAGCTAAATGCTTCCAGTTCTTTCATCGCTACTTCAAGCTGCTCCTGGTGTTTCCTTAACTCCTCCTCCAGCCGCTTGCGCTCGATGATTTCTTGCTGTAACTGCGCATTTTGTGCTTCAAGCTGTTTTTGCATAGCGCGGATGTCCAGGTGAGTCTTGATCCGCACCAAAACCTCTTGCGCCTGAAAGGGCTTGGTGATGTAATCCACCCCGCCTACCTCAAACCCAACCACCTTTTTTTCTGTTTCTACCAGCGAGGTCATAAAAATCACTGGAATTTCTTTGGTGCTTTCAGTTGCTTTCAACTGGCGGCAGGTTTCAAAGCCGTCTATCCCCGGCATCAGCACGTCCAACAAAATTAAATCGGGGTGGGCTTGTTGCGCCAGCATCAGTCCTTTTTCCCCACTTTGGGCTATGATTACCTGAAAGCCATGGTTTGTCAGAAATTTCACCATGATATCCAGATTGATCGGGGTATCGTCGATAATCAAAATGACCTGGCTGTGAATATCCAGGTGTTCACCCGGCTTTTTATCAGTTCCACTCATTACGCTGCTCCTCTGCTTATTACGCCTCTCTGCTGCCTGGTAGGGTAAAGCAAAAGGTGCTGCCCTGGCCGGCGCCCGCCGATTCAACCCAAATGTGCCCCCCGTGAAGTTCCACGATCCGTTTGACAATGGCCAGCCCCACTCCAACACCCTCGGTG
Source organism: uncultured Caldilineaceae bacterium (assembly GCA_964622215.1). Lineage (GTDB taxonomy): Bacteria > Chloroflexota > Anaerolineae > 4572-78 > J111 > DSQQ01. The sequence continues at coordinate 28,852 of CAZUNT010000030.1, forward strand.
TTTTGATCCAGCTTCTCAAACAGGCCAAAGACCTTCTGGTGATAACATGCTTCTATGCCAATACCATTGTCGCGCACAAAAAAGATGCACTCGTCGTCAGCACCCTCACTCCGCAGTCCAATCTCCACCTGGGGATGTGGCTGGTTACCCATGTGTTTAACGGCATTGTCTACCAGGTTTTGCAAAATTTCCCGCAGCCGGGCGCGGTCGCCATAAACCAGAGGCAGGTCAGGCGCGATGGTGACTTGAACGCCGCGCTCAGTCAGTTGACCGGCCACCAGGTTCACCGCTTCATGGGCCAAGTCGCCAAAGGGTACTTCTTCGGGCGGGTTCAACAGCCGCCCGATACGCGACAGTTCTAGCAGTTCATCCAGCAATTGCTTCATCTTATCGGTAGCATCGGTGATCCGGGCCATGTCCTGTTTCACCTTTTCGATATTACCGGTCAGGATGTCTCGCTCCAAGAAGCCGAGAAATCCCTGAATGGTGATGAGAGGGCTTTTTAGATCGTGGGAGATGGTGTAAGTGAAGCGTTCCAACTCCGCATTCTTGGCTTTCAGTTCGGCAATGAGCGCCCGCAACTCCGAGTTCACCTGGAGCAGTTCTTGCGAACTTAATTCGAGGGAACGTTCCAGCATCTCACGATCTAAATCAGATTCCCGGTAGGCGTTGTTGACTGCGTTAATGAATCCCTGCCACTCATCGGGGATGGAGAATTCCTGGCCAAAGTATCGTTTGAGTTGGCGTTTTAGTAAACTATGCATTAGGGTTTCGCTATTCTTCTGAAAGGGTGGTAATCGTCATCGTCTGGTTATGCAATTCGCATTTTGCTCCAGGAGTGAATGGGGAAATCTCGCCATAGGAATAAAACCCCGTTAACGCGGTGCGATCGCCCAGGATGTCGCGCACCCCTTCCACCTCTTCTTCGATACGTTGCCTGAGGACAAGTTTTCGGCCCACACAACTGATAAGTAGCGCCAAATCAGGCGAGAAGGAACCGCTAGCCTGGTAGCTGGTCCTGGCTGCGCCGATAGCCCCATCAATGAGTCGATCAAAATTTGCTTTCATCAAACGCGCATAAGTGCCTGCGGGAACGTCTCCTGCAAAAGTCATGCTCTGCTCTTTTTCATCTACGGCTAAAATTGTGCGGACCACGCCGGCTTCATCGGTTTTGGGGCGAATACTCAACGGGAACATGAGTCCGGCAGCCGGAAGCTCGTTGGCATGAGCGCCCAGGTACTTTTTGTACAATTCCAGAGCAGATTGGCCGTCTAACTCATATAACACATTTCCCTCCGAGCGAGTGATGAGTCTTTCTGGACCAAAGGGGTCCCAACCGCCCAAAGAGCCAAAGCCAACCCTTAACCGATCTCCGTATAAACCCAGGACCGCCAGGGTGTCTTTTGCGGGGACACTATCCCAAAATACAAGCGTTTCAGCAAAACGTTCGCCGTCTCCGGCCAATCCACCGGTCACTGTTACCCCTTCGGGCAGATGTTTTGTCAATCCCCGGACCAGATCACTGCCGTTGACTTTTAAGCCATCTGAAAATACCAGGACATGTACCAATTTCTCCATTTTGTCTGATACGACGGAGGAAAGCGAAGGGGGCAGCGCCTGGGCTAGATATTCGCCGACCTGGAAGCTACTGGCTATGTGGTCCAGTTCTACGCGAGCACCCCTGAATTGGGCCTGCTCAAGGTTTACTGCCGTGACAACCAGAGAATCGTCGGTCACTTCAGTGCCACAAATCTCACCTGCAGTGGAACAGCCAAAGGTATGGGCGTTGGGGTACAAGTTCTTGATTTGTTTAAGTAATTCCGATTCTTTCAAAATAGATGTGGCGCCGAATACCAAGACCAATTGCGCCGATTCCGCGATGGTCTCGGCGGGGGCAGACGTCCAACCCAGTACTTTTGTCCATTTTCTTTGCTCGATTTTCATGGCTAATCTCCTAACCTGGCCGAGCCAGAGCCAAACAGGGCAAATTAACCACAGAGACCACAAAGATCACCAAGAAACTCTGTGCGCTTCGCGTCTGGGCATCCTTTGTTCGCTCTGGGTTAAACTTCTTGTTCGATGTCCCAGGATTCAATTGCAAAGGTGCTAAATTGAGGAGAATAGAGGAGGGGATCAACCAGTTCGGAAATCTACCCACCAGTCGATCGGTCGACTAAGCACGTTAATCCGGCTTCTCTAATTCAAACTCCTTATGGATAGCTCGCACCGCATCATCGGCGTCGCCCCTGGCTACTACCAGTGAAATATTGAATTCGCTACTGCCCTGAGCAATGGCGATGACATTGATTTGAGCCTTGCCCATAGCGCCGAATAGACGGCCACTAATACCGGGCAAACCTTTCATTCCCGCCCCGACCACAGCCAGCACCACAACCTCATCTTGCCACTTGACTCGTTCCAAATCGCGCCGCTCAATCTCGCGGATCAACTCCTGTTCCAGCGATTCAACCACTTTGGGCACATCTCGGGTGGGCACAACAAAGCAGATGGATTGCTCCGAGGAAGCCTGGCTAATCATCAACACACTACTTTCGGTCCGGCCTACGGCGGTAAAGGTCCGACCGGCCACACCGGGAATACCGGCCATACCCGGCCCTTCGATGGTCACCAGGCTCATATTTTTGATGGCTGCCACGGCTTTGACTGCCTTGTGGCTCTCTTTGGTCTCCGCGGTGATGAGCGTGCCGGGATGATCCGGCTCAAAGGTATTAAGAATGCGGACCGGCATGCCTACCCGGCGAGCCGGACGAATGGCCTGTGAATGCAATACTTTAGCTCCAAAAAAGGAGAGTTCACTAATTTCGGCATAGGAAAGGTGGACGATGGAATGTGCTTGTGGTACCACGCGGGGGTCGGTGGTCATCACCCCGTTAACGTCGGTCCAAATCCAAACTTCGTCAGCCTCGATGGCCCGGCCCAGGATGGTGGCGCTGTAATCGCTGCCCCCACGGCCCAGGGTGGTTGGAACTCCATCTTCGGTCGCCCCAATGAAACCCGTTACTACCGGGGTTTTGCCGGCTTGCAGAATTGGCAATAGTCCTGCTTTTGATTTTTCCGCCGTCGCTTCCACTAAAGGTACGGCTGCACCAAAGCGGCGATCGGTAATAATCAGATCGGTGGCGACAACGCCCTGGGCCGGGAGACCCGCCTGATTGAGCACAGCCGTCACCTGGGGTACATTCATGCGTTCGCCCAGCCCGCCAATTACATCCAGGGCGCGCGGAGTTAGCTCGCCCAAGACGCGAATGCCGTGGCACAGCGACTCAAATTCATCTAATAAAACGTCAATCTCGGCCATCACCGCTGCTCGCTCCGGTGTGTCGCCTAAAAAGTGAAGGGTGACGTCGGCGTGCTTTTTCTCAATGTCAGTACGCGCCCCGTGAGCGGCTCTCTCATCACCCGTTTCGGCGCGATAGGCAGCATTCAATAATAAATCGGTCACGCCGCTCATCGCCGATACAACCACCACGATTTCATGCTCTTTTTGGCGCGCTCCTTTGACAATTTCAGTCACCTTTTCCAGGGCTTGCACACTCCCTACGGAAGTGCCGCCAAATTTCATTACAAGTAACAAGATTTTTTCTCCTTTTTTCAAAAAAATACGGCCGCTGCTACCGCAGACGACCGTATTATAAAGCTAAAAGCTAAAATCTAAAACCGGCTAAACTCTAACGAGCATCGTCGAAAGACGCACGGCTGCTTCAACCCGCAGGCGTAATTCTTCAATATCAAAAGGCCGGGTGACAATATCGCTCACGCCAACTTCCAGCGCTTCCAAACGCGCCTGGCGATCATTGACATGTAAGAGCATGATAATCGGGATATGGCTGGTCAAGGTATCATCCAACAAGTCACGGCACACTTGATAGGGATTCTTATCAAGAAATTCGGTGCTGACGAGAATGGCGTTCGGCTGCCAGGGACGGGCCGTGCGAGTAATCTCGCTGGCCAGACCGGCGCTTTGGACCTCGTGCCCATTGGCTTCAAAATAATAACGTAGGGTCTCCCGAATATCAAAATCTGGGTCGGCAATGAGAATACGCGCTTTTGGAATACTCACTCGAACAACCCCTCCTAAGACCATGTTTCCCCAAGATTTCCCAAGTGAAGTTAAGACCGATTACTTAAAATTTAACTCTTTTAAGGCTTTCACTTCGGAGTATGCGCCAAATCAAATAAATTCGCTATAGGAGAATAGTCATAAGACAAAATATGTTGATTTGTTTATTTTATTCGTGGAAAGGTAAAAATCAAAACACTGAAGTCGGCATGAACTTCAGCGTTTTAACCGATCGGGGTTTGCGTTGCTGTGATTAACTCCTGGCTGGTAAAGGTGAGCCACTGGGGAATAGTGCTGAATTGACCGAGCACTTGCTGCCACCACCACAGAAAGACCTTATCTGGACCTTGAATAACCCGCTGCGGCAGATATTTATTGCCAATAACTGCCTGGGTGTTACCTTCAATAAAGGTTGACATGGATATTTCCCCCTTCAATTTTTACCGATAGACCAAAGTGTCCCAACCACGTTTGGCCGCTTCGATAGAATTTTTGTTACTCTCCGTCAGTTCGACGATCTGATTTAAACTACCGGTTAACTCGGGGGGCGGAATCTCTCCAATTTGGTTAGGGGCTGGTAGTTCCGTTTCCTCCAAAATACGGATGTGGGAAGAACCGGGTGGCATAATTATTGCTCTCATCATACTCTCCTTGATTAGCTAATTGACCGCGTAAGAGTTTTGCTTACGTTCTTGGGGATCAACATCGCAGATATGTCGCTTCCACCATTCAGGGCAGCGGGGCTTAAGAAAGCGATATGCCAAATAGCCCCCTATGAATAGAAAAATAGCAACAAGGATATAAAACAATAACCAGATCATACTTTACCTCCTTGTACAAGTTTAGCTTCAACCCGGGCAGCGTAGCCTATAATTTTCCGACAAAACTCTGCTTCAAGACCATTGTTCCAATTTGCCACTTTGGGCTGATCCAATTGCGCCAGAGCCAGGTAGGCCTTGTCTTTGCGTTCCTGGTTGCCGTTGCTAATAGACATTCGTTTTAATAAATCCATCATTTTGGGTAACACTCCTTTCGGTTAAATTAACTGAGTAAATTAGAGGGAGTGGAGGCGGCTCGGCGTCCCCACTCCCCGACGTAAATTGTGTTTATTAATTTATCCTTCGATAATGCCTCCTGATTGAGAATTTTTTATCTTTACCCCCACTTTACTTTATCTTGAGGTGTTCCTCCTTTCTTGGTTGAGCTATATTATTCAATTGATTTCTACTTTTGATAGTAAACCCTTTGTCTGACATTGTATAGCTAAAAAAATAACGAGACGGTATCAGTTCCGTCTCGTTATTCTCTCTTGATAATGACACTAACCTGACACAAGGCTTACATCAACTCAAAAAACCCTCCAGCTTCATCAACCTTAATCCTTCCAGCCGCAGCGCCTCCGGGAACAGAGTGGTGTAAATATGGCAGTACGGGCTTTGTACGTCGAACCGGCCTGTGGCGCGATAAGTTTCCAGAGGACAGCCCCCCGCACAGCGGTACCGCCACGAACAGTCTTGGCAGCCTACCTTGTCATCCACACTGACTGCCGGGACAGGGCCACCGGCAACAAGCCTTAAGGGATCATCTCTGTTAGCCAAAGAAGTACTCTGTGCCAGATGCATCTGGCACTGCGCTACCTGGCCGGTGTGGGTGAAAACCAGGTAACTTTGACCTATCCCGCAGGTGTGAGTATGCGCTTCGACTTGCACCCGATCCAACAAGCCCCCCAGGAAAGGACGAGTGGGCAGATATTTCTCGACCACCTGATAAGCCTGGCGTATGCCCTCGATAATTTGAGTTTCTTCCAGTTTTAAGTCCTCATATTTGGCCGACAGCAGGTTTTCCCGGTAGAAGTTCAGGCTGAAGGGTAAGTCTCGCTCGATGGCCCAGGTTACTGCCGCGGCCGCTGCATGCGCATTGCGTCCGGTGATGGTGATGGAAATATCCGGACGCATTCCAGCCGGCAACAAAATATGCTCAACTGTACGTTCAATTTGGGCAAAAGTTCCTTTCCCTCCCCTGGTGGAACGCTGGGCATCATGGGCCGCCCCAACCCCATCCAGCGAAATCATCAGCTTTACATTCGAGTGGAGGAGCCATTGAGCCATCTCGGCTGTCCAGACGGTGCCGTTGCTGAGAACGACCGCCCGCAGGTCGAATCCCTTTTCAGCCGCCAATTTTTGGGCGTGACGGTGTAACCGTTGCACCAGCTTAAAATGCAAGGCCGCCTCGCCTCCGGCATACTTGAGTTTGACGGCTCGAAAGCCATTCTTCTCCGCCGTCCGAAAAATAGCCTTTATTACTTCGAGGCCGGTTTCTTCCGACATGCGGGCGCTGGACTTGCGCACATAGCAGTAAGGGCAGTCCAGGTTACAGGCGTTGGTGATGTGCAGCCAGGTGGTCAAGGTGGTAGGCCGACCCCACTGCATTGTTGGTTTTTGTCCCTCAGAAAGGAGCAAGCCACACTGAGCCAGGGTATAATCTACTGCCTCCGTCAAGGGCTGAGGGGTATTAAATTCTTGCAGGCACTTGAGGGCGTGGCGATTAAGAACGGCCGGGCCGGCCGGGGCGAAAGGGCTAAAAGCCAGGGTAAAATCGTGGGGTAGAGAACCGGTGTAAAGTTGGGGGGCAATTTGCATCAGCGGAGGTGAAGGTTTTACCCTTTTGGTTGGAGTAATATCTAAACAGGAATCAGGTACAGGCGGCAGAAATTTAAACGGCTTATCCGGGCAGGCGCAGTCGTCTTCTCCTTCGGCCAAATGACCTGTCATCACAAAAGGCAGATCGGGACAAGCACAATCATTCTCTAGCTCGATTAAATAATGACTAAAAAGGACTATCGGTTTGGGCTGCTTCATCGCCCAACCTCCTGACCGTCAGGAACAGGCTCAAAGTAGTCGCCAAAGGATTGTCGTAAAAAGAGTTCTAACCTGGTTACATCTTCGGGTTCTATCTCGTCAACTCTATACTCCGCTGTAACTTGACGTTGATACTTAAAGAAATCTTCCATAGCTACATCGTTAAATGTCTTTAGGTAATTGTATAGGATATCGCGGTTTCTGGTCACAGCCGCCGACCGGGTAGAAAACAGGCGACTGTATTCTATAGCCAACACAAAAGCTTCCGCTGCCTCTTTAAGCGCCTTAGTTGCCGCTGCATCCTCGCGCACGGTCAATCGCCCCGATCGTTTATCTTCAGACTGGGCGATGATAGCGTCGCCTAAAGCCTTGAAGTAATCCATTCTCAAGCAACCCCTGACCACTGAGGCTTTCCCCAGTTGCATAAAGATGTAAGACTCCGCATCGCTAAAACCAGGGGGGGGATTATTTTTCCGGAAGAGACAATTACCGGGAGCCAGCTTAAAGGCTGCTTCGATAGACCCCTCGGCTGCCTCGGCCTCTCCGGCATAATAGTAGGTCCAGGCCAAGTTTACCTGCGCGTCAAGTTGGTGTTGGAAAAACTGCCGTTCTTGGGCCAGGCTAATCGCCCTATGAAAAGCGTTAAGCGCCCTTTCTTTATACTGCCTGAACCGCCCTTGCCGGACAGCCCGTTCGTTACCCTTGATGTAAAGCATATAATCACGATACAAAGAACCTTGCTCAATCAAGGCTTCAATCCGGCGGATTACTTCGGGGCTTCGGTCAAAGATTTCGACCGCCTGTGATAAAACATCAAGCGCAGCGTCAAAAAGTTCTTCTGGGGTATCCATCTGGGGTTTTTTGACACGGCCAGCCGGCGCAGGGCTTCACCTAATTGTAACAAAGCCAGGCCAAGACCGCGTTGATCTTCTAATTTGCGAAAATAGAGGAGGGCCTTCACTGCTTCTAACCAGGCATTTTCGGGTTGGCTACCGTTATTGTAGATGACGGCCAGGGTATTGTGAGAGAAAGCGAGAGGGTTTTCCGCTCCCAACTTTTCTCTTAACTCCAGGCCGTCTTCGCAAATACGAATAGCCCGGCCGATCAAGCCCATTTCCGATAGGACTCTCGACAAGTTGTTCCGGGTGACTGCTTCCTGAGCCAGAAAATCGGTGTCGTGGAGGTATCGCAGAGCCTCTGAATAAACCCGGCTGGCCTGGCGGTAGTAACCCTGGGAAGTATAGCCAATTCCCAAATTATTATAGGCAACGCCAATGATTCGTCTTAAACGAATTTCGGTAGGGTGCCCCTGAATGGCATATTCACCCCGTTCTGGGATACCTGCTGTCAGCAGGCGCTCCATTTGCCTGATGGCTTCTTTCAACCTGGCGATTGCGCCGGGAATATCCTGGCCCAAATAAATACGGGCAAATTCTCGCCAGCAGGTTCTTTCGCCGCGAGAGAGGGTATGATCCAAGGTGATGCGGGTAGACTCTGGTAAAGTCGCCAGGTGTTGTTCGACTTTTTCGGCAAATTCAATAGCACGTTTGGCTTCACCCCTGAGGTAAAACCTTTTGATCCAACGGGTCACATCATCCTGTTGGGCGGCTCGCTCTAAAGCCTCCCAGGGTGTGCTGTCTTTGACCATACTCAGTCTCGACGGCAGGTCTACAAATTTACGTGCATATTGATCTCTGAAGAATTGCCACAGTTCAATCTGAATTTGGGCATCCGCCTCTAAATTCCCGGCCAGCCAGCGTTGTTCCGCCAGGTCATTGTAGGCGTCATTAAAACCTGCATCGGGAGAAACTCTGAGATGGTAATGCAATTTCTCCGATTGAGCTTCAAGAATCTGTTCATCCAGGCCAATTCGTTCTCTTTCTTCCTCGTCCCCCAAAATACGAAAGCGCATGGACAAAGCCCGGGCCGGGGACTCCCAGCGTAAAGACCTTTCATCCTCTAATCTGTTTTGCGTTTGTATTTGTTTTAATCTTTCGATTTCCGCTTGAGCAAAGGCCTGGAGTTGCTGATAAAGTCTGCGGCGAGCCTGGGTTTCATCATTTCGAGAAGTTTCATCGGCGGCCATATGTTCGTCGTAGATGCGATACAGTTCGTCCTGAAGGATCAACCGGCCATCCGACCTGACTTTAACAAAGGAGAGTCGCCGTAAAGAATGAGGATTGGCCAGGTTCATCTCCCGCTTTATTTCTTGAAGCAATTCGGAGTCATTTCGCCATTCTGTTCCACTAGCTCCGGGTAAACTGCCCAAAACAAAGTGTAGCAGTTCTTCATCTAACCCGCGCCTGGCTCGCACCAAGGCCGTCAATATCCGGGAACGAAGGTCTTCTGTTTTTGAAAAAACTAAATTGATGAACTCCTCTTCAATTTCGAATTGGGTCCTTTTTAAGGCTTCCTGGTTAGGCTGATCTTTGTGCTGATCCCACTCGACCCGTGCTTTGGCTTGTTCAAAGGTATCTTGTAGAGCTTCTGGTTCTTTCTTGCCTTCAGTCAAAATATCAACAAACAGGGCCAGGCGCACCGGTTGACCACCGGTGTAGAGGCATAACACTTTTATTCTGTCATCATCCTCGGCCATTGTTTGTAAATACACAGCGGTGTCGTTAGTCTCACCATATTGGACCTGGTAATCTTTGGCTAATTCGGACAGGTAACTTTTTACATCCTCAGGTTTAAAAACACTTAGTTCAACGGTTTGGAACTGGAATTTGCTGTCTGGCTGCCTGGCTTCGGCTTCCAATTGTTCAAAATAGACCCTGGCTGCCGGACGGCCAACCAGGATAATCGTGGTATTAGGCAACTTGTCCGCTTTAAGCAGTTCGAGTACCTGTTGTTGGGTACTAAAATTTAGGTCGTGCGGGGTCAATAAGCCCTTTTCCAGCAGCCAGGGGGTGCTGGCATAACTCAACTGCTCGGCTGTATCGAGCATCCAGACCAGGCGATATTTATCCGTTACCTGTTGGTAATCCTCAAAAAAAGCTTTGGTGGCATTTTCGGCGGCTTGTTTGATGGTGAAATAATCGGCCTGATCTTTTAACTTGCGTTTATAGTACCTGATGACGGCATCATAACGGGGAAATTCAACTTGTTTATTCCAGGCGAAGGCCTGGCGCAACGCCTCTAAAAAACGATTAAAGGTGTGTAACCGCACCTCGGTGAAATCAAGCAAATCGGAGACGATGACTGTATCCCGGGTGGCCCACTTTTCACCCGAAGATTCTCTAACCGGAAGGATGGTAGGATGGTCAGCTCGCCACAGAGCCTCGTTGAGTAGACGGGTTTTGCCCACCCCCCCCTCGCCAACAATAACTACGACTCGAGTGTCGCGACCGGGTTGGCAAACCGCTTGCTCCAGGGTTTGGAGTTCGGCGACCCGGTTGATCATTTTGTTTGTCATTTGGGCGGCGGCAAAGGTTGGCAGGCTCATGCTTTCTTCTCCCTCCTGAGACGGTTTTCGGCGCGGATAATCTCTCTGATACCATCAACCACCTGGTACCTTTGGCGGTAGGCTGATGAAACCACACTTAAGGCCATCAGGCTTTGAATATGATAATGGGCTGTACCTTCGCTATAAACGCAGAGGTTGGCAAAGGTTTCCAGGGTCCAGGTATCCTCTTGGTGGCCTACAATTCTCTTCAAATCCTCCTCTAAACTCTCCGGCGTCTCGGCTCTTCTGGTCAGGGCCAGGCCAATGAGAGTGTGCCAGCATTCCTGCAAATCGTCGGCTGAAAGAAGTGGGTGGCGATGATAATCTTCATTTTGTTTGATGCGCTTAGATAAGATGGTGTTGAGGCCAGGAATGTTTAAGGCGTAAGGAGATACTATCTTCAGCAACTCTCCCTGAGAAATCCTAAGCTGTTCTTCCATTAATTTTGAACGCTTATCCAGTTGCCGGCGGCCTTCATCTTCAGAAAACGGTTCCAGGAGCAAACGCTCTTCACCCCGCCGGAGGTTAGGACTGGTCAGGCTATACTCGTCTCTAAAAGAGACAATAATCCGCACCCGGGGGTCAAGCCAGAATTGCTCGAGCAGGTGTATTTCCAGCTCTCTCCGTTCATTTTTAAGTGTTTCGTCCAGACCATCTACAATTAAAATGGGAGTTAGGGGAGGGTGGCAACTTTCGTACAAATCCTCAAGCAAATTAGAAATTTGGGACTCCAGCAAGTCACCGGGGACGCCATCGCGTACCTTGGCGCACATCGTTTGAGCCTTTTTAACCACAGAAGGCAGCCATTGCTCTATATCTTCCTTTGACTTTAATTCAAGAGGAGAAGCGCGCACAACAAATACGTCACTTCTGCTGGCGAGGCGATTTTCCAACTGGTACAGCAGCCAACTTTTGCCATAGCCTGGAGGAGCGGCAATACTTTTCAAGCGCCGGGGAACAACAGGATCCGTGGCCCAGCGGGTCAATTCCTCCAACTCGGAGATACGCCCAACAAATAAGTTGGGAGAAAAATCCTCTTTTAAGTGCTTTACTTGCTCAATTCCCAAGAGGTGAAGAAAAGGATCATTGGCTTTGTGTAAAACAATCAATTGCTCGATTGCTTCTACAGGTAGCTCGAGCTGCAAGATTAAGCTTCCAATTCGAGTTTGCTTAAGATTTATCTGATCGAGAGGAATCCTTAAGACGATACCAATAGCCGTTACTGCCGCCGCAATCGCAATAGATTTTTGTTCGGACGTAAACTGAGAAAAATCGCCCGCGAATTCAATTTCTAGCTGGCGCTTATTACCGCTCCAATATGATATTGATACTTTAGCAGGACTTCTCACCAAAGAGCTAAATTTATCATATTTAGCCGGATTTTTATCTCTTACTCGATCAAGCAGTTCATCTAATCTACCTTGTCTTTCACAATATTCAATCAGGTAGTGAATTTTTAACAAACGGCCCATACCTGAGCTATTTACATCATCATATACAGGGCGAAAGTGATCATAACACAGAAATGTTAAATCTTGCTCAGAAAGCCCCTCGTTCAAGAGGTCACGGATAGCGGCAGTGTTATATGACATTTCTATTCACTCTCATATCTAAGTTGCCCTGCCATCATTAGGAAGTTGGTCTTTAACTTTAACCTGGTTTAAAAGATTATATCACGAAAAATGAACTCATGCATTTTAATTTCATATCAATATAATGAGAGTTGCAATAATTTGGCAGGCGCCAGATGCTGCGCCAGGTTTTGGTCAAAATCACAGATTCGCCAGGAATATAAAATCGGCTAAAAAGTTTTCAGTTCTCCTTTCGTTGACTGCTTAACAATAAGGCTTCATCGTTTAACCTGAAGTAGGGAGAACACCATTGGTCGCAAGGTCGGGTGGCAGGGGAGGACCATAACTCCAGTTTTTTCGCATATTACGCCAATCTTCAACGGTGATGAGCGGCTGGTCAGGTTCATTTTGGGCATGGGCGTCTATTAATGCACTGACCAGGCGGAGTAAGCGGCGGGGGGAGTCGTGAGCGGTTCGAACCAGGTAATCTTCTAACTTGTTGCCTAAACTGGAGGCAGCTAAAGCATTAAAACCGGGTACCCGGCTACCTGCTGCCCACAGACGTTGATGCAGTAACTCGGCCAGCGTGGTTTCATCCCATTTGATCGTGTGGAAATTTAGGGGCAAGTCAGGCCGCTTCTCCTCATAATCTTTCAATACAGGCTGCATTTCATGGGTCAGGAAAAAATAAAAGAACATATCTTTGGCCCGCCACCTGGTCAGGTTCTCCAACAGAGGCGCAATCAAGCCCAACATATTCTCCTCTTTCCGTTCGTGCGCGTCCAAGCCGTCGACCAGCACGAATATCTGTTTGAATCCCCATACGTTAGCCGCAGCCAGGCCGGCTTCGAGCTGGCTTTCAGCCGAAGTTTTTTCCACCTCCCGGCGTAGAATATCAGTTTCCGGGGGTATACAGCTTTTGATCAGGTTTATAATTTTGGGCGAGGGAGCAATGTAACGGGTAGCCGGGCGATTAAGGCGCGGCCATAAGGAAGCCAGGCCATGGTTTCGATCCGAAAAGTCATCTTCCAAAATCAAATACACGGTTCGACGCAAGCGCGGCCAGACGAGCGCCATCTGAGTTTGGAGATGTTGCTTTTGTACGTCGGTAGGGGCGGGCAGGGTGTTGAATTGTTCAATGACCTGGATAAATAGGTCTATGGCCAACTCGGCGGCCAGGCTGGCCCAATGTTCCTGGGCAGCCGGTAGTTGATCCATTTTGCTGCTGAGTTCATAGGTGACCACCAGGGTACCATCGCGAACCGCCCGACATTCGGCCTCAAGTGTATAGCGCAGGGTGGTTTTACCACTCCCCGGCTGGCCAAAGATGAAGGCCCCGCGGGCTTCCCGTAAAACTTGCGGTAAGAGTTTATTAGATTTTGGCTCCTGGGGGTCTGTGTAATAATCAAAAAAATGGGGGTCTCGTTCGCTGCGGTGCAGCTCTTGCTCGGCCACCGGTCCGGCGAATGGGTCATGGGAAAGGCCGAGGGTCTCCAAGAGGTAAATTCGACGTGGATCGTTTGGTTTCATGATTGTTGTTTTCCGCTAACGAATATCCCCGGCTCATCGGTTGATATCAAAGAAAAATGGTTCTCTCTCTATTATAACAGAGCAGGTTTGAAACAGGTTTGAAAAGTACAGGTTCTAGCCAACACCATGATTACATCTATCTAACGTGATCATTACACCGGTCTAACAGCAGTTTCGTGATCAAATTTGTGAGGTCATGACTTCTACATTCTCCAACCAGTAACCTTGACTACGGGTATTCAGCAGGTAAACAGGGTTGTCGGGAACAGGCTCTATCTTTTTGCGCAGGCGATTGGCCAGGGTGTTTAAATTGCCCTGGCTGGAGGCTACTTTTTTTAATAAAGTTTCATTGGCATAACCACGGTCCCGGTGTTGCCACAGGATTTCTAAGAAGTTAAAAGGCTGTTCATCCAGGGGAATAAATAGACCACCACGCCAAACGCCTCGGCGGACTGCATCAAATTTTAAGGGGACGTATTTGGCAAAATAGGTGTGAATTAAATCTCCATACCGATCCTGCGCCAATTTTTGGCCGTGCTGGGTATAGTAATCCAGCAAGGTGTCTGTCAATCTGAGCCAGGCACGAGGTGAGGGCGCACCAGATAGGGTTTCGATTTCATTTTCCAGGGAGGTTAACAAATCCTCAAAGACCAGGTCAGACAACAGTTCCAATTTATTATCCGTAGCTGCTCGCAAATGACGATTGCATATCTCGCGACATTCCCCGGCTGACCAGCGTAAGGCGCCAAAATTGATCCGGCCACGAGAGCGGTCAACCAATTGGGCTTTTTCGACGATATGCTCCGGCAGGGCAGCCTTGATCGCAAACCCCTCAAATTGTAAAGGGGTTAGCCAACCGAATAAATCTTTCACCCTGTCCAGGGTGACTTCATCGGCGACTTCAGCTTCATTGACGTCAACAATAACCATCACCCCTTCAAAGCCAAACCGGCGGCTGAGCGTGACCAATTCTTCGATTTGTCCCTGCACATCCGGCAGGGCTGTGTCCGTAGGATAAAGGTCATCAAATGGTTGGTCCAGCAGATTTAACAGGGCGGCCTGGTTGACAGCGTCAGCCCACCGCTTAAAGGCGCGCTCGCCGCTATACTTTTCAATCAGCCAGCGCAGGTAATCAAGATTTGTTTTGGAAAGTTGGCTCAGCTTCTCAGGCCGGTGCACCAGGAAATCCTTGATAACCATCGAGGCGCAGGCCATGATCTGGCCCAAATGATTGGCGCCGCTGGTCCAGGCGTAGGGACCTCCGGGCCAGCGCGTCACCGGATAGGCAAAGATGAGCAGGTGCTCTCCCTCCGACTTTTCTAAGGCCTTTAAAGTGATCGATTTACCGCTGCCCGGTCCGCCGGAGATGATCACAGAATGATTCGTGCCGCGTAAAGTTACCTCGGCCGGAGAGGGCTGGTAACATTCTGCCCACCACTGAGCGTTTTTCTCAGGGGTACGCTGTTCTTCCGCTAGAAACGGCCACCGGGGCACCACGAGCGTCACGTTAATTTCTCCACCGCCCGGTCAAAGTTTTCGGGCGAGAAAACCCTTTTTTGGGGGCTATGCTTAAGATGATCCTCAAATAAGTTGCGCCACAAGATGGCTAAACGGCGAGGATTACCCTGAGCTTGTTGGATGAATTTTGAGTAAAGGTCGTTATCAAAAAGAACTTCGGGCTTTCCATGATAATCGGCCAATCGGGACAAACTTTCAAAACGCCATTGGGTCATTTGGGCCAGTTGTTCGTTATTCCAGGTCAGCTCCGAGGTTTTAACCCGGTTTAGGAACTGACTAAAGTCTTGCCGTGATTCTGCCGGCAAGAATAGTTTCATCATGATCGAGTCAGTGGCCCAGTTCTGGATCTGCTGAAGACAAAATTGCGCGCCACGAGTATTCTGTTGGTTAAAATCAATGACCAGGAAAGTCCGGTCAAAGCCAAGAATTTGGAGGCACTGTCTTGACTGCTCCCGCCATTCTTTTTGTTTTAGCGGGGGTGTTTTATTTACTTGTTCCATCATTACGGTCAAGTTTGGATCGGTTTCAAACAGTGATTTCAACTGAACTTCAACCACATTTGGTTTCATTCTCTGTAACCAGGCGTGAAGCAGAAATCTTTTTTCCACCTGGCCTAAATTTTGAAATCTCACCGGATTGAAGCGGACAAATTTTAACAGCGCTCTGGTAAATTCGGTTTGAATCTTTTGAAACGTGACTTCCCGACCTTCGATAAAAACAGGTAAGGTCTGAGGCAAAGGATGCCCTTCCGAGGTACCTAACTCAATCAGAGCCTGTGCGAAAGCCGTTTTGCCGCCGCCGGCAGCGGCCAAAACCACCTCCGGTGAAGTACTGGCTGAAACCGATATATATATGGGGTGTTGACTCCAAAAACCACCAGTTTCTCCAAATAAGAAGCTTAATTCGTGTTCGGTCAGGTGACTTGGAAATGGATCATACCCCTTAAGGGTGGCGCTGATTTGGCTACCGGGGTATAAAATAGGTTGGAGTTTTGGGGCATCTGGTTTTCGAGAAGATTCTTTCCCCCCTGCCGGGGGTTTAACCTGGCCAGGCATAGGAATAAAGGGGGTGGTTTGAGTTTGAAATGGGGCTTCTATTAGGTCGTTGAGCGTGATCTCATAATAGGGCTGATGTCCTTCAAACCTGTCGGGGTTATGTTCCTTGGCCCACCTGAGCAAAGCATCAAGCTGCATCTGTTGTTCGGCGTATTCAAGCAGCCGCTGAACAATTTCAGCTTTGTCAGCAAGACGAGACAGGTGGGGATAAACAGGCCTGAAATTGGGGGCGTCGTAACAGAGGAGGCGTAGGTCCTCCTCAGAAAAGCCCTCAATTAGCAAAGC
>CAZUNT010000031.1:0-44396 GCA_964622215.1 uncultured Caldilineaceae bacterium
TAGGCCAGGATGAGGAGGGCGAGGAGGAAACGTGGGGCGTAGTGCAGGCGGGAGAGGTAAGATATGAGGCGCGAGACGTAAGCCGTAAGACGCGAACCGTAAATCGTAAATCGTAAATCGTAAATCGTAAATACCCAAAGGGCACGATGTCGTAAATTTGAAGGCGGCTGTGGTTTGGACACGGAGGTTTACCCGGCTGATTTCCTCTCCCGCGCTGCTCGTTCTTCCCGGGCGCGTTGGGCGGCGGCCTGGAGGTTTTCGAAGAACTCGGTTTCGGTCAGTTCTTTGACCGCTTTTTGGCGTTTGGCTTCGTCAATTTGAATGGTGAGCTGCTGTACTTGCTGCTTAAGGCTCTCCTCGCGTTTGCGAACTCCTTCGACCATTTTGAAGAAGGCCGATAGGAAGGCGCTGGCACGGGCCTGGTAGGTGAGGTCGGTACTGACGATAGTGGATTTGGTCTCTTCGACCCGCTGTTGCACAAAATCGTAGTTGCCGGCGGCGATGTGCTGGGACCAGACGATGGTTTCTTCGATGTAGGCGTTAGCGAAGCGCAGCCGGTCCGACATATCGCGCAAAAAGGCAAAGGCTAGCATAGGAAATTCGTTGAGGGCAGCCAGGACAGACTCGTACCTGATTTCCAGGATTTCACATGGACTAACGGCGACCATCGAATTGGAGCGGGGTTTTTGGTCGATGAGGGACATCTCGCCGACGATTTGACCGGGGCCGCACTGGTTGAGCACAACTTCCTCTCCTTGTGGTCCCTCGGCTACAATCTTGATCCAGCCGGTGCGGATGATAAACAGCGACTCGCTGGCGTCGCCCTGGCGAACCAGGACATCTCCTTTGACCAGCTTGCGCACCTGCATCTTGGTCGCCAGCTTGTTTAAGACCTTTGGCGGCGCACCGTGAAACAAAGGTTGTCTTTCGAGATAACTAATCAGTTTTGGGTCCATTGGTGTCACCTTAAGCGAGAGTATGAGGAGCCAATTCAGCCAATTCGGCTTCGATAGCAGCTATCTTGGCTTTATACTCTTCGATTTCAGTAATGATATGGGGGGGTGTTTCGAGGCCCTGTTTGGCTTGCCGGAGTTCGAGTTGCCCCAGATGGCGTACACAGGCAAGAATCTGACGTTGGAGCGCGGCGACTCGCTCTTGGGCAACTCCTTTGAGCATCCGATTGGTCACACCTCCTTGCGGAACAGGGAGATCTGGCTCGGCAGCCAGCCATTCACCCAATAGCACGTTGCCAGCTTGATATGCCCCTGTAGCAGTTCGGCGAAGAAAGCCAAGTTCGTTTAAGTCATATAACATTCGGCGGAGACTACTGGGGGAAAGGTGGGGCAGGGTCTGCTCGATTTCTGAGAGAGACCTGACTTGCGAGTTGATCAGGAGCATAATTTTAGCCTCATCAGGGCTGAGCGAGTCGAAATCCTGTCGAAAAGTACTGCATAATTGATCGTCTAGACAAAAACTAACCTCATCGAAAAGGCGGAGTGAGCGTGTATCCAAGTCAAACAAATGATGACAAATTTTCTGTAGAATCAGGGGGTGATTGCCGGTGAAGATCTGAATTTGGGCCAGCAGGGTCTTGTCTATCTTCAAAGGATAGGCGCTTTGGGCGCAGCAAATCAGTTGGTTAGTGGTGTCATCATCAAAATGGGCCAAATAACGCGGTTCAAACCCCTCCAAAAAAAGTGATGTATCGTGCTGCTGTTGAATAGCATAAAGACGACTCAACCGGCGAGTGGAAGTGAGAATGGCGCGAATAGCCGGGTTGTGCTGCAATACTCGGCGGAGTTTAGATAAAACGTGGGGTTCCTGCTGGCCCAACTGATTAAGGCCCTCGATCTCATCACACAATAGCAACAAGCGGCTTTGATACTGCTGGGCATAAGTTGCTACCTGGCGTAGAACTTGACTGAGGCTGAGAGTATTCTCCGGTAGATCAATCGCACGCCAACGTTTATCTATTTCAGCCGATTGAGCGTATTCGATGGCTTCTAACAGGCTCTCAATTAGCTGGGCTTCACGAGTGTCACCTTGCATGTCCCAAAAAAGCGGCAGGTAGACGGCACTATTAGCGGCCCGACGCTCGGCTTCTTTTAGGAGTGAGGTTTTACCCACCCGCCGATTGCCGATAATCCACATGCCGGCTGTAGACTCGGCCAGAATGTCACGTAGTAAATCGGCCCGGTTGTAGAATTCAGATCCAACTACCCACGTGCCTACCCGGTAGGGGTTATTCATTTTACCTCCTGGTCTTCCGAGCCTGATTTTGTAACTTGATACTCTTCTCTTTCTTCGGCCACAATGGGAGAAGGGGTAACGACAGAGTCGCTTTGTTTCTCAGCGATAACTTCTTTATCCAACCACTGGATCGTCTGCAAAACGTTATCTACATCTGCAGCGGTAATTTCTCGGCGTCCTCCAGCCGTGGCTAACACATGGTTAATGACTTCTAAACATAATTGTTGGAGGCGATGGGGTAGACCCAAGGTAGCCGCCAGGATGCGAGTGACAGCCTCATCTTGATAAGTATACCTTCCTTTAACCGGCTCTGTAATCAAGCGGCGGGCCTCGGCTTCTGGGAATGGAGTTAAAGTGACAGGGATAAACATATTGTAGAAGGGACTGCTCTCGCCGGCCCAATGCTGGCGCAGTTTCACCCCCGCTACGGCGATGCTTAAATTGGTATTGGTAAAACGCTGAAAGATACGCCGAAGTTGGGATTGGGTTTCCAGGCTGTAGCCGTTGAGCGTGTCCATTTCATCTAACAGCAAAACTAAACGAGAGGGATACGGGGTTGTGGCTTGTAGGCTTTTTAAGATAACCTGTAAATCACGGGAAAAGGCGCGAGCGGGATAAATAGAATTGGCCAGGTCGAAGGAGAGAGTAGTCAGGATCTCGGACGGAAGAAGTTTTTGAACTGAGTTGATAATTTCTTCCATCAATAGATGGAAAAATTCAGCCTCCCGGGTACCTTCTATGTTGACTAAAACCGGGATTAATTGCTCTTCTGGGCCTGCCGAAGCAGGTAAGTGATAAGCTAATTGGTGCAGTAAACTGGTTTTTCCAATACGCCGCGGCCCGGTGAGCATAACGAAGTTATTCTTGAGTAGCCCCATAACTTTTACAAGATCAGCCTGGCGGCCAAAAAACATTTCAGGTTGAGTAATCGGAGGGCCGGCGATATAGGGATTATAGAACACTGAAGTAGTAGTTTTTTTTGTGCTCTCTTCATCCGGCGAAGCAATACCCTGCCCCCCCAAATATTAACTATTGACCACAACAAAGGTTTCCGCCGGGTTTAGGGGATTGGGGGATGGGGGGAAAAAAAATTCTCCTAATCTCCTAATCATAGCCCAAAATGATTGGAAAAAACTTTTCCAAACATCTATAAAATAATTGTTGTAACTCTTCGTCTCAGAATATGGCTGATAATCGGAATATAAAATAGGATTGCATTCTTTAGCTAGAGTCAGTAACTTATCCACCTGCCCTGTTTTCTCAGCATATTTGGTTTTTTGTTAAAAAAATTTAACCCTTTCCCAAAAACAAACCAATTTGTCAAAAACGGGCCCGAAATAATGCTCATCATAACAAAGTCGACGAAGTTCTTCATCAGTGAAGCCTTCGGTAAGTAAGCGATGGATATTTATCCAGTTGTAATTCACAAGAGAACTGTTAAGATTTTTATCGTAAAGTTGATTTTCCTCAAAGTAAGGCTGATGTTCCTCATATTTGACGGGATTATATTCTTTAGTCAAGGTGAGGAGAGTTTTTATTTTTGATTTGCGGTCAGCGTATTCAATAAGTTGATCAATTATTTGCGCTTTACTAGCGTTTTGAGCCAATTGATCATGAACGGGCTTGAAGTCAAGCTCATCATAACAAAGGTAGCGAAGTTCTTGCTCAGTGAAGCCTTCGGTAAGTAAGGCCCGGATATTCTTTAAATTATAACGCCTAGCCATTTAATTCTCTTTTAGGGTCAATACTTTTCAAATAAGCGATTGAAATCGCTCCTCCGAGGCTAAAGCCGGTCGTCCACCGGCGTGGACGGGTCTTTTTGTCCGTGTAGGTGGACATTACGGCCTAGCCCTTCAGGTGCGGTTTCAACCGCGTTCTTATTTGAAAGGTATTGCTTTTAGGGTCGAATTTGATGCCCTAATCATATCACACTTCGCTTTACCTCTCAACCATTTCCACGCGAATCCACTCGACCTGGGCCGCTACCGTTGGCTCGGTCAAACCTAACCCGGTTGTGACGCCTACCGGGCGTAGGGCGTCAAGGGCCTCGAAAGCAGCGCCGGAGGGAGGGCGAATGAAGGCATGACTACAGCGAAAACAGCCGCGCAAATCACCTTTGGCACCGATAGCATGTAAGGCGAGGGCGGCCTCTTCGGTTAGCTGGGCGCTGGCTTCGTCGGCGGCGGCAACGGCGATGATGGCCTCGGCGGGAGCGGCGGTGATGAATTGGGCCAGGGCGGTCGAGGCGGATGGATCGAGGTGGGTGTCAAAAGTGGCGGTGTGGAAGGCGCCGTCAGGCTGAATGATGGCGATGTTGTAGCCGCGTTGATTGGGTGAAACGTCGTAGCCGTTGACAAAGATATGCCCAAAATTGCCCACCTCTTCGCCGGCGCTGAGAACAGTTACGTCAGGAGTCCAAACTTTAGTTTGGATATTGAACTGAGGCAGCGATATTACCTCGCCAAAATGCAGCCACAGGTCGTTCAAACCAGGATGAGCCACATCCGCGGGCAGGTCAAAGGTCAATTCTTGCCACTCGCGCCCAAAAGTCTGGGCTGGTGATTGCCAGCCGTTCAGGTTAATCGTAAGAGATTGAGACTTGCTTTCAGGAGTTTCGGGCCGGCGTAAGCGCAAGGTAAGTTGTTGGGGGGTATCTGCCAGAGGCAGGAGCAGCCGGGCAGCATGACGTTGAGCGATGAGAGGCTGTCCGGGGTTTAGCAGCCCCCACCCTTCACCCAGGTAAAGCGAAGCCAACAGGCTGGATGTATCAATCTGGAGTCCAGGCCTCAGTCTGGACTCCTCTGGTGAAAGCACGCGGTAAATTTTGATAGTGGGTTCGTCGTGGGTTTTCTCGACCGGCAGAACAGCTTCAATGTAAGGAATGGTTGCTTGTGGGGTTACGATGGGGTTGCCGGTCTCATCAGGACGGACGACGATATACTTGATATTGAAAAAGCTCAGAACAGTGGCGGCAATGGCCCGGTCGGCTTCCCGGCGTTCCGGGGGGAGAGTCTGGCCTGTTTCCAGCGCCAGCAGCGAGTTGATGAGCGGGGCGTTGGTGAAATATTGGAATTTAAATTCGGGGTTGCGGCTGGTGTTGCCCTGGAGCAGCCTTTTTTGGTGAGCGGTCTGGTAAAACTGGCCGAACATAAATTGGGTGGTCAGCGCCCCGGTGATGCGAAAGCCGTTGCGCCAGGCGAAGGGAATGTCAAGCACGGCAAAATCGGCGGGGTCAGCGGCGATGATATCGTAAGCGGTTGGAATCCGCATATTGGATTGGGGGAGAGGGATAGAGAGGTGTTCGAAGAGGAAGAGGAGAGTGAGGAGGGGGGGGAGGAAATTGTGAATTGTGAATTGTGAATTGCCCATAGGGGGCCTTCGGCTCTGAATTGTGAATGAATGTTTAAATCGGGAACCAAGTTGGGCCAGGGCAAAGGCGGCGATGACACTTAGACTCAGGAAAAGCATGACGCTGTAGCGGCTGGGGTAGCGGTTGCCTTTGAAAAAGGGGAGATTCTGCAACAAAGTGAAGGGACCGGGCCAGCCGGTGGCGTGGCCGTTGACGGCGATAACCGGCCCCAGGCAGAGCAGGGCGAAAATGACCGTTACTGCCAGCCAGAAGCGTATTTCAGGACGACGGTAGCCGGTCAGCAGGCCCACCAGCAGCAGGCCGAGTAAGACAAAACCGAGGTAGATGTGCTGACCTTTGTCAAAACCGGCGACGCTTCCAGGCGCAGCAATGTTGGTTTGCCGGATCAAAGAGCCTAGCCAGGGATGGTGCATGGTGGGAATGACGAAGCCGAGCAAATCGGCGCTGAAAGACTCGGCAAAGCCGCTGCCTTCGACCAAAAAATCACCCTCGGCGCGCAGATCGGGCAGCATTTGGGCCAGGATAGGACTGAGACCGAGGGCGAAGGTGAAGCCGAAGACGAGGACGGCGCGGAGGTGGGGAAGAAGGGAATTGTGAATTGTGAATTGTGAATTGTGAATTGTAGATTGTGAGTGATTAGGATGATATTTAGATGTAAACATCCCATATCCCAACTCCCACATCCAGTAGAGGGCAATGAATACCAGTAAAAAGGTGGCGTAGGTTATTTCGGACCAGGTTTGAAGGGTGAGGAAAAGGCCGGCCAAAAGAGGATACTTGAGGCGATGTGGGTGGCGCCGGGTGCGGAGAATATAAAGAATGGTAAAGGGAATCCAATGCGTGCTGGCAATATTATATTGACCCAGCGCGATGTAGAATAGTTTGTTGCCGGCAAAGGTATAGAAAATGCCGGCGAGGGCGCTAGTCCAAAGGAGCAGGGGGGCAGGGGGGAAACTGCTCCCCTGCTCCCCTGCTCCCCTGCTTTTAGCCCGGTCTGCGGTCGCTAAAAGATACCGGGCCAGCAAAAACATGCCATACCCCCCGACAACAAAAGTAAAGAGCAGGTGCAGGTTGCTGGCGGTCACTACCCCCAAGTTGAGGGTTAATGGCAGCGCAGTCAGGGCATTTAAGACTGTCAGGGTGTAAAAAGCCAGGTTGAGGCCGATGGGGTAAAACATGAAGTCAGTTTGGAAAGGATTTTTGCCTTCGTTCAGCAGGGCATATTTGACCCACCACAGATTCCAGGCAATAGCCGGATCATCGCCGCCGTCGCCGGGAAGGTGGGTGGTTAACTGGGTTACGGTGGGCCATGTCAGAAGTAGGGCCAGGAGGGAATAACCTAACAGGAGAGCCAAGTGACGCGGCAGCCAGGCCTTACTTTGGGTTTTTGGGCGAGATTTATGGTTATCCAAAATCTAAAATCCAAAATCCAAAATCGAGAAGGATTGTACCATTTGCCGATAGGCCCGGCAATTATTCACCAAAAAGCTTATATGGTATAATCGGGTTTCTTAACATGAAGGAAGAATAGGGGCTATCTTGCCAGGTCGAAAAAGAAAGGAGACCAGATCATGCTACTCGCCAAAGAACAAAAGAAAATTGCCGCTCTCGTCAATGCCGTAGTGGATCTTCCGCTTGTTTCCGAAGATGTAGAGCAGACTATCTTTGAACACGCCGTAGCCATCATTGACGCCGCGTTGGACGATATTTTACCTGAGGCGTTTGGGGATCTCTTGCGTGATAGGAATAAGGGCATTGACAAAGACCATGCCCGGGGGTTTGCCGAAAGGCTGGCGCAGGCCGTCAATAAGCGGGTCGACCTCCCTTATCTCAATGAGGAACAAGAAGCTAAACTTATCCGCACCGTCGTTGACCCTTTAGTTAAGGCCATGATTAATGGCAAGCAACTGGACGACATTTTGCCTTCCCTGCCACAAGAGCAGCCGTAGCCAAAACGAGCCTGAAATGAGGGCCGGCTGAGATAGCGCCTATAAATAAAAATAGGGTAACTACTCAGCCGACCCTATGTCTCAGCAACCCTGACCGCCGACCGGCGACCGCTGACCGCCGGAAAGACGGGTTACAGGGCGAATTATGGCGGTCGGCGGTCTGCCATCAGCGGTCATATGTTAACTTATCAGCTTGGCGTGCAAAATAATTTCCGTGCCGGTCAGCGCCTTGGAGACAGGGCAGCCTTTTTTGGAGGCTTCAGCATGCTCCATGAAGGTTGCCTCATCCAATCCCGGCACTTCCGCTACCGTATCAAGTTCGATTTTAGTAATCTTGGGGGCGCCGTCTACCGTGCCCAGATGAACTTTGGCCGTGCTCTGAATACGTTTAACGGTGTGACCGGCCTTGCTCAGTACGGCGCTAAGGAACATCGAGAAACAGCCGGCATGGGCAGCGCCAATCAACTCTTCCGGATTAGTGCCGGGTCCCTCCTCAAAACGTGATTTGTAGGTGTAAGCCCCCTCAAACGCGCCGCTGCCAAATTTCATGGTGCCGCGCCCTTCTTGTAGATTGCCTTCCCAAACCGCTTCAGCATTACGAACTGCCATAATGGTCCTCCTGTAAATAAAATGATTTAGATTTTTTACCCCGCTCAGCCGGAGAAAGGTTAACTCGGCTGCCGGTATTTATTATACCCTGCCCCATTTGCGGGTCAAGCTATCGCAATTACATGGGGTGTATTTAAACTCTTTCAATTATGGGTTATAATCACATAGGGACTTGATAAATGGAGGATACTTGTGGGCAAGGAGCACCGGGATGAGCAAGAAACATATTCTAATTGTAGATGACGCCAAAGATATCCTCTTTTTGCTAATGCACAGTGTCAAACGGTTAGGGCCGGATTACGAGGTCAGCACAGTGACCGATGCGTTTGCCGCGCTGGATCAGATCGAAAAACAAAAGTTTGATGTTATCATCACCGATTACATGATGCCCCGCATGACCGGTATTGATTTGGTCCAGGCCGTGCGTAAGATTTCACCGGAAACGCAGATTGTCCTGATGACCGCTCACGATACCAAAGCGGTTCGTAGCACCGTAGAGACGTTGCAACTCGGTGGTTTTATCGGTAAACCCTTTACCGTGCCTGAGGTGCTGGAAGTAGTTCAGCGAGCCATCGCCCGTACCAGTAAAGCCGTGGAAGCAGTTCATGTTGACTTACCCACGCTGGACGTAGATAAGGCGGTGCAAGAGGAACTGCAAACGCTCTGGAATAAGACGGGCGCTCATTCCGTGTTCCTGGTTAATACTGACGGTCGCCCTCTCAAGGCGGTGGGCGAAACGGATCGGACCAAGCTCGCCCGGCTGGCGGCTTTTATCGCTACAAACTTTACAGCGATAACTGAATTAGCCAGTTTTTTAGGTGACCATGAGTCAGTCTTCAAATCCAGCTACCACGAGGGCAACAAATATAATATTTATGCTTATGATGTCAATGGTCAGGTTTTTCTGGCTTTGATTTTTGGCGTTCATAGTAAACCGGGTACGATCTGGTTTTATACCAAGCAGACTGCCGCCGAGTTAGCCTCTCTACTGGGGCAAGCCATTAGAAAACCCCTGTCCACTGAAGAAAGCGCCGCCCTGGTCGATCATTTTGACGATATGTTTGGACCTGACCAGCCGGGTGAGGGGTGATATGGAGAAGAAGCGGGTTCTTATTGTTGACGATGACAAGGATGTTAGCCGCATCTTACAGCATACCCTAAAAATGATGGGGCCAGAGTACAACGTGGTGACTGTCGGGGATGCTGTTTCAGCTATCCGTTTGATTGAAAAAGAAACCTTCGCCGTAGTTTTAACCGACTATATGCTGCCGGGGATGACCGGGGTAGACCTGGCGCTGGCCGTGCGGCGGATTTCTCCGGAGACCCAGGTGGTGTTGATGACCGCCTATGGCTCGACAGAATTGCGTGACACGACCAAATACCTGGGCATCGACGGGTTCCTGGATAAACCTTTTGACCTGGAACGAATCCGGGTGATCGTTAAGCAGGCGGTTGATCAAACCCAAGGCGAGGAAAAGCCGCCACGTCTGGATCAACGCCTGTATAATCCGGCTATCCTGGAGAGGCTGCGCCTCTTGCAGGCTAATGCGGGCGTACTCTGTGTGATGCTGATTAGCTCTGATGGCTATCCGGTGCAGGTAGTCGGCCAAACGGAAGACTTTGAGGTCAAGGAGGTCAGCGCCTTGGTCGCTGCTAACTTTCTGGCCGCCGCCGAACTGGCCAATTTACTGGGCAATCAGACAGTCTTCAAATCCAGTTACCACGAAGGTGACAACTATAATATCTATGCCCATGATGTCAACGGGCAGTTCCTCCTGGCCATTGTTTTTGAGGCCAAACTAAGACCTGGCTCGGTCTGGTTCTACACCAAGCAGACGGCCATGGCCCTGGCGCAACTTCTCGCCTCTTCCTCTTAGGTTAGATATATCCCGCGAATGTGGAGAAAACGTTAGCGATAACGATAAAGCCCTGGGCAAGGAATTCGAGTCGTTTGACAAATCATTTAAATAATGTTATAATGTTCAGCGGTTGAACCATTAGTTCAAATAATGAACCAATTATTATATAATACGAGGAGGTATTCCACCAATGACGACGGAGAGGTCTAAGTCAAAGCGCGTTTCCAGACGTGAATTTTTGCGTTTGGCTGCGCTAACCACAGGCTCGGTAGCCTTTGCCGGTTATGCCCCGCAGATAGCCGCAGCCGCTACTGAAGCCCCCCCCACGATGGCCACCACAACCACAGAGGCCACCACGGCTTCGATTGCCGCCGCTCAAGCAGGCGACCTCGGCGGATTGATCGGTCCACTCGAGGGTCCAACAGTTATCCGCGATATAACTCAGTTCCCCAAAAAATTTGGTGAAGCGCCGCTGCTGGCCGACCTGGTCAAAGCCGGCACGCTGCCGGCGGTTGAGGAGCGCCTGCCCGACCCCGAAGAGCTGCTGGTTATCCAGCCGCTCACGGAAATTGGCCAATACGGCGGCACCTGGCGGCGCGCCTTCACCGGCCCGGCGGACCATGAGAACGGCAACCGCATCAACTCAAACGATAAGATCTTACACTTTGACTACACCGGTTCCAAGATTGTGCCCGCACTGGCCAAAGATTGGAAGGTAAGCGAAGATGGTAAGACGATCACGATTTTCCTGCGCAAAGGGGCCAAATGGTCTGATGGTGAACCGTTGACCGCGGACGACTTTATGTTCTGGTTCGAGGATGTTTACTCGAACCCGGAGATCGTGCCCACGCCCTTCCCCGAAATGCAAATCAACGGCAAACCGGGCGTCATGAAAAAGGTTGACGACTTTACCGTAGCCTTTGAGTTCCCGGAACCGTATACCTACTTTGTCTATGTCCTGGCCGGCAGCACCGGCATCGGCGCCGGCTTTGCCACACGCGGCGCGTTCGGAACTTATGGCGGTGGGTATTGCCCGGCCCATTACCTCAAACAATTCCTGCCCAAGTACTCGTCCGTAGACGCGGTCAACAAATTGGCCACGGACGCCGGCTTTGACAACTGGGTGTCTCTGTTCAAGAACAAGTACAGTTGGGCGCTCAATCCCGACGTGCCGGTGATGACGCCTTGGAAGACGACCAGCCCGATCAACACGCCCACCTGGTCCATGGAACGTAATCCGTACTTCTGGGCCGTAGACGCCGAAGGCAACCAACTACCCTACATTGATAAGATCACCATGACCCTGGCGGAGAACACCGAAGTGGCCAACCTGCGCGCCATTGCCGGCGAGTATGACATCCAGGAACGCCACATGGGCCTGGCCAAGCTGCCCGTTTTCCTGGAAAACGCGGAAAAAGGCAACTATACCGTTCACCTCGACCCGGCCTTCAATGGCTCGGACTGTGCGCTGCACTTTGGCAACGCCTATGAGGGCGACCCCGAAATTGCCAAGTGGATCAAGAACAAAGATTTCCGCCACGCCCTCTCGTTGGGTATTGACCGCGATCAACTCAACGAGGCTCTCTGGCTCGGCGTCGGCACGACCGGCACGACCGCGCCCTCGCCCGACACCATCTACAATCCCGGTGTTGAATGGAACAAAAAGTGGGCCACGCTGGATGTTGAACAAGCTAACGGCATCCTTGACAAGTTGGGCCTGACCGAGAAAGACAGCGAAGGTTTCCGCCTCCGCACCGACGGCAAGGGACGCCTGCAGCTCGAAATGATCACCGTGGGCGCGCAGTTCATCCCCTACACCCAGGTTGGGGAAATGATCAAGCAGCAGTGGAAAGAGATCGGCATTGACGTAATCATCAAGGAGACGGAACGCAACCTGGCCTTTGGCATGACCGCCAACAACGAACACCAGATCCTCACCTGGGCCAACGATGGTTCGGAAATGCTCTACCTCTTTGCCCGCCATGCCCTGCCAATAGACCCGGCTGAATGTCACATGGGAATGGCCTTTGCCAGGTGGTATGCCTCCAACGGCACCCAGGGCAAAAAGCCGGACGACCCCGAAATGCTGCGTGCGTTCGATCTCTACCGGGAGGCGTTCGGACTGGACGAAGCCGGCCAGATTGAAAACGCGAAAGAAATCTGGAAGATCATCGTCGAGCAGCAGTGGAGCATCGGCACGGTGGGCCAATCGCCGGCGTTTATGGGCGTGCGGATTGTCAAGAACAATATGGGCAATATCCCGCAGCGCCAGGTGAACGCGCAGCACGCGCGCACGCCTGCCACTTCGCAGCCAATCACCTTCTTCTTCAAATCGTAACTTATCCCTTCCCTCTCCATCCCCCGCCGCTTCTGGGCGGGGGATGGACGTTAACTCCTCCTCCCCTATCTCCAGGCTGGGGGAGGGTTGAGAGGTGTAACTTTATGATAGCTTATATCGTGCGCCGTTTGATCCTGGCCCTTCTGACCTCCTGGGCGATCACCATACTCTCGTTCATTATCATCCAACTGCCCCCCGGCGATTATGTGACCTCGTACACCGCGATGATGTCGGCTTCGGGAAACTTGGTGACGGAAGCAGAGGCGCAGGCGCTCCGCGCCCAGTATGCTCTCGATCAGCCGCTCCACATCCAGTATCTCAGGTGGATGGGCTTGATCATGCAGGGCAACTTTGGTATGGCCATAGAATGGAACCGGCCGGTACTCGACGTCATCGGCGATCGTCTCACCTTGACGATTGTCATTTCACTGGCCGCCATCGTCTTTACCTGGGCGCTGGCCCTGCCCATCGGCATCTATTCCGCGGTCAAGCGCTATTCTATTGGCGATTACGTGGCCACCTTCATCGGCTTTATCGGCCTGGCCATCCCCGGTTTTATGCTGGCCCTCATCGTGATGTACGTGGGCTTCAGGTTTTTCGATGCCAACGTCGGCGGGCTGTTCTCGGCCGAGATGGCCGACGCGCCGTGGGGTTGGGCCAAAGTGGTAGATTTGCTCAAGCATCTCCCGATTGCGGCGATCGTGCTGGGCATAGGGGGCACGGCCCAAATGATCCGCATCATGCGCTCTAATCTGCTGGATGAATTGCGCAAGCCTTACGTGATGACGGCGCGGGCCAGGGGATTATCTGAAACGCGGGTGATTATGAAGTACCCGGTGCGGGTGGCGCTCAACCCGTTCGTCAGCACCATCGGTTATTTGTTCCCCTACATCGTATCGGGGAGCATCATTGTCTCGCTGGTGTTGAGCCTGCCGACGGTAGGGCCGCTATTGCTCAAGGCGCTGATCGCGCAAGATGTGTTCCTGGCCGGAACCATCGTGTTAATGCTGGGCGTGATGACCGTCGTCGGCACGTTCATCTCGGACCTAATGTTGATGTGGATTGACCCGCGCATCCGCTTGGGGAGGCAGTAATGGCAGACGCGATGTTCTCCCAAACGGGGCAGACGATGACGGCTTTCCCCACGCCAGCGCCGGATGAGGAATTTGTCACTACGCAGACTGAAGAGAAGATTGCGGTTGCCACGCAATGGCAGTTAATGTGGTGGCGGTTTCGCAAACACCATTTAGCCATGGCGGGCGCTATTATTCTTCTCATTTTTTATTTGGCCGCACTGGCCGCGGACTTTTTGGCCTACGTCGATCCCGATGCTTCCGAGGCTCAACGTTCCCTGATGGCCCCTCAACCCATTTATTGGTTCGACAACGGCGCCTTCAGCCCTCACGTTTTTGGTATGACCGGCAAACGCGATCTCAAAACGTTTAAGCGGGTCTACGCCCCCGATCCTAACCTAAAAGTGCCGGTGCGTTTCTTTGGGCCCGGCTTCGAGTATAAATGGCTGGGTTTTATCCCCTCCAACCTGCATCTCCTTAGCGTGGAAGGCGCTACAGCCGAAGAGACGCTTTTCCTGATGGGTACGGATATGCAGGGGCGCGATCTGTGGTCGCGCCTGATGTACGGCACGCGGACCTCGCTGATTATTGGGTTGGCGAGCGTGGCCCTCAGCCTGGTTTTGGGGGTAGTGCTGGGCGGCATTTCGGGTTACTATGGCGGTGTGATTGACGTGGTCATTCAACGGGTCATCGAGATTCTGCGCTCTATTCCCACAATTCCGTTGTGGATGGGCCTGGCCGCGGCCCTGCCCACCACCTGGAGCGTCAACCAGGTCTACTTTGCCATCACCCTTATCATCTCCCTGTTGGGTTGGACCGAGTTGGCGCGGGTGGTGCGCGGCCGTTTTCTCTCACTGCGTGAGGAGGACTTTGTCATGGCGGCCCGCCTGTCCGGTTGCAGCCAGATGCGCATCATCTTCCGGCATATGGTGCCTTCATTCCTGAGTCATATCATTGCCGCGACCACTCTGGCGATTCCAGCCATGATTATTAGCGAAACATCTCTGAGTTTTCTTGGTTTGGGGCTGCGCCCGCCCGCCATCAGTTGGGGTGTATTGTTGCAAGATGCGCAGAACATCCAATCGCTCGCCATTTCGCCCTGGTTGTTGATTCCCGTCATCCCGGTTATCATCGCGGTGCTGGCCTTCAATTTTGTGGGCGATGGGCTGCGCGACGCGGCTGACCCTTACGGATAAGATTAACATGGAAAACGGACGCAAAACGTTACTATCGGTACAAAATCTCAAAACATATTTTTTTCAGGATGAAGGAACCGTTAAGGCGGTAGACGGGGCCACCTTTGACGTGTATCCTGGGCAAACGCTCGGCATTGTCGGCGAAAGCGGCTGCGGCAAGAGCGTCACGGCCCAATCTATCTTGCGTATCGTGGATCAGCCCGGCCGCATTGTGGAAGGCAGAATCACGCTGCGCCGCGCCAATGGCGACGAGATTGACTTGACCCAACTGCACCCCAACAGTCAAGAGATACGCGCTATCCGGGGGGGCGAAATCGGCCTGGTGTTTCAGGAGCCGATGACCTCCTTTAGTCCGGTGCATACGGTTGGGGATCAGATTATCGAAGCGGTCCAACTGCATTGCAGCATGAATAAGCGCGAAGCGCGAGAGCGGGCGATTGAGGCGCTCGGCCAGGTGGGCATTCCCAAGCCGGAACGCCGGATCGATGAGTATGCGTTTGAGTTGAGCGGCGGCCTGCGCCAGCGCGCTATGATTGCCGTAGCCCTTTCTTGTGACCCTCGGCTGCTCATTGCCGACGAGCCAACCACCGCGCTCGACGTGACCACCCAGGCCCAGATTCTCGATTTGCTGCGGCAATTGCAGCAGCAGCGTGGTATGGCCATCATGCTGATCACCCACAACTTGGGCGTCATCGCCGAAATGGCCGACGACGTGGTGGTGATGTACCTGGGCCGGGTAGTCGAGGAAGGACCGGTGGATGATTTATTCCACGCCCCCCGACATCCCTACACCAGGGCGCTCTTACGTTCTATTCCGAGCATCGAATCCACTTCGCGGGTCAAACTGCCGACGATCAGCGGCTCTATTCCTCATCCTTACAATCGTCCAACCGGCTGCCCCTTCCATCCGCGCTGCCCCGATTTTATGCCCGGCACGTGTGACCGGCAGGAGCCAAACTTGCTGACAGTAAATGAGCGGCAAAAAGTGAGTTGTTTTTTGTATGAAAAGGTGGGCCAACTGTGAAAGATTCTAACAGCCAGGTGCTGCTTGAGGTAAAAAACCTGCGCAAATTCTTTCCCATCCGGAAAGGCTTGCTGCAAAAAGTGGTTGGATATGTCCGCGCCGTCGATGATGTTAACTTCTTCGTCAACCAAGGCGAGACCCTGTCGTTGGTGGGCGAAAGCGGCTGCGGCAAGACCACCACTTCTCGCTGCATTTTGCGGGCGCTTGACCCTACGGCGGGGCAGATCCTCTTTCGCACCGACGACAATACGGTTGTGGATGTGGCGGCCATGCCCGAAAGCAAAGTGCAGCGGCTGCGTGCCCAGATGCAGATGGTTTTTCAAGACCCTTTCTCCTCGCTCAATCCGCGTATGACCCTGCTGGATATTGTCGGCGAGCCGCTCCTGGTAAATGGAATGAAAAACCGGCAGGAACGGCAAGACCGGGTGGCTGAACTGCTGCGTTTGGTCGGCATGCGGCCTGAATATATGCGGCGGTATCCCCACGCTTTTAGCGGCGGGCAGCGCCAGCGGATTGGTATTGCCCGGGCGCTGGCTCTGAATCCGCGTTTGGTGGTGGCGGATGAGCCTGTCTCGGCGCTCGACGTTTCGGTGCAGGCGCAGATTCTCAACCTCCTGCTTGAATTACAGGAACAACTTGGCCTGACTTATCTATTTGTGGCGCACGACTTGAGCGTGGTCAAACACATCAGCGAGCGGGTGGCGGTGATGTACGTGGGCCAGATTGTCGAAGTGGCCAAAACAGAGGCGCTTTTTAATACTCCCCGGCATCCTTACACCGAAGCCTTGCTGTCGGCCGTACCCAAACCCGACCCCCGGCTGCGTTCTCAACGTATCGTCCTGCAAGGCGAAGTGGCCGACCCGGCCAATCCGCCGTCGGGCTGCTACTTCAATCCGCGCTGCCGCTATACGGTTGACGCCTGCCGGGCCGTTACACCTAAACTGGAAGAAATTACCCCCGGCCACTTTGTCAGTTGTCATCGGGCGCACGAAATTGGGCTGAAAGGGGTTAGTAAAAACTAAACCCGGGGCAAAAGGGGAGCCGCCTGGCCAAGCTGGCGGGATAGGGCCTGGGTAACCCGGACAACATCGCCGGAGAGTTTTTGAATATAATCTGGGGTCATCCGGTGCGCCGGCCCGGAAACACTCATAGCGCCCAGAACTCGGCCACTGCTGTCATAAACCGGAGCCGCCACGCAGCGAACCCAATCATCTCCCTCACAGTCATCAATGGCATAACCCCGCCGGCGAATTTGCTCCAACTCACAGGCTAAGGTCTCGCGGTCGGTGATGGTGTGGTCGGTATAACGAGTCAGGGTGATTTTCTCAAAAAGCATGTTGAGTTCTTCAGCAGATAACCCGGTCAGAATAGCTTTACCCATCGCCGAGGCATGCAGGTCCGTTCGAGTACCCACGTTTGAACGCATATGCAACGCTGGCGATCTTTGCAGCACCTGGGGACTTTCTTCTTTGCCGATATACAGAATTTTGGTCCCATCTAAAATGGACAAAAAGGCGGTTTCCTCAGATAATTGACTGAGTTCACGCAGATAGGGTTCGGCCAATTTGGGTAGATTCATGGTATCCAGCACTACCCGGGCCAGCGATAGCAGCCTGGTTCCCAGAGAATAGTTGTAAGTGTCATCGACCATTACATAGCCTCGTGCCTTCAACGAGGTTAACAAGCGATAGACTGTAGGGCGGGACATGCCACACATTTTGGCAATTTCCGGGGCAGACATGGGGCGTTTGGTGGTAGCCAGACAATCCAACACATCCAGAGATTTAAGGACGGTTTGGGCCGTATTAACATTGACTTCGCTAAAACTTTCGATCAAGGTAGTATGTCCTTCAACTAAAATTACTCGCCATTATCAGAAATCCTGATAGATATTATAAACAAAATTCATTAATCGAACAAATAGTTCATATATTGAGCTAAACCAAAGGAAAATAATATGCACGCTTATGTGTTATTCGGCAAACAAGACATCCGCCTGGAAGAGCGGGCGATGCCTCAGCCACAGGCCGGGCAAGTTCTGATCCAATTTGGCTACGGGGGGATATGCGGCTCGGACATGCACTACTACTTTAAAGGGGCTAATGGCGATTTCGTAGTTAAGCACCCCTTTGTATTGGGGCACGAGGTCTCCGGTACCGTCGTCGAAACTGGGCCGGGAGTTACCAGGTTCAAGCCTGGCGACCGGGTGGCCGTTAACCCCAATCTGCCCTGTGGTAAGTGCCTGCCCTGTCGCCACGGCCGGGAAAATTTGTGCCCTAATGTGCGCTTTTGGGGCAGCGCCAGCACCATGCCCCACACCGATGGGGCTTATCAGGAATATATTTTAGCCGAAGAGCGGCAATGTGGCCTCTTTCCGCCCGGGTTTGATCTGAGCCTCGCCGCCATGGCCGAACCGCTGGCTATTGGCTTACATTCCGTCAACCGGGCGGGGCCGCTGATGGGTAAATCGGTGTTGGTGGCCGGGGCAGGGACAATCGGCGCGCTCATTTTGCTGGTGGCGCGAGCTATGGGAGCTAAAACTGTAGCCATTACCGATGTTCTGGATGAACGACTCAGCCGGGCCAGGCAATGTGGGGCAGATTTGACCATCAATGTGGGCCAAGACACGCCAGAAGCCCAGGCTTTAGCTAAAGGCGAACTGCCTTTTGACGTTACCTTTGAGGCCTCCGGCAGTATTCAGGCGCTTAACACGGCTATTATGGCGACCATAAAAGGCGGCGTTATCGTTCAGGTTGGCTTTTTACCCACCGGCGAGGTGGGCGTGCTGGCCAACAAAATAATGGCTAAAGAACTGACCATGATAGGTAGTTTCCGCAGCGGCATGGCTTTTGACTGGGCGGTCGAGTATTTGGCTTCCGGGCGGATCGATGTTAAACCGATCATCACCCATCAATTTGCCGTTGATCGAATCACGGATGCTTTTGCTATGGCCGCTGATGGCCGCCAAAGCGCCAAAGTTCA
Organism: uncultured Caldilineaceae bacterium; assembly: GCA_964622215.1. GTDB lineage: Bacteria > Chloroflexota > Anaerolineae > 4572-78 > J111 > DSQQ01. The sequence continues at coordinate 18,651 of CAZUNT010000031.1, forward strand.
AATCTTTTTCCCGCCAGCTTAAGCGGGGGTATTACTAAGGGGATTACGATGCGCACAATCCGCTGGGGTATCATCGGCGCAGGGGATGTCACCGAGGTCAAAAGTGGTCCCGGCTTTCAAAAAGCTATAAACTCCAGCCTGGTGGCGGTAATGCGCCGCAACGGTGAGCTGGCTCAAGATTATGTCAAGCGGCACGGTGTCCCTCGCTGGTACGATAATGCCGCCGCCCTGATTAACGACCCTGAAGTTGACGCGGTCTACATTGCCACGCCGCCCTATGCTCACAAGCAATACACCTTGATGAGCGCCGCCGCCGGCAAGCCGGTTTACGTGGAAAAACCGATGGCTTTGACTTTTGCCGATTGCCAGGAGATGAGCGCCGCTTGCCAGGCCGCTAACGTGCCGCTGTGGGTGGGGTATTACCGGCGGGCGCTGCCCCGTTTTGTAAAAATAAAAGAGTTGCTGGAGATAGGTGCGATTGGCGAGCCGCGTTCTGTCAATATCGTCCTGCAGCGGGAAACACGCCCCGACCTGTTTGATCCTCACCACCTGCCCTGGCGGGTGCTGCCCCAATTTTCGGGCGGCGGTATCTTTGTGGATATGGGTTCGCACACCCTCGACTTTTTGGATTATGTCCTCGGCCCAATTCGAGCAGCGCGGGGCTTTGCCGCCAACCAGGGCGGATACTATCCGGCTGAAGACCACGTGACCGGAACCTTTGTCTTTGAGTCAGGCGTGATAGGGGTAGGAACGTGGTGGTTCACCGGTTTTCAGGAATTAGACCAAACAGAAATAAGCGGTACTCAGGGTAAAATTTCGTTCGCCTCATTTAAGGCCGATCCGATCAGGCTGACCACCCCAGAGGGAGTACAAGAATTTGCCATTGCCGACCCACCGCATGTCCACCAACCGCTCATCCAAACGATTGTGGACGAGTTGAACGGCGTTGGCCTCTGCCCCAGCAGCGGCGAAAGCGGCGCGCGGACTACCTGGGTGGTCGACCAATTGCTGGCCGAATACCGGAAACAGTGAACAGTGTTATCAGTGAACAGTTATCAGTGAATAGCTAACTGGCCACTACTCACTAGTCACTGTTTACTGTTCACTTGGCGTGATTATTACTTTCAGAGGAAATATCAAGATGGCTAATCTGTTTAATTTAAGCGGAAAAAAAGCACTTGTTACCGGCGGCAGCCGGGGTTTGGGTCGAGCTATGGCCGAAGCTATGCTCGAATTCGGGGCGGAGGTGGCCATCGTCGGCTCTTCGGAGCGGGTCACGGTGACGGCAGCCGAGTTGGGCCAGGCCACCGGGCAGCGGGCCATCCCCATTCAAGCCGACCTGGGTAACCGGGAACAACTCCGGCGCGCCTTCGAGGAAAGCCTCAGCCAACTTGGTACGTTGGATATTTTGATCGTCAGCCACGGGGTTCAACGCCGCGCCCCGGCCGAGGAGTTTCCGTTGGAGGCCTGGGATTTTGTACTGGAAGTTAACTTGACCTCCATGTTTATGTTGGATCAACTGGCCGGACGGGTGATGCTGGCCAAAGGCAAAGGCAAAATTATCAACATTGCTTCCCTGTTGAGTTTTAGCGGCGGCATTACCATACCGGCCTATGCGGCGGCCAAAGGCGGCGTAGCCCGCTTGACCATGGCTCTATCCAATGAATGGTCCAAGCGGGGGGTGAACGTGAACGCCATTGCTCCCGGCTACATGAACACCGAGATGAACGAGGCCCTGATCAACAACCCGGCCCGCAACCAACAAATCCTCGACCGTATCCCCGCCGGCCGCTGGGGCCAACCAGAGGATATGAAGGGGGCCGCCCTTTTTCTGGCTTCCGACGCTTCAGATTATGTCAGTGGCGTGATTATCCCGGTTGATGGCGGTTGGATGGGCCGCTGATTTGATGGTAGGGGCATCACTGGTGTGTTTCGGGAGAGTCTTCGGGGTAATTGTCACATCCTCAATGTTTTGGGCTGTTCTCGATAGGCTCGTGGTGATTGTCCAACCAGTTTGTGAAAGACCCGGCAGAAATAGGCTGAGTCTTTAAACCCAACCGTATGAGCCACGATGGTGATACTATCATCCGTCTGAAACAATAATTCCTTGGCCTGTTTGATGCGATAACGGTTCAAATATTCCCATGGCGAGAGCCCCAATTCTTGCCGAAAGACGCGGCTCAGATAATCTTCATTCACCCCCAGCGCCTCGGCCATTTCCTGGCGTGATAAGGTTTGCTGATAATTCTGATGAAAGTAGGCTACTGCTCGTTTAACAAACACACTGGTCTGGGGCGACAGAGCCTCTGAACCAAGCAGCAGCCGTTGCACCATTTCAATCGTTTCATCCGGCGATAAAATCCCTTTGCTTTGCACTGTGACCTGGTTATGTAGTTCAAGCCGTTTGACATCATCAAAGGTAAGGGGGCGATTACTCAGAACCAGAACTGGCACATGCCGATTTTGGGGATGAAGGCGAAGCCACTCTAAAACCTCAAATCCATCCATTTCCGGCATTAGTAAATCCAAAATTACCAGGCCAGGGGTTTCTTCACTCAAAAGCCGCACCGCAGTTTGGCCATCGCTGGCCGTGCGTACCCGATACGCCGGTAATTCCCTGGCGATTAAACTGTGATAAAAATCCCGGACTTCAGCCTCATCGTCTACAATAAGGATGGGCCCCCGGTTTGAGGCCGGTTGCAGCCCCTGGATAGCTTCTAATAAGGTTTTTCCGGATAGAGGCTTCGCCATTAAGTTCATGATACCCGGCGCCAAGGTAGAATCGCCGGCTTGCTTCTGGCCGTATAACAAAATAAAGGGCGCCCGGCTTAAAAACGGGTGCTTGCGCAAACGCTGAAGGATGGCCCATTCACGAGAGCTGGCTTCGACGCCTCCCAAATCCCAGGCCAGAGCCGTTGGTCGAAGGTCGGCCGGTAAGGTTTCCACCTCGTTGGTGGTTGTAATGCGGCGGATCTCCAGGCCCTGGCGTTGGCTAAACGCTACAATTTCCGGGGCCGGCTGTGACAGTGATGAAATCAACAGCAACACCGGTTGAACGAAAGGTGAAACTGAGGCCGGTTGATCGCTCAGGTTGGGCAAGGGGAGATAGATATGGAAGATACTGCCCTGACCCGGTTGGCTTTCTAATCGTATCGAACCCTGGTGAAGAGCCACCAGGCGGCGGGTAATGGTCAGCCCCAGGCCGATGCCCTCGGCGGATTCGGCAGTCACAAAAGGTTCAAAGATACGCTCTTGCATTTCGCCGGGGATGCCGCAGCCTGTGTCTTGAACCCAGAGGTGAACATAGGGAGGGGTGACGCCAGCCCCCAGGGTAATCCGGCCCTGCCTGGTAAACTTGCGCGCATTACTCAGCAGGTTGAATAAAATCTGGCGTAAGCGGACAGGGTCAGCTTGAAGGGCGGGCAGGCATTCCGGTAATTCAAGGTACCATGTTACCTCAGGGGAAGTGTTGCCCCCGCTGGCTATACTGTCAAACACCTCGGCCAGGAATGTTGAGAGGTCGATCAGTTCGGGATAGAGATCAAGCTCGTCAATTTCAGCTCGCGATAAATCCAACAGGTCATTGATAACCCGGATTTGATGTTCGGCGTTAACCTGGATAGTGTGTAAATTTTGCAGCCAGGCCGCAGGAAGTTCCCGGCCATAGAGCAGTGGGTCGTCCAAAACAGCCTGAGTATGGCTGAGGATTACCTGCAAGGGGGTGCGCAGTTCGTGGCTCACGTTAGCCAGCAGGCGCGTTTTTAACTGGTCAGCTTTTTCAGCCAGAGCGCGAGCGGCTAACGCCTCACCATAGAGTTGGGCATCTTTCAAGGCGCCGCTGAGGATTTCGCGCAGCGCCTGGCAAATGGCCTCTTCTTGAGGTCCAGCCTCGAACAGCACAAAACCCAACTGCTCATCGCGAAAAAAGAGTGGTTCAGCGGCCAGGTGATAACGCCTATTCTGGGGCAGCAGCCCAGCCGGGACTAATTGAGGGGTGGGAAAACGATCTCCTCCGCTTTCTAGCTGAATCTGTTGCTGTTCGTTATAAGCCAGGATCAACTTCGCCCCTTCAGCCGGAGTTTGAGGGGTTTCATACAGCGAGAGAAAACAACTGCGCAGGCCCAATTGCGGCAGTTCTTGGACTAACACGTTCATTAATTCGGCGATATCCAGGGTGGTGGTGAGCCTCTGCCCGATGGTGCGTAACGCCCTGGCCTGTTCTTCGGTATGCCACTTCTGATAAGCCTGGATTCGCTGAGCCATCTCACCGATCATCACCCGGGCCTGATGCCAGAGGTCTTCAGCGCGTTGTTGGATATGCCGGTCGGTTAGATAGGGTAGGCAGTGGCGGCGCATCATTGATAGAACATCCTGCCATCCCTCCACCTCGCCGCCGGTTGTGACCGCCTGGCCTAGCTGAGATAGAAATGCTCCAGGCGTCTTTCCTTTTAGTTCGCTTTGAAAAGCGTCTAACAGTTGTTCTACCCCGGTGGGATAAATCCCTCGAATCCGTTCTAGCCAAATTTCACCCGGTTTAGTTGTCTCCATTTGGGGGTCAGTTGCCGCCTGAACCACTGGTGGAGCAGCACAACCACACGACTGGCGCACGATCAATCGTGTCGGTAAAGAGACCTGTGTGGGCATAACCCGATCGACCAACAGGGACAGGAGCATATCTGCCGCTTGCCGCCCTTGTTCATACATCAGAAACGGAACAGTGGTAAGCGGCGGAGTGACAAGCTGGCTCTCTTTGATGTTGTCAAAACCGGTCAGGGCCATATCCTCCGGCACGTGTAGCCCTCGTGCTTGTAAAGCTCTCAGCGCGCCTATTGCCATTTCATCGTCGGCAGCCACTAACGCCTCAAAATTTCCTTGAGTTGTGTCCAACAGCAGATGGGTTGCTTTCTCGGCCAGAACTTTATTAAAGTCACCGAACTGAATGAGGCTGGCATCAAAAGGAATCTCGTGTTCCGCCAGCGAGTCAAGATAAGCTTGATAGCGGGCCTCAGCCTCCTGATGGCCGCTTGGTCCTCGCAAAAAGGCAACCCGCCGGTGACCGTGAACTTTGATAAGATGGTCAACCACCTCTCGCATGCCCCGATAGTTATCCACCATCACGCTGGGGATTCCTTCCATCTGTAAAGCAATGCTAACCAGGGGCAGCGGCTCATAGCGCCGGCACCAGACTCTAACTGCTTCCTGGCCCACGCAGTGAGCCAATAACCCTCCCCAGATAATTAATCCGTCGAGGCTTTGCTGACCAATCAATTCATAAAGAATGTTGTTGGGATCAACTTCTTGAGCAGCAGGCAAAAAATTACCGGAAAAACAGATGAGGTTGACGTCTCGTGCCTGGGTAAGGTCGTCTACCCCGGCCCACATAGCCTCATTAAGCGCACCCCCATCAATATCGGTTAGCAAACCAATTGTGGGGCGAGTCTGCTGGGTCCTGAGAGGTTCTAACATGTTTACATGATTATAGTCAGGCGAAATGTCTGAGCAAGTGCTGAAGAAATAAAGATGACGGAATTATCCAAAAAGGGGGCGGAATTATCCAAGACATCAGTGCGCGATTTCGCTAGAATGATGAAAGATTATGATTGATTCTCGATTGATTTTGAGCGAATGGAACCAAAATCTTTTCTTTCCAGTTTAGAACGTCAAGAGCACCTGATGCGTTTTTTAAGCCAGCATCAGCGAGCCACCGTGGCCCAGATTTCCGAGTATTTCTCGGTGAGCCTCGCTACCGTCCGGCGCGACCTTGAAGCGCTGGCCGAACGCGGCGACATCGAGCGGTTTCATGGTGGGGCCAAAGCCGCCCGGCAAGCGCCGCCCGAAGCGCCCGTGCTGCAACGAGCCTATGAAGCCGCCGATGAAAAAAAACGAATAGGTCACGCTACCGCTGAGTTGATTAAAGATGGCGAAACGGTTTTTCTGGGCAGCGGCACCACCGTGCTGGAAGTAGCCCATCACCTGCGCCAGCGGCGTGATTTGACCGTGATTACGAATTCGCTGCTGGTGATCAATTCGCTGGCCGATTTACCCCATATTACCGTCGTGGGCCTGGGGGGTGTGTTACGCCAAAGCGAGATGTCTATGATTGGTCATTTGACCGAGCAGGCTCTGAGCCAGGTGAATGCCCAGAAAATTATTTTGGGCATCCACGCCATGGATGTCGAATATGGCTTGACCAATGATTATTTGCCCGAAACCATGACTGACCGGGCCATTTTAGCCTGTCGGGGGGAAATTATTATTGTGGCCGATCACAGCAAATGTGGCCGTATTTCGACGGCTTTTGTTGTACCGGTGACGGCCATACATAAATTAGTGACCGATACTAAGACCTCTCAGGATTTTATTGAGGCTTTGCGAACCAAAGGAATTGAGGTTCTGGTTGTGTAGCTTTATTGGCAAAGAAAGTGAGGTTGTTTTATGTTGTTATCTGATCTGAAAGGATTGTTATGCAAACGTATACTCTGACCGAAATTCAAACCCAACCGAAAGCCTGGCAAGAAGCATTGCATGTTGTAGTGCAGCAGGCCAAAACCTTACAAGCCTTGTGGACCGCCAGCACTTACACCCAGGTTATTTTTACCGGCTGCGGCTCAACTTACTATCTTTCCCTGGCTACCGCCGCCCTATTTCAAGAATTAACCGGGCAGCCGGCCAGAGCGGTTCCCGCCGGAGAACTGGTGATGTATCCCACTGCCGCTTACGCGGTCACGGGACCAACCCTATTGGTGGCGGTAAGCCGTTCGGCTGAAACCACCGAGACAATCCAAGCTGTTAAAGCCTTCCAACACCACCGGCGGGGTGAGGTGATAACCATCACCAACTATGCGGAGCGCCCCCTGGCCTCGATGGGCAGTATTAACCTGGTCATCTCGACCGGACAGGAACAAAGTGTGGCTCAAACACGCTCTTTTGCCTCGATGTATGTGGCTGCCACCGCCCTAGCTGCCTTGCTGGCTAAGAGGGATGATTTATTAGAAACGATGGATCATCTACCGGAAATAGGCCGGCGACTTCTGGCGCGTTACGAGGAAAAAGCGCAAGCTATTGGCCGCAATTTGGATCTGGATCGTTTTTATTTCCTGGGCAGCGGTCCGCGTTACGGCCTGGCCTGTGAAGCCAATCTCAAAATGAAGGAAATGACCCTGACTCACAGCGAACCCTTCCACTTCTTAGAATTCCGTCACGGCCCCATTTCGATGGTTAGCCCTACGGCCCTGGTCATCGGGTTATTGTCAGAAACCAACCGCGCCCCCGAAGCCGCTGTGCTGCAAGACGCACAGCGTTTAGGCGGTCATACCCTCACCCTGGGCGAGTCGGGTACCGATGTTGTTTTTGCCTCACAACTGCCGGAGCCAATCCGAAACGTGCTTTACCTGCCGGCGCTTCAGTTGATAGCTTGTTACCGTTCCCTGGCCAAAGGTTTAAACCCCGACCGGCCTAATAATTTGGAAGCAGTAGTTCACCTGGACCCAACCGCCTTTGCAGACGGTTAAAAATAGCCACACTTGTCACCTATGGGTGTCGTGGCAAAAATATCATCTTGTTAGATTATTTGTGCCTGGCATAAACAAAAAATCAAAAGGAGAGAAAAATGAAAAACAGCAAAATTTTAGTTGTTTGTCTTTTGGTTCTCGTGGGCCTGTTTCTAACTGCCTGTGGTGGGGCGGCAGCTCCGGCGCAGCCTGCCGCCAGTCAGGTTGAGGCGACCCCTGCGCCCGCCCAACCGGCCGAAAGTAATCAAGAGCCTGCCCCGGCGGCTTCAGAGGAAACGGTTGAGATTACTTATATGATGTGGGGCGACCCCGCCGAATTAAAGGTTTGGCAGCAAATAGCCGAAGATTTTCAAGCGGCCCATCCCAACATCAAGGTAAATGCCGATGTCAGCGATTGGGAGTCATACTGGAACAAGCTGCAAACACTTTTTGCCGCCGGCACTCCTCCTGACGTTTTTGCTATGGATGCGCCGCTCTACCCCGATTGGGCTTCACGCGGGGTTTTGCTGAATTTGCAGCCCTATATTGACGCTTCACCCGGCTTGCTCGATGGTTTGTACCCCGGCCCCCTGGAAACTTATAAACGTGCCGACGGTTACTACGGTTTGCCCCGCGATTTTCAAACGATTGTGCTGTTTTATAACAAAGATATGTTTGATAAAGCCGGGGTCGCTTATCCTACCGCTGAATGGACCATGGATGACCTGCGCCAGGCGGCCAAACAGTTGACCAAAGATACCGATGGGGATGGTAAGCTTGACCAGTGGGGGTTCTCTCCCGATTTGTGGGATATGGAACTGTTTTGGAGCGGGGCTGTGTGGGGTTATGGTGGTGAAATTCTCAACGCAGATCAGACCAAAACCTTGATCGGCGAGCCAAAAGCCCGCGAGGCTTTCCGCTTTATTGCTGCGATGGTTCGAGAAGATAAATCTATCCCCGACCCCGATACCTCGGGCCAATTTGGTAATGACCCCTTCCAGGCCGGCGTGGCGGCTATGACCACCATCGGCCACTGGGTGGTGCCTACCTATTCAGAAGTGGACTTCAAATGGGATGTGTCGCCTTTCCCAACCGGACCGGCTGCCCACGCCACCAGCGTTAACAGCGCCGGTTTTGTTATTGCCAAAGACTCCAAACATGCCGACGCCGCCTGGGAATTTGTAAAATTTGCCACCGGCCCCACCGGTCAAACTCGTCTAACCGAGTTAGGTTTCGCCATTCCGATCTTAAAATCTATTGCCGAGAGTCCGGTTTTCCTGGAGCAGAAATCAGTTTCCATCAATCAAAAGGTTTTCCTGGATGCCACCACTTATGCCCGCACCAAACCGGCCTTTAAAGGCTACGACGAGTGGGCCTCGGTGGTGGGCGATAATCTGGCCCTGGTTTGGACCGGCGAAAAGGCCATTGACGAGGCGCTGGACGAAATTGTGCCTCAGGCCGATGAGGTGTTAAGCAAGAATCAATAAGTAATTGTGAATTAAGCGTCGTCTTGATTAGGAAACCTTATGCAAGCTGGCTTAAAACCCCTGGGCGTCGAACGTGTCTGGCTGTTGGCCCTGTTGCTTCCCACCCTGATTGGCCTGGTTTTTGGGACGATGGGTTCTGTATTTGCCACCGGCCTGATCAGTTTTTTGAAGTGGGACTTGATTACGCCTCCCACCTGGACCGGGCTGGATAACTTTGCCCTGCTCTTTACCGATACCCAGTTTCACAAATCACTTCTAACTACTTTCGCGTTCAGCGGCTTGTACGTGCCAGGGGTGCTGGCAACCTCCCTGACTGCTGCCGTTTTGCTCAACCGCAAACTATACGGCGTTAGTTTCTTCCGCACGGCTTACTTTCTGCCGGTCATCTCCTCGGCGGTAGCGGTTGGCCTGGTCTGGAGTTGGATTTACGCCAAAGATACCGGACTACTCAACCGGATCATCGAGGCGCTCGGCGGTTCGCCGGTCAACTGGCTTGGTTCGCAGATGGTCTTATTTTCGGTGGTGATTGTAAATATTTGGGGGGCGGTAGGTGAAGGGGTTGTCATTTTTCTGGCTGGCCTCCAAGCCGTCCCCCGTGATATTTACGACGCCGCCGATGTAGATGGGGCCAATGAGTGGCAGCAATTCTCGCAGATCACTCTGCCGCTGATTGCTCCCACCGTCTTTTTTCAGGCTGTGCTGACCACCATTCATGCCTTTCAAGCTTTTGAGTATGTTTACATTTTAACCCGCCAGGCCGGCGGCGGCTCCAGCATGCCGGTACTGATGTTTACCATCTATCGTAATGCCTTCAATTGGTTCAGAATGGGCCAGGCCAGTTCCCAGGCTATCGTCCTGGCCCTGATTATTTTTGGCCTGACCCTCATTTATTCCTGGTTGCAACGCCGCTGGGTAGACTCATGATCATCACCAGTATTCGCACCCGCAAACTGGCTCTGGATATGGCCGCCTATTTGCTGCTTGGTTTGGGGACTGTCATTATGGTCGCTCCCTTCCTGTGGATGATTTCGACCGCCTTCAAATTGCCGGCCGATCAATTTAACGGCCGCCTGCTGCCCGACCCGCTTACCTTCCAAAATTTCCCCAAACTGTGGGAAGCCATCCCCATTAGCCGGTTACTCTTTAATAGTTTCAAAATTGCCCTCCTCAACACAGTTGGACAACTGCTAACCTGCTCGATGGCCGGTTTTGTTTTTGCCGTCGTGCGCTTTCGTTTCCGGGAATCAATGTTTGCTCTTCTCCTGGCTACGTTGATGATCCCGCCTCAAATGACGTACATTCCCAACTTTATCATCTTCAAATGGTTGGGCTTGATCGGCACCCAGGCTCCGTTATGGCTGCCCGCTTTTTGGGGCGGAGCCTTTGGCACGTTTTTGATGCGCCAATATTTTCTCAGCATCCCCATTGACCTGGCCGAAGCGGCCCGGGTTGACGGCGCTTCCCTGGTGCAAATCTTCTGGCAAATCTACCTGCCTCTGGCCAAACCGGCCCTGGCCGCGTTGACCATTTTTACCTTCCTCTTCGCCTGGAATGACCTGCTGGCCCCGCTGATCTATCTTCCCACCGACCTCGACCAGACGACCTTAACCGTTGGCTTGGCCCTGTTTCAAACCCAATATGGCGGCAAATGGACGTTGATGATGGCCGGCTCCCTGGTGAGTATTGCCCCCATCATTACAGTTTATTGCTTTGCCCAGCGCCAATTTATTGAAGGTATTGCCATGACCGGCATCAAGAGCTAAACCATAAAATCAAAACCTTTCCTGTTAACCGAACTCGTTTTGGCCTTATCTTTATGGTTAGCCCCCTTAGTCTAAGCTATGTGCAAGGAGTTTTATCACTATGCCTAAAGTAACAATTATCGGCGCAGGCAGCGCTGAATTTGCCACCGAATTGATGACCGATATTCTGCTCGCACCAGGGCTGAAGTCAGGAACCTTTGCCCTGGTCGATGTTGATGCGGAACGGCTAGAACTGGCCCACCGTATGGCCGAGTTTTTGATCCAACACACCGACCACGACTGGACCGTTGAAGCCAGCACCGACCGCAGCCGGGTTTTGGCCGGGAGTGATTTTGTCATTAGCACTATCGAAGTTGCCGGGCTGGCTAATGTCCGCTATGATTACGATATTCCGCTCAAGTATGGCGTAGATCAGTGCATCGGCGATACCATTGGCCCCGGCGGTCTATTTAAGGCCCTGCGTACCCTGCCCGCCTGGCTCGACATCCTGGCCGATGTGGAACGGCTGGCTCCCCGCGCCCTGGTTATGAATTACACCAACCCTATGTCGCTGACCGTATTGACCGGGCTGCGAGCGTCTAAACTGCCCATTGTAGGCTTATGCCACTCCATCCAGCATACCTCAACCCAACTGGCTGAATATCTCGACCTGCCCTATGAGGAAATCGACTGGCGGGCGGCGGGGATCAATCATCTATCCTGGTTTGTTAAACTGGAACGCCACGGCAAAGACCTTTATCCGCGCCTGCGGGAGCGAGCACGCCGGCCTGAAATCTACCATCAGGACCCGGTGCGCTTTGAGATGATGTTCCACCTGGGGACCTTCTCCACCGAGGGGAGTGGCCATGCCTCCGAATATACTGCCTATTTTCGTAAGCGCCCCAACTTGGTGCAGAAATACGACCGGGGCGGTTATGCCGGCGAGAGCGGTTATTACGCCAACAATTGGCCCATCTGGCGGGAAAAAGCGGCTCAGGATTTAAAGGAGTATTTATCAGGCCAAAAAGAATTTGTCCTGGAGCGCGGCCATGAGTTCGCCTCCTATATTATGGAAGCTATGACCACCAACACTCCCACCGTTATCTATGGCAATGTGCTCAACACCGGCCTGATTGACAATCTACCCCACAACGGGGTGGTGGAAGTAGCCTGCCTGGTGGACAAAAAAGGCATCCAGCCAACCTACTTTGGCGCATTGCCCACTCACCTGGCTAACCTGGATCAGCAGCATATGGCTTTTCACGATCTCGTGGCAACGGCTGTTTTGGAGCAAGACCGCGAGGCCGCCCTCCACGCTCTGATGGTTGACCCGCTCACGGCGGCGGTCTGTTCACTGGCCGAAATCCGGGCCATGTTCGATGAAATGGTTGAGGCGGAACATGATTATCTGCCGGGGTTTGTACAACGTTGAAATCTTAAATTAAAATTCAAAGGAGAATAAAAAAATGAAAAGAATAGCTCATCTTATTAGCCTTATGATTCTGCTTGCGTTGATGTTAACGCTGGCGTCCCCTATCGTCTTGGCTCAAGACGATGTGGTCTGTGAGTCCGATGTGGTTGTCCAGGCCGACGACTGGCTATCGAAACTGGCCGACAAATTCTACGGTAATCCCCTGGCCTACCCGGCTATTGCCGACGCCACCAACGCTAAAGCCAAAACCGATAGTAGTTATGCCACCATCAAAGATGCCGATGTTATTGAAGTTGGCTGGAAATTGTGCATCCCAAGTAAGGCTGCAACCGAGGCAATGTTGAGTAAACCAGTCCAGGCGGCTGAAGCAACCGGCGAAGTTATCACCGTCATCTTCCCCAAACATGAGGCCGACCTGAGCGGGGCTTTTGAAGCCCGCATCCGCGAGTTTGAAACCCAAAGCGGCATCAAGGTTGAGCTAATCCAAAGCGATTGGGACTCGGTAGCCGACCGGGTGGTGCCGGAAATGGGTACCGGCGGCAGCGCTTATGACGTGGTGGAGTTTGACAACGGCTGGGTGGCCCAGTGGTGCGGCTCTAACTGGACAACCCCGCTCAACGATTTTATGCCCGCAGGGTACACCGATGGTATGATTCCCGGTTTGGTTGATTTGTTTAGCTGCCCGGATGGCACGATACACGGCATTGTTTGGAACAACGACACCCGTTTCTTTTATTACAATGCCGCCAAATTGGCCGAAGCCGGTTTCCAGTCGGCGCCGGCCACTTTGGATGAATTAATAGCGCAAAGCCAGGCGGCCCAGGAAAAAAAGATAGTTGAATACGGCATGGCCCCCTTCTGGGAACAAGCTTGGGCTTTGGGCAACGAATTCCACTTCTGGACCTACATCTTTGGCGGCAAAATCGTTGATGATGAAGGCTGCTTCCTCTTTAATAAAGACCCTCAAACGTTGGCCGCCTTGCAGTTTATGATCGATTCCCTCAAGAATGGGGTGTCAAATCCGGCCGGGTTAACCTATGACCAGGCTACCTCACAAGACCTCTTTTTAAAGGGCAGTACGTTGTTTATGCCCCAGGGTATTGCCGGGCTGATGGCCTACGCCAACGACAACTCAAAGTCTCAGGTTGTTGATCAAATCAAAGTAGGTTTGGTGCCGGGCGCTAAGGCCGGTGAGAGCGCGGCTCTGACTCTGCCGGAAGCCTATGCTATTCCGGCCAACTCCCAACATAAAGAAGCGGCCTGGAAGTTCATTGCCTTTATGACCAGCCGCGAGACAAACAAGAAGCTGGCTAAAGAGATTGGTCTGCTGCCCATCTGGGTTGACCTCTATACCGAGCCTGAATTGTCTGCGCTTTATCCATTTTGGGTGGATTTCTCCAAGCAGTTGGGCACGGCTCGTGGCCTGTCAACCATAACCTGGTACGGTGATTTTGTCGATAAATCCACCGCCGAAATCCATAAAGCTCTGACCGGCGGGCAGACGGCTCAAGAGGCGCTAGATGCTACAGCCAGGGGACTGGCAGAATTTGAGTGCGTGCGTTAATCGCCTATCTCCTCCTCTTTTTTAAGGTGTGGCCTGTTGAGTTCCCCGGCGCAACAGGCCACATTTAACCGATTTTTGAATGTATCATGTTATAGGAAAATTATGGCTATTCTCTCAAAACCAGGTCGCCGCCAGCCTGATATCTCGGCTAAAGTTAAAAATCAGGCCGGTGAAATGAATCAGAGCCGCTTGGGTTTTAGTCTGATGCTGCCTACCCTGATTGTGATTTTCGGCGTCACCCTGATCCCCTTTGTTAGCTCGCTTTGGCTGAGTTTGTTGCGTCGTGATGTGGGCCGGCCCCAATTGGATGCCTTCGTTGGTTTGGGCAACTATCTAAATTTACTCCAGGATGAACGTTTTTTGAACTCGCTCTGGGTAACTGTTCTGTTCAGTTTAACCTCCGTCATCCTGGAACTCATCTTGGGCCTGGCCATTGCCCTGATTTTGAATGAACAGTTTAAGGGGCGTGGTTTTGTGCGTGGTCTGATAATCTTGCCCTGGGCTTTACCATCTATTGTCAATGCCGCCATGTGGCAGTGGATTTATAACGCCGATTATGGCGCATTTAATGCCCTGCTCACTCAACTTGGCCTGCTGGAGCACTACCAGGTGTGGTTGGCTAACCCCACCACGGCTATGATCCTCATTATCCTATCCAATGTGTGGAAAGAAACGCCTTTCACAGTCCTGTTAGTATTGGCGGCGCTGCAAAGCATTCCCGGCGACATCTACGATGCCGCCAAAGTTGATGGAGCCTCCGCCTGGCAGCGGTTCAGATTCATCACCCTACGCTTGCTGACGCCGGTAATTATGGTGATCGGCTTTCTGCAATTGTTGTGGGGCTTTCAAACCTTTGAGTTGGTTTATATTGTTACCGGCGGCGGACCGGCCAGTTCTACGGAATTACTTTCGCTGCGCATTTATGCCCAAACCTTTCGCTCCTTACGCTTTGGTTACGGGGCAGCCATCGCCTACCTGACCGGCCTGATTGTCCTCATCCCCGCCCTCTTCTACATTCGAGCCGCTTATCGTAGTATTGTGGAGTATTAATCGATGCGCAAAACCACCTCAGCTAAACGCTTTTGGCAACGGAGCCTGCTGTACCTGGCCGTAATTATGATTATCATCTGGACAATTGCTCCATACCTGTGGCTGATTATTTCCTCCCTGTCCTATCGGATTGATCTCCTCCAGACGCCGCTGCGTTGGATACCGGCCCGGATTACCCTGGATAATTATTATGACCTTTTTTTCAGCCAGGGCGACGCCAATGCCAACGCCGTCTTATTCTTACAAGCCCTGAGAAATTCCGGTATTGTGGCTTTTTCGGCTACTTTTATTTGTTTGCTTCTGGGGGTGCTGTCGGCCTACGCTCTGGCCCGGCTCAAGTTTCCCGGTAGTGGTATCTATGTAGCCTTGATGATGACCGTGCAAATGTTGCCCCCCATTGCTATTGTCATCCCCTTATATGTGATCCTGCGCTACCTCAATTTGCTCGATACGCAGTGGGGCCTGGTTCTAGTCTACCTCAGTTTTATTCTGCCGCTCGTAGTCTGGTTGATGCGAAGCTACTTTGCCGCCATCCCCTCGGAACTTGAGGACGCCGCTCGGATCGATGGGTGTACCCGGCTGGGCGCCTTATTCCGGGTAATCTTGCCTCTGTCCGGGCCGGGGTTGGTCAGCGTGGCCGTGTTTGCCTTCATCGCTGCCTGGAATGAATACTTGTACGCTTTCATTTTGACTACCGTCCAGGCCAAAACCCTGCCTGTCTTAATTGGTGAATTTAGTACCAAATTAGGACTGGAATACCTGCGGATTGCCGCTGCCGGCGTGTTGGCCAGTTTACCGCCGGTTATCCTGGCCTTGATTTTTCAACGTTTTATCATTCGTGGCCTGACTGCCGGGGCCGTGAAATGAACCAAAGACAGATGATGAAAATCTTTTGCCGGCGCTGACCGGAGACCGGTTGTTTGCCCGCCCTGGGAGTTGATTTGGTATGAAAGCTATTGATGTGATGGTAATCGGCGAACTCAACGCCGACCTGATTCTCACCGGCGAAGTTACGCCCGCTTTTGGACAGGCCGAGAAGTTAGTAGATGACGCCACTCTGACCCTGGGTAGCTCATCGGCCATTTTTGCCTGTGGCGCGGCCCGGTTGGGATTGCGAGTGGCCTTTATCGGCAAGGTCGGTAACGATGAATTTGGCCGTTTTATGGTGGCTCAATTGGAAAAACAGGGGGTTGATGTCAGTGGTATAGTGGTTGACGAGAGGGTCAAAACCGGTCTTAGTGTTATCCTCTCGCGGGGCGCCGATCGGGCCATCCTGACGCATCTCGGCTCGATTGCGGCGCTGCGCTACGAAGAGATAGATGTATCACTGCTGGCCCAGGCTCGCCATCTGCATTTGGGCAGTTACTTTCTCCTCGATGCGCTGCGGCCCGACATCCCCCGGCTTTTTGACCTGGCCCATACGTATGGCCTGACCATTTCCCTCGATACCAATTATGATCCCAGTGAGCAGTGGAACGGAGGCTTGGCGGAAACCCTCGCCCGCACTGATATTTTCCTGCCCAATGCCGCCGAACTTCGGGCTATCAGTGGCTACGGAGAAATTGAGCAGGGGTTGGATTTTATGGCGAAACATGGGCTGCTGGTCGCGGTCAAACTCGGCTCTGATGGGGCGGTGGCTCGTCGAGGCGCTGAAACAGTTCGGTCGGAATCCCTGACCGTCGCCGTTGTTGACACAACCGGGGCGGGCGATTCGTTCGACGTTGGATTTGTTTATGGCTACTTAGCCGGGTGGGATTTAGGCCAGGCTCTCCGCTTAGGCTGTGTATGCGGTTCGCTTTCCACCCGTGCCGCTGGGGGCACGGCAGCTCAACCTACCTTAGCCGAAGCCTTAAAGTATTAAATTGCCTGACCCTTTTGAGCAAAAGGAAATAAAAAATGCCCCTTATAGCGATCAATATTTACAATTCGATAATGAACGCCGATAATACCATTACCTTATAACTACCCCGGTAGCCTTAATCTATAATCACCAGTTTGGTGATTGAACATCTCATCAATCGCACTCGGTCTCGTCAAGCCCGTTTGCGCAAGGACCCTGGCCCGGAAACTTAACATTGTAGTCGCTCTCTGACCCGCCTGATCTCATCCTCACTCAAACCAATTTCCCGAAGATAACCTGATGCACCGCCGTAGTGGTCAGTGAGGTAGGCTACCATGTTGTATATCTGTTCTGGCGGACATTTCAAACCCTCGAGCGCCGCTTCGCGGTCAGCCGCATTAGTGACAAAATAAGCTTCCCGCAGATTCTCTGTGCTGACGGTGTAATCGTCCACAATTTCCCGGAGTTCAACCTCGGCCAGGGCCAACAACAACGCCGCAATGAGACCCGTGCGGTCCTTGCCGGCCAGGCAGTGAAACAGGAGACCCTCCGTAGGAGCTTGAGCAATGGCCTCCATCACCTGGCGGATGCCCGGTTGAGCATAGTCAAGCAATATACAATTCCACTTTTCTTTGCTGACCCGGGGACGAAACGAGCGCCATTCAGCCTCACTTGCGCCGAGCAGCGAGATGTGAATATATTGGACATCGCCTGGATCAACCTGAAAGACACTGGGGTGAGCCTCGGCTTCGGCAGGCCAGCGCAGATCGATCACCGTGCGCACCCCGTAAGCCAACAACGCTTTGACTCCCGCCGGGGCAAGTTGTTCCAGGTCGTCAGCCCGCAGCAGGGACCGCCAGCGGGTCAGCTCCCCGGTACGAGTTAGACAACCGCCGAGGTCGCGAACATTGAGCAAATTAGGGAAAGTTAAAGCCCGCTTCGACTTCAACACGCTTCATTCCCCTGATATGACGGTATTGCGCAGGGTGTTGCAGAGGGATTTGTCCATTAAGCTAATTATCCTGTCAAAAGGTCTGGCTAATGAAATCGTTTATTGAAAGTTAGCCTGGAGGGTATAAGGACTCAAACGATAACCACTATAGGGATAGACCCGCAGATAATATGTGCCTGGCTCCGTCGGCGTGTAGCCGAGTGACTCATTAGTGTTACCGTAATTACGAGATTTGGCCACAATCTTATCCTGATAATACAAATAAAGATCGTAATCTACCCCCTTAGGAAGATTAGTCAATTGGGCTGAAATGGGACCGAGTTGATTAACCGTAATTAAGTAGTAATCATCAATATCGTCGGGGGCGCAAATATATGATTGAATCGGAACCCCTGAGCTAAGCGCCGCTGCCGTTGAACAGCGGAAATCGTTAGGTTCGTAATTGTTGTAAGGAGAGGCACAGCTAGGGGGTGGGTCCGGGCAGAAAGTTTGTGACTGCTTAAAGACTATAGGCAGATAAACTTCAGGTCTAACAAAGGCCAGGTCATCCAGATACACCGTGCCGCTCATTGTCTTCCACTCAAAGGCAATCGTTAATTCTGACAGGTTGGCCAGGTTGGCAGCCGGTTTAAAGTAATCCAGAGGTATAAGTATCTCCTGCCACTCCTGGGTTACTACGATATCACTATAGTAACGAGGAGGATTGTTTTTATCTCTCAGGTAGATATGCGGCTCCTCATTTCCGGCTGCACCTTTCAGCAGGAAGCGTAGGTAAGTGTAATCTCTAACATCAATACCGGCTAAATCAGAATATAACCACGCTGCTGAGTTGCCTTGAACATTATAGGTTATCCGCAATCCACACCCATTATTGCCATAACGATAGGAGGGGTCGATGTCCAAATCTATACTGGCTTGACCACTGGTATTCTTAACCCACTCCAACACCTGGGCGTTCCAAAGATCGCAATCATCAAACCGGTCTATGATAAGTGGGACCAATGGAGGTTTGGGCGCCACGATAATGTCGTCAATAAAAACACGGCCCTGGCCGCTCTGCAACCAGGGTTGGGCGCTGAACAATATATTGAGTTGGTCGGTGCAGCGCCAATCCATCCCCCTGGCAAAAGCAGCCAGAGGAATAGCCACCACCTGATCTTCGGTGGTAATACCTCCAACCAGATAATCACTGACTTTGATTTTGGGAATGTTGACTGTTCCCCCTAAGCCGCAATCCATAAATTCGACGGCAATTTTTTCCTCACCTTGTTGGCCCCGAACTGTAAAGAACAGGGTATCCTTGTATTGTAAAAGATTGGTACTCCGAAACTTGGTGTAATAAGCAGCCTCGGCCAGGGGGTCGGTTTCCCTCACGTCATAATCAAGCTTCAATTGCTCTCGCTCATAACCCACAGTAATATTACCGGGATCACTTTCCCAATAATTTGCTTCACCCCCCAGTTCATTCTCGGCTATAACATCATGAAAATCATCTACCACAACTTTGGCCGGCAGCAAACGAATATCATCTATATAAATGGTGCCCTGGCCGCTCCCGATTTCACTTGAAGGAATAATGTTCAGCCGATCTATACAGTGCCAATCTGTAATCACGTTGCTATACTCTGCGCGTGGTATAGCTACGGCTCTGTAGTCAGAAGTGCCAATACCTTGCGCCAAATGATCGCCGATTTTCTCTTTAGGCGATTGTCCTCGACAATCCCTAGGCTCAACATAAATCGGTTCTCCACCGGTGGCCCCCTTGATGGCTACCCAGATTGTGTCTAGCAGGGTCATATCCATACTGAGAAGTTCTGAGGCAGCTACGGCATAACTATTCGCTGGCCTTACATCGTACTGCATTTGTAAGAAGCCCTCATTACCTGCTACTTTCATCGTACAGGTCACAGCACCCCCATTGATAGCCCAGCACTCGACCTTACCCCCCAAATTATTCACCCAGTTACCGTCTTTAAAATCGTCTACAAGAACAGGCTTTCTTGGTATATCGTCCTGCGCAGCAGGAAGTAACGCCGGCGAGCCATTTTTTGCAGCCTGGACTGTGTTTATTACCCACAGGCACCCCCCTGTCAGGCTCAACCCCATGAACACCACAGCTAAAACTTTTATTAACTTTTTCATCGGCCTAACTCCCCATTTACTATCTTTGCAGTTAGGTGGAGAAACCCGGTTTTTAGTCTCAAAGTGCCCCTCTTTGGCTCATAGGTGGCTCAGGCTGGCAGCGTCTTCGATTTTGCCGCTGCTGTGGATGCCGAATTGCCCTTGCAGCGGTTCGGCGATATTAGTAAGTAACTTGAAGTGTATAGGGGGTGAGACTATGACCATTGTATGGATAAACCCGAACATAATACCTACCTGTTTGGGTAGGTTGATATGAGATTGACTCATTTGCACTACTAAAGTTGTTTGATTTGGCAACAATAGTTTCATTGAAGTACAAATACAAATCGTAGTCCACGCCGCGAGGGATACCGGTAAGCGAAGCGTTAACCGGGTTCAAAGTGTTAACGTCTATGTAGTAATAATCACTCCGGTCATCAGCCGAACATATATAAGACTGAATGGGTATACCTGAACTGAGGTGAGAAGTTGTTGAACATATATAATTGTTAGGTTCATAATTGTTGTAGGGCGATGAGCAGTTTGGCATATAATCGGAACAGCCCGGACGATAATCCTTGAACACCAAGGGTAGATAAGTTTGAAGCGTAGTAAAACTGATATCGTCAATATAAACCTCACCTTCTACCGGCATCCACTCGAAGGCGAATTTTATCTCCGATAGGTTGGTCAGGCTGACTGGATAAAAATAATTCAGTGGGATTAAAATTTCTTGCCAACTATTGGTTGTTTCAATGTCCTCATAGTAGCGTTGCTGACCTGTTTTATCGACAAGATATACGTGCAACGGTTCACTACCCTTAGCCCCTTTAAGCCAGAAGCGCAAATGAGTATAATTGGTCACATCAAGATCTCTCAGACTCGAATATACCCAAGCTCCCGCCGTACCATCGATATGATAGGCAATTCGATAACCGCAACCGTTGCCACCATAGCGATGCTGATGGCTTGGGCCGGCATCGATAGTGGCTGTACTGGTAATATCAGGCGTCCATCCCGAAATCAGAGCGCTCCATTGGTTACAATCATCAAAATGATCAACCAGCAAAGGTATATCTGAGATAGACCCAAGTTTAACATCATCAATAAAAACAGTGCCCTGCCCACTATTGAACCAGGGTTGGGCATCAAAATAAAAGCTAAGTTGTCCGGCGCATGACCAATTTATGCCATCAGCAAATGCGGCCAAAGGAATAGCGACTTCGCGCCAATCGGTGGTTATTTTTCCGTCCAGGTAATCGCTAACTTTTATCTTGGGGTGGGGTACCTGGCTGCAATCACTCAATTGAACAGCCAATTCTTCTGATCCCTGGCTATTACGAACTTTGAAAAACAGAGTGTTTTTTTGTGATAAAAGATTGGTACGGCGAAGGTCAGTCCAATAACTTGCCTCAGCCACAGGTGTTGTGGTGATAACATTGTAATCCAGTTGTAATTCATTACCTACCGTATATTTATACAGAATCGTACCGTTATTTGTCCAATACCCTGAGTTGCCTCCCAAATCGTTTTCGGGCTTTGTGTCTGCAAAACCGTCTAACAATATCGGATCGGGCAAGAGACGAATATCATCAACATAAATTTTCCCTTGATCACTACCAATTTGATTATGGGCCATAATATTAAACCGATCAATACAGCTCCAATCAGGAATCTCGCTAAAATCTTTCAAGGGGATAGCTACGGCACTCCAGGTAGAGGTGATAAGGCCACCGGTCAGATAATTACTGACCAGTCTCTTGGGATAATGTATCCCCCCACTTAGGCCGCAGTCCATAAACTCCAGATAGAGCGGCTCTGATCCATGTTCTCCCCTGAGCGCAATCCAGACTGTATCCAGGGCCGTCAAATTCATACGAGACAGTTCGGAATAATGCCAGGCATAGCTTCCAGGCGTGCGCACATCGTACTGCATTTCTAGAAAATTTGCAGCAGTTGTAATTGTAACCGTGCATGAAACAAGGCCAGGAGAGCTGCTCTCGCAGCCTCTATTTCCACCCAATCTATTTTGCCCGCCCGGATTCTTGAAATCATCTACCAAAACCGGTTTTGCTTCAAAATCCCCCGAAAAATTAACTGGCAGCAAAGAAACAGCTTTAGCTGCCCAAGCTGTATTAAGAAACCATAAACTGGCTACCGCTAAAATAACTCCCAAGAGGCCAGCTAATAAAACATGTCCCTCCCATTTCATTAGAATTACCTCCCATCGTATTAAGGAGGAGGGTTGGGCTTGCCCCCATCTCCACCATTACCATCCCCCCCGGCACCGACTGTAATATTTAATTTGCGAGGTGAACTTTCTTGTTCTATCTTATAGGGATTCAACTGCACGATAGCTACAGACCACCAATAGTCACCAGATTGATGTAGCTTTACGCTGTGAGCACCCTCTAATTTTCCAAAGAATTGGTAGGAATTGTCAGAGAGCTTCTTCTTTTTGCTCGTCACCTCTAGGGCATCAAAAGCACCAAAATGCTCTTCATCCCCTTGCCAAACAAGAATTGAAAAGCCCTGACCTTGGCGCAGTTCACCATCCCACTGCCACTCAAAGGTGGTATCATTGCCCGTCTGAATTAAAGTTCCTTCGGTGGGAGTAATCACCGCAGGTATAGCTAACTCGTTAGTTGGTAGTGGAGTTACCATCTCAACGGACGGGGAAGGACTCGGTGGTGTAGCTATCACTGGGATGGGTGAAGAAGTAACGATAACTATTGGGGGTGGGGTGCTGGTCGAGGTTGAGCTTGGCGTACTGGTAGATGGCACCGGCGAAGGCGTCGCGGTGGTGGTAGGTGTTGGGGCGGTGGTTGAGGTCGGCGTTTGTGTTGGGATGGTAGGGCTGGCCGTTGGGGTTTCCGTCGGAGTCGGCGAATTTGTGGCGGTTGGAGTATACGTTGGTGTATTGGTTGGAGATGGAGTAAAAGGAGGCGGCATAACAATGGGTACATTTTCTAAGTTAGATATGTTGTAAGATGGGTCATTGGGAATCCAACCATATACATCAGATCCCGATGATTCTGTCTTGACCTGAAGCCATTCCCCGTCTTCAGACCTCCCGGATATTTCAACCGTTTGCCCAGGCATAGAAGGTTGTACTATTTCATATTGAGTGCTAGGGCCAGCTCTAATTTCAACATCGACCTTTATTATCAAGGGGTGGATATTGTAAACATTATAGATCAACCGGCCCACTGCTACTACCACGAGAATCAGTGCCACGCCTATAGCTGCATAAATGATGAATTGGTGCTTAGAAAACTTGGTAGATTTAGGAGGTTTAGGGGCTTCAAAGGTGCTGGGTTGAGATTCGTCCCAATAGGGTTTGTACATGGCATATCGATCCGGGTTCTTTTTCTCAGCCCAATCGAGGAGGATATTAAAATAGCTGTATAGTTCTGCGTGTTCTATCAGATATTGAATGATTTCCGATTTACCGGTGTTAGGAGCCAATCGATAAAAAACAGGACGGAAATTTGGCTTGTCAAAGCAAAAATCACGAAGTGCCTCGTATTCATACCCCTCAGTAAGCAATTTACGGATGGTATCCGTTTGATAACGTCTGTCCACAGAACACTTCCTCTAGTGTTTATCAAGAGGGCTGCCAATATGCCCCATAATAAACTTGGTCACTACTCCAAAATGAACTTTACCCCCTCATCCAACAGCTTGATCAAATGTTCCCGCAGGTGCTCGTGCAGCCTTGTCAATCGCCTGTTCCGTTTCCAGGTTGTTGGGGAAGAATTCGATCAGGCGCACCCGGACCAACTTTACTTCAGGTGTATCCAGGGGAGTCGTGATGTCGATAGACTGGGGTTAATCGTTTCTTGGCCGCCCCTTGTAGTACGCCAAAGTCACGCAAAGTAGCCATCAAATTGCGCGTCGCCCGCACAAGCGTGTTCTCCCCTACGGGCCGCTCGTCTTGCCTTCGGCCACCCGGCGGATAATGGTTGCCTGAATATCGGCGGGAAAAACCTCTATCCTACTTTGCTGTTAAAAGATGTCGAGGACCTGCTTCACCCAGGCTCGCGAAGCTTTCCCAAAGCTATTCTCTTGTTAAGTGCAACGGGGGTTCTCGATGACTAACCTGGTTTCATCCCAGTGAGCCAACAGCGTTTTGGTATCGGCCAATAGCGCGCCCGCATTGATAATTTTGCTGATGTAAAGCCCGTTGGAGTTGGTGCTCATTATTGCTCGCTAATGAACAGGCCGCCCTTGACCGGGCGGCCCGTTTGCTGTAGGATGACAATACAACAAAGAACATAGGCAACAACGCCTGGTCAAAAAATATTCCGAAAATACCTCCCATGCCGGTGGGAGGTATTTTCATTTTTATGAGTATAACACAATTATATAAATTTTTGTAGTTTATAGGGGCGTTGTTGCATGAATATTTTTGGCCCCACTTTAGGTAGGTTTCTGGCTTAATTTTCGCCCGATTGCCATATCAAGGCTGGCGAAGTGGCTCAAAATAGGGTTTTCATCACGAAAAAACCTATTCATGCAACAAAGCCCAAAACCAGGTCATCTGACATACCCGGTTCCATCTCGGCTATGTACAAGACTAAGTAGCCCTCTTGGCGGAAGCGTTCGACAATCTGCCTATCTACCCCTTCATCGGCTAGAAGATTCAGGCAGCAACCTTGATGGGATAAACCACGTCAGCCCGAAGTGCTTGGGCGACGAAGGCTAAAGACGTTTGAATGGCCTCTATTCCTTTCTAGCAGGATACGCATAGACTACCCAACAACCAGGGGATAAACCTTATGTTGGTTTGTTTTCGCTGTGACTGTTAAACCAAATCGACGATAATGCCGCGGGCGCGTAAATCGTTGACAATGGCCGCCGGGGCAGCGGTATCGGTGATAATCCGGCTGATTTCGTGCGGCAGGGCAAATACATTAAAGGCTCGATCTCCCAATTTACTCGAGTCGGCGACGCCGACGACTAACTCTGATGAACTGACCATTTGCTGTTTTAGTTGCGCTTCGCCAACATCAGATTCCATCATCCCATCTCTCGCCGTCACCCCCCGCGCGCCAAAAAAGCCGATATCAAACCGCAGGCGTTCGGCTAAGTCCTGGTTCAATTTGCCCACTAGGGAACTCGAGCGGGGCCTTACTAATCCACCTATCACAATCGTCATAATCCCACTGCAAAAATTTAACTCGAGCGCGGTAAAGAGACCGTTGGTGACTACGGTGAGGCCATGGCGATCTTTGATCAAGCGCGCTATCTGTAGGGCGGTCGTGCTGGCGTCAAGGAAGATATGCTGCCCTGATTCGATCAGCGCAGCGGCGGCCTGGGCAATCCGCCGCTTCTCTTCCACATGTTCTTGCTCGCGCGCGGCGAAGTATAACTCGAGTCGGCTCCGGCCGGAAGCTATGGCTCCGCCGTGGTAGCGGGTCAAAAGCCCCTGAAGTTCAAGCACATCCAGGTCTTTCCGCACCGTCACCTCGGAAACCCCCAGCAGTTGGCTGAGTTCGCCGACCGAGCAGCGGTCGTTTCGATTTAAATGGATCAGCATCTGCTCGCGCCGCTGCTCGGTTGACATCGTTTGGTCGGTTGAACCCATATCTGTTCCCTATTCTCACTAAAAATACCTGGTTTGGATAATATCAGAAAAATTCAGCAAAATCAAGAATTAAAACAAAAAGGGAAAACGAAACAGAAAACAAAGTAAATACTTATTAAATTCTTGTTAAATGGTTTTGACTTATCTTTAGCGATGTGATAAGATAGAAATTCGTAAATGTATGATTACGAATATGTTTTATATGAACATATCGTAACCTAAAACAAAGTAAATATTTCGACTTCGTAAGAGAAAGGCGGTATTTATAGAAAATTACGCAGGGTATAAGGAAGAACTAGATAAATCAAAAGCAACTTGAAAGTTCAATAAGAGCGGAATCAGCTACCTAAATGTTCCAATCACTATATTCCACTACATTTTTTATCCCTCACAGGAGGAGCGAGCAATGAAGCTACAAAATACTCCCCATAAATTGCAAAAACGCCATATACTGTTGGCAGCGTCGCTGTTGCTGCTG
>CAZUNT010000032.1:0-43784 GCA_964622215.1 uncultured Caldilineaceae bacterium
GCAAATTTTAAACCTAAAGTAACCACTCAGCCCTACCCCCACGACCGCCGACGGCTGAGAGCGCCTCGCCTCCCCTCACCCCTTCGGGTGCGCCGAAGGGCGTGGGGGACCGCCGACCGCCATAATTCGCCCTGTAACCCGTCTTTTCGGCGGTCTGCGGTCGACGATCGGCGGTCAGGGTTACTGAGACATAGGGTCGGCTGAGTAGTTACAACCTATTTAAATATCTTTTCGGGCCAGGTATTCTCTCACCGTCGTCTCAAACAAGGCTGGCTGTTCGTCAAAAGGAAGATGGCCGGATTGAGGAATGACAGCTAGACTAACTTGGGGCGCTCGCCCGGCAATCAATTTGGCCTGGCTGGGCGGCACCACCCGATCCCGGTCGCCGGTGATGGCTAAAGTAGGCGGGCGCAAACAAGGCAACTGCTCGCGCAAATCGGCGGAGCGCATCAGTTTCAAGTTGCCCAGCAGGGTCGAGAGCGGGCAGCAGGCAAAATCGGCTTGAGCTTGTTTAAAACTGTCGGTCCAGATCATACCGGGCCGAGCATACCAGTTGAGGCCAATGGGCGCACCGAGCCACCGGTTGGCGTTGTAGATTTTTAGCAGGTGTTCCGCCAGGGGGTGGGGGAACAACCCCTCCATTTTTAGGAGAGGATCGAGGTAAGCCAAAAAACTGCCTTCCACCGCCGGAGCGACTAAAATTAGGTTTTTCACCCGATGCGGGTAGGTCAGGGCAAAATTGAGGCAGAGCAGCCCACCCATCGAGTGGCCGGCCAGCAAAATATCTTTCAGGCCAAGTTGGTCGCAAAAGGCGGACAGGGTTTGGGTGTAATTTTCCAGGGTAAACCAGGCCTGCGGAGGTTGGGTTGATTGGCCGTGGCCCGGCAAGTCGAGGGTATAGCAGCGGTAGCGTTGGCCAAGATAGGTGGTGATGATCCTGGTCCAGATGTTTCGGGAGGAAGCATGTCCATGCACCAACAGGGCCGGTGTGCCTTGACCAACGACAGTGTAATGGAGATTCAAGCTATTGGTGGTAAGATAAAATGAACTCATGCCAGGCTTACCCAGTTTAAGGCTATTGTACTGGTAAGAGAAAAAAAGGCCACTTTCTTTAAAGCGTATCACCCCCATCCAACAGATTGACCGAATAACTTAATTGAGGTACACTGCGCCTTATCCAACGGCGGACACACCTATGTGTTCGCCTTTTTTATACGAGGAGAGGAAGGATGACTTATAGAATACTTATCACCGACGATCTGTCACCGGAAGGGTTAGCCCAATTGGAGGCGGCCAAAGATGTTGAATTTGATATTGTCAAAGGGCTGACGCCGGCCACACTGGCCGAACGGATCCCCGGCTATGACGGTTTAATTGTGCGCAGCAGCGTCAAGGTGACGGAAGAAGTGCTGAAAGCGGCTGACCGGCTTAAAGTTGTGGGCCGCGGCGGGGTGGGCGTTGACAACATCGACGTCAATACGGCCAGCCTGCGCGGCATGATTGTCATGAACACGCCGGGAGCCAACACCATTGCTACGGCTGAACATACCATGGCCCTGTTACTGGCTTTATGCCGCCACGTCCCCCAGGCTTACGGCCGGTTAAAGGCGGGGGTGTGGGACCGTAAGAGTTTTATGGGCGTTCAGCTTTATCGCAAGACGATGGGTATTATCGGGATGGGACGCATCGGGACGCGGGTAGCCCAACGTTGCCAGGCTTTTGGGATGGAAGTGGTGGCTTATGACCCTTACCTGAGCGACGAAGTCGCCCACGATTTGAAGGTTAAACCGGTTGAGCTGGCAGAGCTATTTGCCCAGGCCGATTTTATTACTATGCACGCCACGCTGACCGACCAGACGAAAAAACTTATCGACGCCGGGGCCATCGCTCAAATGAAAGATGGCGTGCGGATCATTAACGCCGCCCGGGGTGGTTTGATTGACGAAGCCGCGCTTATTGAGGGGTTAAAGTCGGGTAAAATAGCCGGGGTGGCCCTGGATGTATTTACCGAGGAGCCTGTGTCGCCGGACAGTCCCCTATTGCAAATGAATAACGTGATTGTTACGCCGCACCTGGCCGCCAGCACGATTGAAGCTCAGCAGGATGTGGGCACTCAAATTGTCCAGCAGATGTTGGATGCCCTGCACGGGCTTGATTATCGCAATGCTATCAACATGCCGGTGGTGGATGCTCAACTTTTACAGCAATTGCATCCCTTCCTGAACCTGGCCGAAAAGGTGGGCAGCTTGCAAACCCAGTTAGCCGAAGACGCTATCCAACGGGTCGAAGTTGAGATTAAAGGCCAGGAGATTAGCGAGCATATCAAGCCGATTACCGTGGCTATTCTCAAGGGGTTGCTCGAACCGGTGCTGAACCAACCGGTGAACTATATCAATGCGCCTCACCTGGCCCGGCAGCGAGGCATTGTGGTTTCGCAAACAACCGGGCTGTTTACGCCCGATTATCCTAACCTGATTTCCTGCCAGGTCGAGTGGGCCGGCGGCAAACGGACTATCGCCGCTACCCTGTTTCACAACGACGAGCCGCGCCTGGTGCAGATTGACGAGTATCGTTTTGATGTGCGCCCCGAAGGCCGGATCCTGGTTATGAGCAATCATGACCAGCCTGGGTTTATTGGCCGGGTGGGTACTATTTTGGGCGAGCACGGCATCAATATTGCCGCCTGGCGTTATGGCCGCACCAATCCCTATGGCATGGCTCTCTCCTTTATCCGGGTGGATAGCGATGTAACCGATGAAGTTATCAACACCCTGCTCAATTTCAAACCGGTTATTTGGATTAAGAAAGTGCGTTTATAAATGACCTTAAGGTGAAGGTGTAATCTTTTTGAAGTTTTTGCGTCTAAGATTATAGATGCAAGCATTGATGGAGGTTTTTCCAAATGACTGATTTCTCTTTAGGTTCGCTGACTCTAAACACCGCTGCCACCAGTGATAGTAATGTTCGGGAGACGATTATTCTCGGCTCCGGCCCGGCGGGATTGACCGCAGCGCTGTACGCGGCTCGCGCTAATCTGAAGCCGTTGGTCATCACCGGCAGCGAATTGGGGGGCCAAATTGCGACCACGACCGACGTGGAAAACTTTCCCGGCTTCCCCGAAGGTTTGACCGGCCCGGAATTGGCCGAAAAGATGCAGGCCCAGGCTGAACGTTTTGGCGCAGAGATTCAATATGATTACGTGCAGCAAGTTGATCTAAGCCGGCGCCCCTTCCGCCTGGCCGGCTCCAACGGCGATTACTACGCCAAGTCTCTGATTATTGCCACCGGCGCTTCGCCGCGTAAGCTGGGCGTGCCCGGTGAGGCGGAGATGGTTGGTCGCGGGGTCAGCTACTGCGCTACCTGCGATGGCTTTTTCTTCCGGGGTAAGGATGTAGTGGTGATTGGCGGGGGCGACAGCGCCTTACAGGAAGCCATTTTCCTGACCAAGTTCGCCGATAAAGTGACCATTATCCACCGCCGTAATGAACTACGAGCCGGCTATACTCTGGCAAACCGGGCCAGGAAGAATGAGAAAATTGATTTCATCTGGGATACAGTGGTGACCAAAATCAACGGCGATCCGACCGTCACCGGCGTTGAGCTGCAGAATGTCAAAACCGGCGAAACCTGGACTCGCCCCACCGACGGCGTTTTTGTCTTCATCGGCCATCTGCCCAACTCGCAGTTGTTCCAGGGCCAACTGGCCGTCGACTCACAGGGCTATCTTATTGTGGATAATCACTTTCGGACGACCGTCGAAGGGGTTTGGGCTGCCGGCGAAATTGGCGACTCGATCTTCAAACAGGCCATTACCTCGGCCGGGATGGGCGCGGCGGCGGCTATCGAGGCCGAGCGCTGGCTGGCCGAACACGAGGATGCGCCTGAACCGGCTCTCCCTTAACTGTTATCTTGCGCGTTAACCCCTCTCAGGATTATCATAATAAATATTCCACCGACGAGGTTTTTCCATGCGAACATGGTTATTTTCAGTAGTTATAGTCTTCTTTGTGACGCTTCTCTCTGCCTGCGCTGGTAGTAGTCAAGGGGGCGATTCTTCAACCCAGGGAGGCGCGTCTAACCAGGGGGATAGTAGCAAGGGGGAGCAGCTTTTTACGGCTAACTGTAGCGCTTGTCATGGGACCGGCGGCGTTGGGATTAATGGGCTGGGCAGCTCGTTGACCACGAGTGAATTCGTTGGCAAGCTGTCTGATGAGGAACTGCTCAACTTCGTCAAGGTTGGCCGCCCGGCTGATGACCCGCTCAACACGACCGGCGTTCCTATGCCGCCCAAGGGAGGCAACCCGGCCCTAAACGATGAAGAAATTAAAGATATTGTGGCTTACCTTCGTTCGATCAGATAGATACTTTAGCTTTTCTCCCACTGCCGGATCGAATCCTTAATCAACGCTTTCACCTGTGGGTCAGGAATATCATCCGGGCTGGCATAGAAGCGGC
Organism: uncultured Caldilineaceae bacterium; assembly: GCA_964622215.1. Classification (GTDB taxonomy): domain Bacteria; phylum Chloroflexota; class Anaerolineae; order 4572-78; family J111; genus DSQQ01. The sequence goes on from CAZUNT010000032.1 coordinate 4,456, forward strand.
CGTTAACGTTGATAAGGATACCGCCGCCGGGATCGGAGGTGATTTCCAGCTTGGTGGTAGCAGCCAGGGGGGACATGAGGAGGCGCGCCTGGGCAATGGTGTTGATCTGCTCGGCCAGGTTCAGGACGGGCAGGAGGGGTTCAGCTTGAGCAGACGGTTTGGCCCGGCCAAATAAACCTCGGCGTTTCGGCTCCGGCTCAGGTGGGACAGATTTAGCCTGCTGAGATAGGGAGGCCAAAAAAGCAGTTTGAGCCTCGGGTGAAGGTATGGGCACAGGTGCAGGAGACGGAGAAGGCGGCGTGGGCGGCAGGCCGGTTAAAGGATCGGGGACTGGTGATACAGGCTTGGGCGTAACCAGGGGCAGGGGCGTCTCCCCAACCTTTGGCGCAGGCAACGATTTTATCCCGGCCTCCGCCGCGATCATCCCGTTAGTAAAGGCCAATAAATGGGCCACCAGCTTGAGGATATATTCCCCGACCTGTTTATCGGCAATATCGGCCAGCTTGGTGTAGCGCCGGCCGGCGATTTCGACAAGCAGTTGGCCCGATTGAGGGTCGCGCAGCAGGCGCAGCAGTTCAACCGGCTCGGCCGGTTTAGCCGCAGCCTGAGGCTGGCTTCCCACCGCAGGGGCAGGCGCGGGTGGGGGGGAAGCGGGCTGGCCGGCCATTGGGTGAGCCGTTGCGGTCGTGGCTGTAGCACGATTGTTTAGGCGGGCGGCCAAACCGGTTTTATCCTCGTGGGGTTGTCTTGATAGACCCATCGTAAGATCCTCCGTTTCAGCATGGTGATTCAACCCACTCTGAGTTGGGGTACTCAAAATAGACAGATTTAAGCCAATTTCGGGGGCAGGGGGCGTACCCAGCTTCATCCGCTGCGCCTTTTTTTTGCCGTTACCCCCGGTAAAGTTCAGGTACAGAACGCCGGCCAGAATAATCGCTCCGATCACAGGTGCGGCCAGACAGAGCAGTAATTGATTAGGGGTAGCGTTGGCTAAGAAATCTTCCATATCAAATGCCTATATTAGAGTCTGTTCAATGGGCTTTGGGATACGGTTTTTTGGCCGAAAGTTAAATATTGACATCGCGTAAAAAGGCGGCGCTTTCTTCGGGCAGAGCAGGGTTGATGAACATGCCGCTGCCTAGCTCAAAACCGGCGGCCTGGCTAAGCCGGGGAACAATGGTGACATACCAGTGTAAGTAATCGTTACTGATTTCTTTGGTTGGAGCGGTACGAATGATTAAATTATAGCTGGGATCACGCAGACCCATGTACAGGCGGCGCAATACATCATGGAGAATCTGGGCCAGGGCCATAAGTTCATCTTGCTGGGAATAAAGAAAATTGACGCTATGCTGGTAGGGCACAATCCAGGTAGAAAAAGGGGATGGCGCGGCATACAAGATAAAGGCCGCAAAATAATCGTTGACCGAAACCAGCCGTTCTTGCTGCTTAAGTTCATCCTGCAGCATGGCGCAATAGACACAAGTGCCATTATCGTCAAAATAGCGGCGGGCTTCCTCAATACGGTGACGGATATCGCCGGGTACCACCGGCAGGCCAATAATCTGGCTGTGGGGATGTTTTAGGGAGGCCCCGGCCTGGTCGCCATGATTCTTAAAGTAAATAATCTGTTCGATCCGAAAGTCTTGCCGGATACTCCAGCCTCGGTTGTAAAAAGTTTTTAGAACTTGTAATATCTCCGGGGGGGTCATCAAGGCCAGGGTGGTATTATGCCGGGGGTGCTCGACAACAATCTCGTGATAACCTACCCCGGAGATGAAGCGGTGAACCCCATCGAAGGTGCGCAGGAGATTACCTTCCCGCGACAGGGCCGGAAATTTGTTGTTAATCACCCTCGTGTCCCATGGGTCCACGGCCGGTAACCGTTCAACTTCCAGGTCGAGTTCCTCGTTGCCCGGACAAAAAGGGCAGGTTGAGTCGTGAACGGCCTGAGATTCGGTTAACGGGCGCTGGTGAGAGCCTATAAATTCATCAGGCCGTTTCGCTCGCTCGGTAGCAATAATAACCCACTCTTTAGTAGCCATGTTCTGGCGAAGTTCGGGCATAATCACCATCCAGTAAGTTTAAAAATTCACTCAGGATCATCGCGGTTGCCCCCCAAACCTGATGACCATAAACATCAAAAAAAGGCACGCGACAATCACCATAGTTCTGAAAGCGCCAGATTTCCTCTTTATGAGTGGCCGGGTTCAGCAGCAGGCTGAGGGGCGTTTCAATGATTTCGGCCACTTCAGTGGGATTGGGTTGAAACTTGGGCCGGCCAGGGCCAAAGGCCACAAAAGGAAAAATGTAGAAGTTGCTGGGCGGCGTATACAGGGGCGATAGTTGACCTACGATTTCTACCGTTTCCGGGGCCAGGCCGATTTCCTCCTGGGCTTCACGCAGCGCGGTGGCCGGCAGCGACTCGCCCCCTTCGCGGCGGCCGCCGGGCAGGGAAATTTGACCGCCATGCACGCCGGGATAGTCAGGCCGACGGATCAGCACAAAGTATAATTCCAATTCTGAGGGGTGCGCCGATGAGCCATTACTGCCGGGGGGGATAGAGGGGTAAAAGAGCAGCAGCACGGCCGCTTCGCGGTAATTATCGGGCCGTTCCCAGCGGTTGAGCCGGTCCAGGCGCTGTTCGGGGGCCATTTTGATTTGTCCGGCCTTTCCGGGCAGAGGGCGGGTTAGAGCCTGCCGGATCTGGTCAATAGCCGGTAAGTCCAGGCTCAGGTGATGGGTCATATGCTTTTAGCTCCTTGGCCGTCTGCTAAAAAACATGCTGTTTCTTACCGGCTGAAGACCCTAAAGGTCTTGGAGACCTTTAGGGTTTGGATTAGCTCAATAGTGACATTATATCACAAATTTGGGAGCCGGTTCATTTTCCAGGCAGGCTTTAATGAGGTGATAGTGGTGCGGTTTATCCAAATCCATTCCCAACTCGGCCAGGCCTGTTTCAACCACCCGCGCGGTCAGGTTGACTTTAGCCCCCACTCGCCCGGCGGCCTCATGGACCGTCATTTGCCGGAGTAAGAAGCTGAGGATAAAACCGGCCCCCAGCCGCCGCACCTGGCCCCAATAGTTTTTACGGGAGGCCGCCAGCGCCCGCAAGAGTTCAACATTGCCTTTGACGGCGGCGATATCGAACAAGAAAACGTCGCCGCCACAGTAACGCCCACCCTTAAAGGGGATATAGCTGCGCTTGGAGCCGGGAAAACGAGCCTCCATCATTTTTTCTGCCACCACCGGATAATAAGCCTCGGCCTCCTGGGAACCACACTCGGCGATAAAACCGCGCACAATTTCCGGGGTAATCAAGGGAATATCAGAGGCACACAATAGAATTTTTTTGACGTCAGGGTTGATTTCTTGCGTTTTAGCGGCCCCGGCCAAGACATTATCAATTAAACTCCCGGTCGAGTCGACAAAAAAGACGGGGGCGTCCCCTTTAAAAGTAATCTCGCCGGGTTGAAGGCCGACAATCACGATGTGTTCAATCAAACCTGATCCAACCAGGGCGTCAACAATCCAACTGAGCATAGGCCGACCCGCCAACGGAATCAACGCCTTTTTGGCGACGCCGGTTAAAACATAGAGGGGATCATCAGGCGCGCTGATCCCTCCGGCCGTAACAATTGCCTCCATATCTCCAGGCGTTTTCCTTACCAGCGTAGAGCTACAGCCAGGCCGTCGCGGGCGGGGTAGATGCTGGTCACGAAGCCGGGGTGATCAAAAAGACGGTGGGTAAATTCGATGACGCCCTGGGTATCTTTATCTTTGGCCCCGCTAAAAATCCGGCCGTGCCAGAGCAGGTTATCGGTAATAAAAAGACCGCCGGGGCGAAGATGCTCATAGGCCAGGTCAACGGTCTCAGGATAACCGGCTTTATCAATGTCATTATAAATGATGTCCCAGGTTCCTCCCACCTGGCGCAGCGCGGTAACAGCTTCTTCCTGGTGATACGTCACCCTTGTCCAGACCTCGGCCCGGTTCAGATACATGTGAGCCAGCCGGATATTTTCGGCGTCGAGTTCGGTGCAGTGAACTTCCCCTTCCGGGCCGACGGCCCGAGCAAAATAGAGCGCCGAATAGCCGTAACCCGATCCCAATTCAAAGACGCGGCGCGCTCCAATCATTTGGGTTAATTGGTAGAGGTGCCGTCCCGCCAGCGGTCCCACAATGGGAAAGCCCCGCTGCCGGGCCAGATCCTCCATTTCGCGCCGGACCGGATCCTCGTCATCGTAGAGTTGATGGAGATAATCGTTAACCTCGGTCAGTGTAAATTCTTCAAACACAGCATCCTCCTGAGATATTATGTTTATCATCCAAACCCGCGTGAGCCGCCGCCGCCACCGCCGCCTCCACTGAAACCGCCGCCGCTCCAGCCGCCCCCACTCCAACCGCCGCTGCCCGAAGATTTGGGAGGCGGTGTGCTGGCCAGGGTGGAACCGGCCGAATTTAGCATAGCGCCCAGGCTGCGGCTCATACTGGCTAACGAAGTCCCAACACCCTCGCTCATGCCGGTCAACGTCGGTATTTGTCCCCCCTCACCCGCCAGCGGACCGGGCGGGCCACCGGCCGGCCCACTCGACGGCCCCATACCCCCTCCATAGGAGTGGTGGGGATAGCCATAGCCATAGCCGGGCCGGGGCACCAGAACCGGTCCCCACCAACTGGGCGCAGGCGTATCGATGGCGGCAAATTTGTTGATCAGGCTGCGGTCCAGGCCAAAGGCAATGGCATAGGGCAGAAACTCTTCAAACTTGTCCTTCACTGCCGCCAGGTCGCCGTGCTTTTCGATGGTTTGTAAATAACGTTTGAAGGCCAGCCACTTGGCCGCCTCTTCCGCCCCTTTAGCCGTCTTGCGCGGCATGTGAGGTCCGATGATGATGAGTCCTATGGCCGTAACGACCAGGGCCAGGCCCGGACAGGCCGCCAGCGGCGAATAATCACCCAGCCCGCACAGCAGCCCAAAGGCGATCACAAAGCTCAAAACCAGGCTGAGGATGCCCAGCCAGGTCCAATTGCGCCGGGTCGCGCCGGGGTCGCCGGGAAAGTAACCGGCCTGGGCCACTTCGGCGTAGAGGGCTTGCTGCAACTCAGGGATATAGGTATAGAATTTCTGGCGCAGGTCGGCCATCCGCCGTTCACTCTGGCCTCTAAAAATGCCTTTGAGTAAGGTCTGCTCGTACGGCCGGGTGGCTTTAGTTTCATCAGCCAGGTGGAAGGTGTATTCGCTCCCGGAGCCGATGCCCAGGAAACCCTCGTGCTGCTGCTCCTCCAGCCGCAGCGCCCCCCGGCGAGCCAGGTCGGTGATGCTGGCGATGATGTCTTTTAATTCGGCTTTTTCGTCCACCAGGGTCCCGACCACCCCGGCGGGCAAATCGCCGGGCGGCTCGCTGATATACTCAGGCGCCACCCCAACCGGCAGGTCACGCCCGCGCTTGTACCAGAGCAGGTAGACGCCGAGAGGCCCGCCGATTAAGGCCATCACCCCCAGCGCCCCAAAGATTACCCCCACCACCGCTCCCCATCGCTGGCGGCGGTCGTCGGCGGCCTGCCAGGCCGGGGGGTTGCCTTGCACCAGGCCGTGCGGAAATTGTACCCGCACCTCCAACTCTTCGTCGGTGGGGATGTTCTGGGCGCTAAAGACCACCTGGCCCCGGTCGGTGTAGGCCGGCGGGTTGGCCGGCGCGCCGTAGCTGGCCACCTGCAATTGCTCTTTGGGGAAAGTCTGAGGCAGGGTCACGGTCACTTTGGCCGAACGGATGGGAAAGTTATGGTCGGGCGGGATGGCCTTCCACCAGAGTTGATCCCCGCCCTCGTAGATACGCAGCCCGCCGCTGACCCGGTAGCGCAGCCGGTAAATGTGGGTGCTGCTGCGGGTCGGCGGGAAGTACCAGGTGATTTCCAGGTTACCCCCGTTGACGTTGGTGGTAAAACCATACTCGCCGGTCGAGTTGGGGCTGTAAGCCCGCTCGCCGCCGCTGCTCAGTTCGGACACCTGGACCTCGGCGATTTGATCCACCCGGCCCAGCGGAATGGCCGCAAAGCCAAAGGTAAAGGTACCGCCGGTAAAGGCAATTTCCTGGATTTCTTCGACCAGGATATCGGAATTGGCCTGGACATTCAGGTTAACATCGTAGCGCTGCCAGACCAGGCTTTTTTCCTGGGCCTGGGCCGGCGGGCCAGATAGGATCAGGCTAAGAACCAGGCCCAAACTAAAACAAAGGAGTTTTTTCATGGTAGATTCCTGCCTCTGTCATGCTGAACGAAGTGAAGAATCCCTGTAACCACTCAGCCATCAGCCCCAATGAGCCACATGACCGCTGACGGCAGATCGCCGACCGCCATAACTCGCCCTGCAATCCGTCTTTTCGGCGGTCAGGGTTGCTGAGACATAAGATTGGCTGAGTAGTTACGAATCCCTGTAAATATAATAGTCTCCCCTGGGTCTCTTTGCAAACGTTCTGGGGAGCATCTCAGCTTGGGGGCGAACTTGGTTGACGGCGTAGGCGAACCCCCTCCCCAACCCTCCCCCGACGCGGGGGAGGGCGCTTTTCTCCCCCTTCCCTATGAGGGAAGGGGGTCGGGGGGTTAGGTCTGCCCCAAAACAGAAATGCACCCCAAATGGGCAATTAACGCAGCACCCAATCGGCCAGCCAGCGCCGCAGGCGGTGGGACAGGGGAGCGTGCGCCAGGTCATGCCAGGCCAAATCGTAGCTGTTGCGGGCAATGATGTCTGCTCCCTGGCGCAGGGTCAGGCTGAGTTGGCCGGGAGGGACGGTCAGGCGATGGGCCAATGTACCTGCGCAGCGGGCGCTGTCTGCGGGCAAATCGAAGCGGTGGAGGTGAATGAGGTTATCGTCCAGGCTGATTTGTAATTCGCACTCCGGCAGCTCTTCCACCGTATCGTTGATGGCCCAGATTTCGGCCTCAAAGATGTCGCCGGCCAGCCAACGCCGCCCGGCCGGGAATTTCAGGCTGATTAAAACGGGGTTGTACCACATGTGAAGCCGCTCGTAAGCCAGCTTGGGCCGGCTAAAGTAATCGACGACGGCCCAACTGATGGCCGGCCAGGGTTCGTTGAACTGCCACAGGCAGACGCCCCCGGCTTGACCTTTGCGCCGGCGCATGTGCTCGACGGCGGTTTGCAGAGCGGTGGCCTGGGCGAGTTGGGAATTGTCAATGGTCAATTGTAAATTGTCAATGGTTAATTGTAAATGGAGGGAGTCATTGGCTCTGAATGGCGAATGGCGAATGGCGAACTTTTTAGGGGGGATAAGTAATGGGTTATTAAATAGTGAAATGTAGCGGGACAACTTCTTTAAGTCGGCATGGTGAGTGTCCCAGCCCTCGGCGGGGTTGGGCAGGGCGGCGGTGAGGGTGTCGAAGTGGGGGAGAGCCTGCAGGCCGAACTCGCTGAGGAAGCGGGCGGTTTCGGCCTGGTAAGCCCCGATGGGCTGGCAGCCGTGCCAGACGCTCCAGTTGTGGGCGTCGCCGCCGTGGTCGAAGCTGGGGGAGACGGGCCGGAACGGGCGCGAACCATCATGCTGCTGCACCACTGCCGCCAGCGTGTCCAGCAGGGGGCGGTTACGCGAGCGGCTAAATTCGTTGCCGCCGCCCCAGAGGGCTAACGAAGGATGGCGGCGCAGTTGGCGGACGATGGCGTTGCACTCAGCCTCGACCAGGGCCAGGTCGGCCGGGTCGGCCGGGTAGCTGCCCAGGAACATACAGGCAAAAGGAAACTCCTGCCAGACAAGCAGGCCCAGTTCGTCGCACAAGTCGTAAAAGGTCCGCTTCTCCCGCAGGCCGCCGCCCCAGACCCGCAGCAGATTGGCCCCACTTGCCCGGGCCATGTTCAACAGCCGGGCGTAATGCTCCGGGCGCAGGCGGCCGGGGAAGCTGTCGGCCGGAACCCAATTGAGGCCGCGTATGAACTCGCGCCGGCCGTTGAGGCTGAATTGCCACTTTTGCAGCTCGATGGCCCGGAAACCGGTCCGGACCACAACTTCATCGAGCGGCTGGCCCTCTGAATCGATTAGCCTGACCCGGACGTGGTACAGGTTGGGCCGGCCGCGATCCCAGGGCTGCCACAGGGCGGCGTCGGGCAGATGACAGCGGAGTTGGTGATCGCTGCGCCCGGCGGGCAGATCGAGCGAAAAACGAAATGGACCAAAACTCGTCCCTTCAAAATTGGCCGGGGTGATGTTAATGGTTGTCTCCACCCGGTGAGGTTGGCTGGCATCGAGGGTGAGGTGGACGGTGAGATCGGCCGAAGCAGACCGCTGACCGCCGACCGCCGACCGCCGACCGCCAGCACCTGATTTTTGACTGATAACTGATAACTGATCACTTTCAACGGATAACGAACTACCGACCTGACTCACTGCACTCATTTCGGCAATAAAAATGCACCCACTGACTACCCCATAAACCTCATCCCAAATCCCCATCGTGCGGATGGGTGGGGCGAAATCCCAGCCGAAGGACATCTGGCATTTGAGGCTGGCCGAGCGGTCGGGGTAAATGCCAACCCAGCTCCGATAGAATGGGCTAGCGATTTTTTGCCAGGCTCGCTGCCGCCAGGTGAGTTGCCGTTTGGGTAAAGCGCTGCTGCCCCACAAGCGTACGGCAATCTCCGCCGGGTCGGTTCGCAGCGCCTCGCTGATTTCGACGATTTGCCGGGAGAACATACCTTCGTGGCGGGCCATCTCCCGCCCGTTGACAAAGATGGCCGACAGGTAGTCAATGCCTTCAAAGATAAGGAAGGCGCGGGATGCGACCCCAAACGCTGCTGGTGGCTCAATCAAGCGCCGGTACCACCAATCCACATCTTCCACCCACAAACTTTGCTGGTACTGTTCGCCAAAAAAAGGATCGGGGATGCGGCCCAGGGCCAGCAAATCGGTGCGGACATTGCCGGGGACGGTGGCGGGGAGCCACTCGGTTACGGCAGGGAGGTCATAGACATCGGAGGAAGTGAAGGGCCGGCGGGGGACCTGGCCGAAGCGCCAGTTAGCGTCGCCAAGGTTCAGAGTGAAGCGGGTCACGACCGGGCTTTTTTCCACAGCCGGTTAAGTGGCACTGCCCGCCAGACAATGCCCATATCCGGCTGGTGGAACCCGCCGACCAGGGCCAGCACGGCCAAGTAAGTTACGCCCGCGATGGCTATGGTGACCAGGAAATTGACATCGCCGCTGAACCACAGGCACAGGCCCATCACCGCCGCGGCAACGGTAGGCCGCCAGGCTATGTCGAACCAGGGCACGGAGCAAAGATTTTGGCGCACCAGGAGATAAAAGGGGATGAGCAAGGCCCACTCGGAGAAAATGGTGGTGACGGCGGCGGCGCGATAGCCGTAGAGAGGAATAAAAATGAGGTTAGCGGTGAGGTTAAACAAAACGCCAATGATGAAGGCGCGGGTCAGGTGGCGCTGCTGGTGAATGGCAATCAATACGTACTGGGTCACCTGGTTGATAAAGCTGAAGGGCAGGAACCAAATCAGCAGTTGCAGGGCGATCATCGAATCGGGCAGGTAACGTTCCCCGGCCAAAAAGAAGATCAACTCCTGGGCCACAAAGGGTGTGCCGACCGCCAGCGGTATGGCCAATAACAGCAGCAGGCGCAGGCTCAAAATATAGGCCCGGACCAATGACTCGCGAGAGTCGGCGGCAAAGCGGCTCATCAGGGGAAAGAGGGCCAGGGTGAAATATTGGGGGATGATGTTGATGCCGTCAATATATTTGTAGGCGGCGTTGTAGTAGCCCACCGCCGCGTCGCCCCAGGTAGGAGAGAGAACAAACACGTCAATACGAAAGAAGATGGTGGCCAGGAGGTGGTTCAGCATCAACGGCAGGCCCTCGGCCACCATTTCCTTTTGCAGGCTCCGGTCCGTCTCTAAGGAGGGGCGGAAGATGGTCCGAATCAAGATGTAACCTAGCACCAGAAATGTGACCAGGTTTGCCACCAGGGAGACACCGGCCAGGCCGATAATGCCCCAACCCAGGAGTAAGGTCAGCGCGCCCAGGCTGACCCGGATCAGGGTGGTGATTGAGGCAATGGCGGCCGGATACTCGGCTTTTTCGTGGGCGTAAAAGAGGGCAGTCAGGCCGTCGGAGAGATTGCTAAAGAGGGTGCCGACCGCCAGCAGGGCAACGGTGATAACCACGTCCAGGGTCAGGCCGCCGAAGATAACGTACAAGCCCAAAATAGCGCCCATAAACGGGATCGCCGCCAGCCAAAAGTAGAGACGCATGAGAGACACATTCGACAGGTAGCGATTGCTGGCAGCGCGATGGGCGGCCACCTCGCGGGTGACCAGCGTGCCCAGGCCATAGCGGGTCAAAATTTCGGTCAGCCCAATGAAGGCTACGGCAAAAGCATAGCGCCCGGCCCCTTCCGGCTGCAAAATACGCAGCATGAGCAGGGCAAAGGCAAAGTCAATCAGCCGGTTGGACAGGGCCATGACCATCGGCACCAGGCTATTTTTGGCCACCCGCTTGATGGACGAGTCGGCTTCGCTCTCGCGGTAAAGTTTGCCCCAGGTCCAATAGCCGCCGATAAACAGCAGGGTTACCAGGGCCAGGAACGAACCGTACAACCCCAATTGAACGCTGCGGGGGCTGTAGCGGAAACGAACTTCCCACTGGCCAGGCTGCAGGTAGACCGCCCGGAAAGCGCCGTCGGCGCGGTGGATAGTCAATTCGGTTTCGGGTTGGGGAGTGGGGGTTGAAGGTTGAAGGTTGGGGGTTGAAGGTTGAAGGTTGGGGGTTGAAGGTTGAAGGTTGAAGGTTGAAGATTGAAGGTTGGAGGTTGAAGATTGAAGATTGGGGGTTGGAGGTTGATCGGGTTGGCCGGTATCCGGCGGTCGGCGGTCGGCCGTCTGCGGTCGGCTATAGGCTCGCCAGCCGGGGAAATAAGCGTCGGCCAGAACGAGCCAGCCGGGGTGGTCGAGTTGAACGGCGAGACGGACTTCGTTGGGAGTGTATTCAACAATTTTTACACTGGATGATTCTGGAGTCGAGGCTTTAGCCGAGCCGGCGGCCACCACATCCTCCGGCGTAAGGTCACGACCCAGGCCGTTGTTTTCGCCATCCAGAATGACCTGCCGGCGAGGGTTAAGGCTGCGGAGAGCCAAGTCCAACAAAGACCTGTCAGGTTTTCCTAAACCTGACAGGTCTTGTTTTTCATCCACCACAAAGGCGCGGGGCAAGGCATCCGTGTTCTCGTACACCCGAATCTCGTCGTCGTAGACCAGTTGGTAGTTGGGGTTGTTAATGTCCACCGTAGTCAGAACGTAACGCACCCCCAGCAAATCGAGCAGGGCCGAGTCCAGGGCGGCGTAACCATCGTAATAGATGGGGCCGATCCGGTTGAAGAAAAGGTCGCCGTTTTCCTGGATGAGGTGCATAAAGCGGCCATATTGAGCCGGAATGATGCTGTCGTAGCCGCGCACGTCGAACAGGTTGTAATACATGCCCACATTGGCCAGGAAAACCTTGTTGCCGCGCCCCTCCGGCGTGTCAAAGCTGTTGATACGAAAAAAAGGGTCTTCGGCGCGGCGGGCTGCCAGCCATTGGGCCACCGGAGGTTTAAAATCGAGCAGGGCCGGATCAACCGAGGGATTGAAGCCTGCCCCGGCCAACAGCAAGTCAACGGCGAGGATGAGCACGGCCAGAGGCTGCCAAACAGGCAAAGGGTTTACGATTTCGGATTTACGATTTACGATTATTTTTCGTAAATCGTAAATCGTAAATCGTAAATAGATGGGGCAGCGCACAATCCGCAGCACTGCTCCGGCCGCCATGACCAGCAGAAAGAACTTAAAAAAGTTAGGCCACTCGTAGCCAAACAGTTGGCGGCCATCGGCAAAGGCGTTTTGAGCCAGGCCGGAATGAGCAAGCACAAAATCACCTATCTGAATGAAAGGAGCGGGCACAAACAAGGCGGCCAGCATGACCACGAGGCCGATCAGCCCACTCCAGAAGAGGAACCAGGCGGTGTAGAGGGAGAGGGAAGAAAGAAAGGTTGGAAGGTTGGAAGGTTGGAAGGTTGGAAAGAATTCATTTCCCCTGCTCCCCCGCTCCCTTGCTCCCCCGCTCCCTTGCTCCCCCGCTCCCTTGCTCCCTCGCTGTTGTTGCCAGTTTTCCCAGGAGATGCTGACGAACTGCTCAAGGTAGGTCATCCCAATCCCGGCCAATACGGCGATACTCAGGGTAAAGGGAAAGATCCAGCGAAAGGGGGAGTGTAATTGATTCCAGCCGGGTAAACCGTAAAAAAGTAAGGCGTATAGTGGCGTTCCAAAGGCAAAAAGGAGGGAGAGAAGGGTAAGTATCGTAAATATAAAGACAGAGGGTTGGAAGGTTGGCGATGGTAAATGTCTTCCTTCCTCCGGTCTTCCACTCTTCCAACCCTCCTTAACAGCTTGCGCTGCGGCCAGCATGGCCAAGACCAACGGTAGGCTGCCAAGATAGGCTCCGGCTTCGACGGCGGTTTTGGTGTCCCAACTGGTGCAATCACGGCAGAGAGGATTGTTTTGCCCGTAGGCGTTGAGGCCGATAGGCTGCCAGCGCCAGGTGACGACGTCAAAATAGCCGTGGTGGGCCGGGCTGCCAAAAAAATCGGGGATGATAAAAGTGATGACCCGGCGGAAGGGTAAAGCCCACTCCCGCACCTGTTCCAGGGTGACAGAGTTATCACGGAAGTTTTGGCTGACGACTTCGTACATCGGCACGAGCTGAACTGAACCCAGTCCTACGCCCAAAACAACCATGACCACCAGCCAGCCGGCCAGGCGCAGGGCAAAACGAGGAGTTTTTTGACGCCGCCACAACAGGAGAAGACGGCCCAGGGCGTAGTAACCGCCGACCAGCAGGGTGTAGTAAGTGATTTCGACATGACCGGCCAGGGTTTGTATGCCCAAAACTAAAGCGCCTGCCACCACGTAGGGGATGGGCGAGTAGCCGATCCCCCCTTTTTCTTCCTGTTTGCGCAGGATGATTTCGATCATGGCCAGGAAAAGAGGCAGCCAGACCGCCCCGGCAATAATCATGGTAAAGACGACGCTGACGATAAAAAAGGCGCTGAGCGAGTAGGTCATCCCGCCGAAAAGCGCCCCCCACCGGGTTACCCTGAGGATACGCAAGAAGGTATACATGCCCAGACCGGCCAGCCACAGTTGAATGACCGTAAACCAGCCATAAGCCTGGCTCAACGGCATGAGGTAAAACAGCAGGCTAAAGGGGTAAAAAGCAGAGTGCTGCCCATTGGCCAGGAAGGGCTGGCCGGAGAGGATGTAGGGATTCCACAAGGGCAGTTGACCGGCGGTGATGGACTCGCGGATAAATTTTTTCCAGACATAATTTTCCAGAATCAGGTCGGACAGGAGTTGATTCTGAGGCAAGCCGACGCCCAGGACCTCCTTATAGGAGGCCCACGGCTCGTAGGCGAAGAGGTTATCAACGGGAAGGAGCGTATTTGGCCCGACGGTGACGGGCCAGAAAAGGAGCAGCGGCAAGAGCAGCAGCGCAGCAGCGGCTAAAATATCTTGCCGGGTAATGGCTCGAAGCAAGCGCACCCCTCCTATGAGGTTTTAGCGGAATGGGGTAGAGCCATTGGCTTAACATTGTGATGCCGCCAACGGATTTCGAAAACGCGCAGGGCGGCTTCGATTTTGACCGGCACGGTCATTTTGCTCTGCCCGATGCGGCGGTCTTCAAAGTAAATGGGAATCTCTAGAATACGGAACTTTAGTTTTTCCGATACATAGGCCATTTCAACTTGAAAGACATAACCGTTGGAAGTGATACGTTCCAGGCCAATTCGTTGCAGGGCGCTGCGCTGCCAACATTTGAACCCGGCGGTGGCATCTTTGGTGCGCACGCCCAGAATGAGCCGGGTCCAAACTACATTAGCCCACCAGCTCAATAGCCAACGCCACCATCCCCAACGCTCGTCCAACTCGCCGCCGCTGACATAGCGAGAGCCAACCACGACGTCGTAATCACAGATTTTTTCCAGCATACGAGGAATATACGAGGGTGAGTGGGAAAAATCGGCATCCATCTGGATAATGGTATCTGCGCCGCGCTTCATGGCTTCGGTGAAGCCGGTCACATAAGCTGTGCCCAGGCCCAGCTTACCCTGCCGGTGGATCACATGAAAACGACCAGGATAGTATTGCCGGCTTAAATCGTCGGCAACCCGGCCGGTACCATCGGGCGAGTCGTCGTCAACGATTAAAATCTGCAAATCTTCGAGGCCCAAATTAAAAAGTTCAGCCGCGATGGCGGGTAGATTTTCAGCTTCGTTGTAAGTTGGGATCACTACAAAGGTTGTCATTGGGAGATTTTTTCGGCGGGAGGATTGTTTAGTCAGCGATTATACTATGCGGGGCCATAAAGGTCAATTACTTTCCGCGCTCGGCAATGGATTATTTATAAACTGTATTTTGGGAAAAAGACGAGAATCGAATTCACCCAACCATTCCGGCCCCAAACGTTGTAATTCCTGCCGGATCGCTTCGGCGTCGGCTAGGAGTTGGGCAATGTCAATCCCCATACAACTGGGGGTGAAACGCCCGGTTTTGGGTATGCCCCGTTCCAGCACTTTCATCGCCCCACGCCAATTTTTCTTTTGCACATGGTAACACGCCACCCCTATTTGCAAAATCCCCTGGTACATGATCCGCACCGGCCCTTGTTCTTCTTTCCAGGCGTCTTCGATGACCTCGTGACATTCAAAGTAAAGGCCCTGATTGAACAGCTTTATACCTTCCAATATCAACGGGGGAGGGGCTTCCTGGCAGCGGCTCCGGTCGATGACCCATTTGTATTTCTGAACCAGAGAGGATAACTGGCTAGCAATGGCCCCACGTCCAACAACGGCATTGCAGCCGGCAGCCAAGGCTCGTTCACGTAAGGCCAAGTCCACGTGGGGACCGAAACCCAGGGTAGGCACATGCACTGCTTTTGGGCCTGGCCCTTTGACAAAACGGACCAGCCGCTCCCAATTAAAGCTCTGGCTGAACAAATCGACGATCACCAGCACCGGCGCGGTAAAGAGCGCCCGCGATAGGTCGGTTTCATTGGTAGCGACCAGAGGGTGGTAGCCCAAATGGCGCAGGCCCACTTCTAGCCTGGGCAAAAATAACAAATCATCAACAATTAAAATTATCGTTTGATCAACCAATTCCAGCCTTTTCTGATTCTGCCTGGCCAAAATTGGGGAGAAATCGGTAGCCCACGCCGCGCTCGGTAATGATATATTTGGGGCTGCTGGGTTTTTTTTCAATTTTTTTACGCAGCCGCCACATATACCACTTGACGCTTTCCAGGTTGGCGTCGGAGTCATAGGACCAAACGTTTTCAAAGATAAATTCCGCACTCAAGATTCGCCCCGGGCGATGAGCCATAAAGAGCAGCAGGTCAAACTCGGTCGGGGTCAGGTCAACTGGCTGGCCGGCCAGCATCACCTGGCGATCGGTGGGGTCGATGATTAATTCCCCATTGCCGAAGCGTAAAGGAGCTTTAGTCGAAAAAGGCGGCATATTGGCCCGGCGCAGCACCGCCGACACCCGAGCTAAAAGCTCTTCTTTATAAAATGGTTTGACTAAATAGTCGTCGGCCCCGGCATTCAGGCCACGCACAATATCCGTTCGAGAGCCAAGCGCCGTCAACATGACAATAGGGACGGTAGAAATTTTACGAATATGGCTGCAAATTTCCCAGCCATCCATTTGCGGCATCATAATATCCAAGATAATCAGGTGAGGTTTTATTTCTCCTAACCCTCGTAAACCTTCTGGGCCGCTAGAGGCAACAAAAACTTCATAACCACGTTGCCCCAAGCTTGATTCTATCAATTGCAGCAAGATAGGATCATCATCGATGACCAAAATTCTCTCGGCCACTGTATCCTCACCTTCACCAATCGACCTGTTTAAATTCCGCCACTCTTTTATTTTAGTGTGGTCAGAGGTTTGTGTCAACGTACCAATGGTACAATCATAGAAACCTTATGGACGAAATCAAAATATTATGTTATTATTTATGTTATGTTCAGTTCATCCAAGCCCAGAAATCAAGCAGTACGCCGCCCTGCCGGAACCCGTGGCCACCGTAAAACTTTTTTCGTAGTAATTATCACCTTAATTATCGTCGGGATCTTAATGGGCTTCAGGCTATTCAGCCCGGCAGTCCAGGGAGAGCGCGAGATCAAGATAGTCCAGCCTGCACTCCCCAGCCCCCAACTTGCGCCTACCGTAAGTTTGGCCCACAGGGTGCTGCCGACCAGAGACCCGTATCGCCCCCTGGCGGGTATTGTGGCCGGGCACAAAGGCTATGATCCCGGCGCGGTTTGCCCTGATGGCCTAACTGAAGCCGAAGTCAACTACGCCACCGCGCAGGAGGTGGTTAATTTGTTAGACCGCAAAGGGGTGCAGGCAGTTTTGCTGGAAGAGTTTGACGAACGATTGAGCGGTTTTCAAGCCGATGCCCTGGTCAGTCTCCACGCCGACAGTTGTATGTTTTCCGGGGCAAGCGGCTTTAAGGTTGCCCGGGTTACCGACAGCGCCATCCCCGAAGCCGAAGATCGCTTGGTCGCTTGTCTAAACCAGGAGTATGGGGCTTACACCGGTTTACCGCAGCATCCCAGCAGTATCACCGATAATATGACCAACTACCACGCCTTCCGAGAAATTGATCGTATGACCCCCGGGGCGATTATCGAGCTTGGCTTTTTGTTGGACGACCGCGACATCTTGGAACACAAGCCTAAAATCCTGGCGCGGGGCGTCGCTGCCGGTATCCTCTGTTTTTTGGGCAAGTAAAAACTATTCGCCTACATCATCGCCATGATGGGCCGGTTTATGATTAGCCTTGGCTGCCTTGACCGCATCCTGGAAACGGTTGAGTGTTTCATCGATCAAGCTCTCATCGTGAGCCTCGCATAAGAACCACGGCTCACGAGCGTCACCCTCAACCCAAACTCCCCGTTCATATAATTCGCCCATGATAGCCTCGTATAAACCGGCATTATGGCAGGTTAGAACATCCCGGTATTCTTTGATGACCTTATCGGTGAGGAGGAAACCGGGCATATTCGGGTGGCCGGTCATCTGGTGGGGCAAATCGGCCTCGCTTAAAATCTCGCTCAGGCCGCTCTTCAAGCGCTGGCCTCGTTTGGCCAGATTGGCCAGCACCGGGCTGGCGGCTAAAATGTCCAACACCATATTGGCGGCAGTCATGCTCAGAGCATTACCGCCATACGTGCCCGCATGGGCCACACTCCCCGACCCAATCAGGTCCATAATTTCCCGTTTGCCGCCAAAAGCTGCCACCGGGTAGCCGTTACCCAGGCTCTTGGCATAAGCCGACAGATCAGGGATGACGCCATAAGCCTCACGAGCGCCGCCATTGGCAAAGCGGAAACCCGTTTTTACCTCATCAAAAATCAGCACGATGCCATAATCATTACATAACTGGCGTAGATGAGCCAGGAACCCAGGCTCAGGTTCCAGGCCGGCGCTGTTACCCGACGCCGGCTCGACCATAATGGCCGCCAGATCACCGTACTTATCCTTGACCGCGCGCTCTACCAACTCAAAATCATTAAAAGGCAAGGTAATGACGTAATCCCGAATACCCGGGGGAATCCCGGAGCCGGTTGGCGCCGGGATGGGACTACGCCGTGAACCCAACGAACCCAGCGCCGCCGAGGCTGTACTAAACAACACATAATCATGTACGCCGTGATACTGACCTTCGAACTTAATAAACTTCTCACGACCGGTATAGGCGCGGGCTACTCGCAGCGCGTGCATGGTGGCTTCGGTGCCGGTAGTGGTAAAGCGCAGCATTTCTATGCCGGGCACCATTTTGACAATTTTTTCCGCCACGATGACCTCGAGTTCTGTGGTAGTAGCAAAAAGCGTGCCATGGTCAATGACGGCGTGGACGGCCTGATTGACACGTTCATCGGCATGGCCTAAGATGATGGGCCCCCAGCCCAGGCGATAATCAATAAATTCATTGCCGTCGGCGTCCCACACCCTGGCGCCTTTTCCTCTGGTCGCTACCGGTGTGGTGGCAGGCCCCAAATAACGGAAGTTTGAACTGACTCCTTTGGCCATAACTTTTATGGCCCGGTCAAAAATCTGTTGGGCTTTCTTTCGTTGCAGCATAAAACAATGTCTCCTGAAAATAGTAAACAGTAACCAACCTGTTACCTTTTTATTAGGGTAGTAGACCCTAAAGGTTTTCAAAACCTTTAGGGTCTTCCTAAAATTTGGACAGACCCTTTTTATTACTGGCAGTTACAATTTATGAGATTATCAGCTATAATGAAAAACAGCACCGACTACGGGCTTAACCCTCGTCTTCAACAGGGTCAATCTCTATGGCGCTGGCGCGAATAGCAGCACGCAAAACAGCCGGGTTTGGCATTATCCAAAATGATCGGCGTATCGTAAGACTAACAACATTCGTTAGTGGTCCTTAATCGCCTGAATTTTTCCAAACTAGAAGCTATCCTGCATGCTCAACATTGAGGAGAGGCAAAATTGCCCAAAAGTACACGTCATATTAGTATGCCGCATAAACCAGGAAAGTATTTCTCATTGTAGCCGAGAGCATCAAAAAGAGCAAGGAAAAAAATTATGGTCGAAACCAGCCCACTAGTAGCTTATCGTCAAACCACCGAAGAGGTTTTAGCCGAACTGGGCAGCCACGGCGAGCGCGGCCTGAGCGCCCAGGAAGTCGAAACCCGCCTCAAACTATATGGCCCTAATGAACTGGAAACGGAACCGCCTGTCCCGGCCTGGCGCAGGTTTCTGGCCCAGTTCCAGGATATGTTGGTTATTCTGCTGATTATTGCCGCGCTGATTTCGGTCGTGGTGTGGGTGATCGAGCGGGCAGAGGCATTACCTTACGAGAGTCTGGTCATCCTGGCGATTGTGCTGCTCAACGCCATTCTGGGGTTTGTGGAAGAGGGCCGGGCCGAGAAATCGGCGGCAGCGCTGAAGGCCATGCAGGCTGCCGAAGCTTCGGTGCAACGCGACGGCCAGCACCACCGTATTCCGGCCGCCCAACTGGTCCCCGGCGATATTTTACTGATTGAAGAAGGCGACTCTATCGCCGCCGATGGCCGGATTATCCACTCTGTTGCCTTACAGACAGCCGAGGCTGCCTTAACCGGCGAGAGTTTGCCGGTTTCTAAAGACTCCGCTCCCATTATTGAGGAAGAGGTGGGGTTAGGCGATCAATCCAACATGGTTTTCAGCGGCACAGCGGCAGTAGCAGGACGTGGACGGGCCGTGGTCACTGCCACAGGGATGCGCACCGAGGTGGGCAAGATTGCCGGTTTGCTCCGCCAAACCGAAAGTGAGCGGACGCCGCTCCAGCAGGAACTTGACCGGCTCGGCAAGCTACTGGGGATAATCGTGCTGGTTATTGCTGTGATTATGGTGGCGACCATCCTCTTTATCCAGGGTGTGAGCAGCCTGTCAGGCCTGGTAGCGGTGATGCTGCTGGGCGTGTCGCTGGCTGTGGCCGCCGTACCCGAAGGCCTGCCGGCCGTGGTTACAACTGTGCTGGCCGTCGGCGTCCAAAGAATGGCCCGACGTCACGCCATTATCCGTAAACTCCCGGCGGTAGAAACGCTCGGTTCGGCTACGGTCATTTGCTCCGACAAAACTGGCACATTGACCAAAAACGAGATGACCGTCCGCATGGTAGTCACCGCCAGTGGACGGGTAGAGTTAACCGGCATCGGCTATGAGCCAGAGGGTGAGATGCTGCAAGATGGCCGCCCGGTTGACAACGGCAACCTACGTCATGAGGTCAGACGGGTGCTGCGGGCCGCCGACCGGGCCAACAATGCCGTCTTACAGGAGAAAGATGGGCGCTGGTTGATCCATGGCGACCCAACCGAAGGCGCTCTCATCGTGGCTGCCCGTAAAGCGGGCCTTACCGCCGCAGACCTCGACGCCCGTTTTACTCGCATCGGCGAAGTGCCTTTCTCTTCCGAGCGCAAGCTAATGAGCACCGTTCAACAAGACTTAGAGCGAGAGGACCGTCTCCTGGTTTTCACCAAAGGCGCCCCAGACGTGTTATTGAGCCGGTGCGAGGCGGAGTTGGTTGGCTACGAAGCTCGCCCCTTGACCCAAGAGCGCCGCACCGAAATCCGGACGGTGAATGAGCAACTGGCCGGCCAGGCTTTACGTACGCTGGGGGTGGCCTTTCGCTCTATTCCCCGCGAAGCCTACCAAAACCCGGAGTCGGTCAGCGACGACATCGAGCAAGAGCTGGTCTTTCTGGGCATCGTCGGCATGATCGACCCACCCCGTCCGGAGGTCAAAGAAGCGGTCATCGTGGCCAGGGGCGCCGGCATCCGGCCCATTATGATTACCGGCGACCATCCCATCACGGCGGCGGCCATTGCCCGCGAATTGGAAATCAGCGCTGATGGGCGGGCAGTTAACGGCGTGGAATTGGAGCGAACCTCCGACGAGACCCTGCAACAGATTGTGCGCGAGGTTTCGGTGTACGCCCGGGTGAACCCGGAGCATAAGTTGCGTATTGTCAGCGCCCTCCAATCTAACCATGCGGTTGTGGCTATGACCGGCGACGGGGTCAACGATGCGCCCGCGCTCAAGATGGCTGACATTGGCGTGGCTATGGGTATCACCGGGACGGATGTCTCAAAAGAGGCGTCTGATATGATCCTGACCGATGATAACTTTGCCACTATCGTCGCAGCGGTAGAAGAGGGCCGGGCTATCTTCGCCAATATTCAAAAATTTTTACGTTATCTCCTGTCGTCGAACGTCGGCGAAGTGCTGACAATGTTTCTCGGCGTGGTGCTGGCCAAGCTGTTCGGCCTGTCTGCCGATGGAGAAGATTTTGTCGCTCCACTGCTGGCGACGCAAATCCTATGGATCAACCTGGTGACGGATGGTGCGCCCGCCCTGGCCCTGGGCCTGGAACGAAAAGACCCCGATGTAATGGAACATAAGCCGCGGGTCAAGGGCAGCAGTGTCATTACTCCGGTGATGTGGTTCAACATCGGTTATGTGGGCCTGATTATGGCCATAGGCACGTTATTAGTGCTGGATGGGTCGCTCCCCGGCGGCTTACTCCCCGGTTCAGGCGATGCTCTCTATGCCCGTACTATGGCTTTCGTCACGCTGATAATGTTCCAAATTTTTAACGTGTTCAACACCCGCTCCGATACACGCAGCGCCTTTAGCGGCTTGTTTAGGAATAGGTGGCTGTGGGGTGGGGTGGCTTTGTCCATTGTCCTTCAATTCGTGGTGATTTATGTGCCGTTCCTGCAAGTTGCCTTCGATACGATGCCGCTAAGCGCGCTGGACTGGCTGATTTGCACCCTGGTCGCCAGCTCGGTGCTGTGGTTGGGCGAACTGCTCAAGTGGGTGCGGCGAAGTTTGGGGCGAACAGCTAAAAACATCTAAACGCTAACGAAGATTTTTTCGAGGCAATGATGATCCAAGAACCTGCCTTACTCCGCACCATTGAGGATTGGGAAAAAGTCGAAGGTGTACCCGCCCCGTTGGGCGTCACCTGGCTGGAGGAGCAGCAGGCTTATAATTTCGCGTTGTTCTCGCGCTACGCCACCGGGGTGACTTTGCTGCTTTACACGGAAGAGGATCCGGTCACGCCCGTATATACCTACCACCTCAACTACCTGATTAACAAAACCGGGCGTATCTGGCACTGTTGGGTTCCGGCCGGCGAACTGCGCGGCGCAACGCTCTATGCCTACCGGGTAGAAGGGCCGTTTGACCCGGCGTCGGGCCATCGTTTTGACCCGCAGAAAATCTTGCTCGACCCGTATGCTACCGATGTTTACTTTCCCCCCGGTTTCAGCCGGGCCGCCGCTATCCAGGCCGGCCCCACCGACGGCGCTGCTCCGCTGGGGGTATTGCCCCGGCAGCATGATCCGTTCGATTGGGGTTCCGATCCCCATCCATGCCACACCCACGACATGATTGTGTACGAGCTGCACGTTAAGGGCTTCACCGCCCGGCCCAATTCGGGCGTCAGCCCCGAAAAACGAGGCACTTTCGCCGGCCTGATTGAAAAAATCCCTTACCTGCAAGAGTTGGGCGTAACCGTAGTCGAATTGCTGCCTGTCCACCAGTACGACCCCCAGGAGGGCAGCTACTGGGGTTATATGACCCTCAACTTCTTCAGCCCGCACCATCAATACGCCTGCGGCAATCCTCTGGACGAGTTCCGCGAGATGGTCAAAGCCTTTCATGCCGTAGGGATCGAAGTCTGGCTGGACGTGGTTTACAATCACACCAGCGAGGGCGATCAACACGGACCGACCTATAGTTTCCGGGGCATTGATAACTATAACTATTACCTATTAGCCCCCGATCGGAGCCGTTACGTTAACGATACCGGCTGCGGCAATGCCATCCGCAGCGCCCACCCGGCGGTGCGGGCGATGGTGGTCGAAAGCCTGCGCTACTGGGCCGAACAGATGCACGTGGATGGTTTTCGCTTCGACCTGGCCTCGATCTTCACCCGCAACATTGATGGTTCGGTCAACCTGGATGATCCCCCGGTGATTGCCGAGATTAGCACCTTTGGCTACCAGGCCGACGTGCGCCTGGTGGCCGAAGCCTGGGACATCGGCACCTACCAGCTTGGCCGGAGTTTCCCCGGCCTGGCCTGGCGGCAGTGGAACGGAAAATTCCGCGATGATATCCGCTCCTTTGTCAAGGGCGATCCCGGCATGGTTGGCCCGTTGATACAGCGGCTCTACGGCAGCGATGATCTCTTCCCCGACACGCTTTTTGAGACTTACCGCCCCTTTCAAAGCGTAAACTTCGTCACCGCGCACGATGGTTTTTGCCTGTACGACCTGGTAGCTTATAACCGCAAGCACAATGAGGCCAACGGCCACCACAACACCGACGGCAGCGACAACAATCTAAGCTGGAACTGCGGCCGGGAGGGCGACGTGGCCGTGCCGGCGAAAGTGATGGTTCTGCGCAAACGGCAGATCAAGAATTTTTTCTGCCTGCTGATGCTGGCCAACGGCACGCCCATGTTTTGCGCCGGCGACGAATTTATGAACACCCAAAAAGGAAACAACAACCCCTACAACCAGGACAACGAGACTACCTGGCTGAACTGGGATTTACTGAAGCGTAACGAGGATATGTACCGCTTCTTCAAGCTGATGATTGCTTTTCGCAAAGCCCACCCCTCGATTGGCCGCAGCCGCTACTGGCGCGAGGATGTGAGCTGGTACGGCGTCGGCTCCGAGGTTGACCATTCCTATCACTCGCACAGCCTGGCCTACTGCTTGCGCGGCGCAGTGCAGCGTGACGGCGATATTTACGTAATGATTAATGCCTACTGGGAAGATTTGTCCTTCACCATCCAGGATGGCCGGCCGGGCGAGTGGCGGCTCGTGGTAGATACCAATCTCCCCAGCCCGCAGGACATTGCCGAGCCGGGACAGACAACGCCCCTGGACAGCTTGTCGTACCGGGTGGGAGCCAGGTCGATTGTGGTTTTGTATCGTTCCAATAAAAGTGGTTAGGTGGCCAGCGTTTATGTTTGGTCAGCCAGGTCCGCCCCGCGATAAATCGCGATGAAAATATTTTCTGACTACTGACTACTGACTACTGTTTACTATTTTCAGAGGAGGTTCTTTTATGAAATTACCCAAACTCGTTCGCCCGTTCTTAGTCGAGCCTGGCTCAAAAATTTCTCTAAAGAAGGACTTTGACCCCGGCTACACCGGCGATTTTGCCCACAAGGCCGACGCCAAGAGCGCCTTACAAGAAGGCATCCAAAAACTGGCCGAACAGCAGGACATACTCTATGCCCAGAACACCCAGGCCCTGCTGATTATCTTCCAGGCAATGGACGCCGCCGGCAAAGATAGTATAATTAAACATGTCATGTCCGGCCTGAACCCGCAGGGAACCCAGGTGTTCAGTTTCAAAGCCCCCTCGCCCGAAGAGCTGGATCACGATTATTTATGGCGTTCTTTCAAGGCGCTGCCGGAGCGGGGGCGGATTGGCATCTTCAATCGCTCCTACTATGAAGAAGCCCTGGTGGTGCGCGTTCACCCGCAGATTCTGGCCAACCAAAAACTTCCTCCTCAGGCTATTGACGACAAGATCTGGAAACGCCGCTTTGAGCACATGAATGACTTTGAAAAATATTTGACCGATAACGGTATCGTCGTACTCAAGTTCTTTTTGAACGTCTCCAAAGAAGAGCAAAAAAAACGCTTCCTGGAACGGATCGAACTGCCCGAAAAGAATTGGAAGTTCTCCTTAAACGATGTGAAGGAGCGGGCCTTTTGGGATGATTACATGGCGGCTTTTGAGGATGTGTTCAATCACACCAGCACCGAATGGGCGCCCTGGTATGTCATCCCGGCGGACCACAAGTGGTTTACCCGCCTAGCTGTAGCGATTATCGTGGGGCAGGCCATGCAGGAGCTTGACCTGCACTACCCTACGGTGAACGAGGCCCAAAAGCAGGAGCTTTTGCAGGCTAAGGAAATGCTGGAAAATGAACCATAGTGTTTCAAAAAGGAGACAAAATCATGAGTGACTTAATGCAGTTACTAAACCAACAATTAACCGGGGACAATCTATCCCAAATCAGCCACCAAATTGGGGCCGACGAGGGCACGACGGGGCAGGCCTTGGGAGCGGCGCTGCCTTTACTCATCTCGGCGCTGGCTAACAACTCGTCACGCCCGGACGGCGCGCAGGCGCTCCACTCGGCTCTGGCCCAAGACCATGATGGGTCGATTTTTAACGATATGTCCGGTTATCTGAGCAATCCCCAGGTGGCTAACGGTGCGGGTATCCTGGGCCACGTACTGGGCCAGCAGCAGCAGACGGTGCAGCAGGGCCTGGCCCAAAATACGGGGTTAGATGCCGGCTCGATGGGCCAATTGCTGGAAATCGCCGCGCCGCTGCTGATGGGCGCGCTGGGCCAGCAGCAGCAGCAGCAGGGTTTCGACGCCAATGGCCTGTCGTCGTTTTTGGGCCAGCAGCAGCAAGCGGTGCAACAAGCTCAGCCCGATTTGATGAGCGTTTTGGGCAGCCTGTTGGATATGGACAAAGACGGCAGCCCCCTGGACGACATCCTGCGCCTGGCCGGTAAGTTATTCAGCAGCCGGTAAGGAGCCGGGGGCGTTCCAATTTTTAGGCAACAGACCTGACAGGTTTTCAAAACCTGTCAGGTCTCCTAAAATATGGACAGGCCCTAAGGAGTCAGCAGCTTGTATGTGCTCATCAATCAAGGTACAATAGGCCGTATCTGTTAACCTACAAAATTTAGCTATTTGAAGCCTGATGCGCGATCAAGATTCTCCTCGCAAAATTCTATCCATGGCGGTAGATCCACGAGGCCGGCGCCCACCTACTCAAGAACGAGTAGCCCGTGATTTTGAGGCAGCGCATCGCCACGCTTTTATCCAGGACCTGCTCTCCCTGGTGCGCTATGAACCGGTAGACCTGCTCCCCTTTGAGCAAGTGCGCGAAAAACTGCACCTCAATAACAAGTCCTACCTGGGTATTCTGGAGATCCCCCTGGATCAGATCGTCGGCAGCGTGGGCCGCTATGAAGATTTCACCCGCACCTTTATGCCGCGCAAGGCCGCTATGCGCCAGCGCTGGGAGCAAATTGACAGCCTGGCCGATCAAGGCGGCTGGCCGCCGATTGAGGTTTACAAGGTCAGCGATACCTACTTTGTGCGCGACGGCAACCATCGAGTTTCGGTGGCCCGCCAGTTGGGTATGGAGACGATTGAAGCTCACGTCTGGGAGTATCCCACCCGCGTACCCCTGGAAACGGATGACGACCTGAATGACCTTGTCCTGCGCCAGGAATACCTGGAATTTTTAGAGAGCACCGAGCTGGACAAACTCCGGCCCGATCAGTGGATTGTGCTGACCCTGCCCGGCGGCTACTACTGGGAGCTGGAAGAGTCGATTGCCGTTCATCGCCACTGGAAAAGCTGGGATAGTGATGAGGATATGCCCTGGTTAGAGGCCGTGGCCGACTGGTACGACAACGTTTACTTACCTTTGGCCACTAAAATTCGCGAAGAGGGTATCCTGACCTATTTTCCGGGGCGGACTGAGGCGGACCTGGTCGTATTTCTGCTGCGCCATTGGAACAGGCTAGAGCGTGAATATGGGGGGGAAGAGGTGCTGCCGGCTGAAGTGGTTGAAGATTTTGCCGAGCGGACCCGGGCCAACCCCTTGCGGCGTGTAGTTGCCTGGATCGAGCGCAAGGTTATGGGCAAGCCCGTGGATGAAGAAGAATAGGGGCTACCCATCGGGTAGCCCCTACAACTTATTGGCTCTTAATCTCCGTCCAAATCTGATCATACAAAAAGACGGTTTCGCCCAACGGTTTAGCCCATTCTAGCTTAGCCAAAACCTCTGGGGGCGGATAGATACCAGGATCGCCAATAATATCCTTCGAAATAAACTCTTTGGCCGCTTCGTTAGGACTGGCATAAAAGGTAAAGTTGGTGACGGCTGCGGCATTTTTAGCCTCGAGCATAAAATTTATGAAGTGTTCGGCGGTAGCTTTTTTTTGGGTGGTGGCTGTGACACAAATATTATCCTGCCAAATCATCGTGCCCTCTTTGGGGATAACATAACCCCACTGGCTCTCTCCGGTGGCCTCGTCTGTTGTCTCATCAATCGCTCGGTAAGTCTCCCCACTCCAGGAATGGGAAATAACCACCTCACCAGGGATGAGCAAAGCGTCGGCATAATCTTCGCTGTTGAAGGTTTTGATGTAGGATTTAACTTTTAATAAAACCTCTTTGGCCTGTTGTAGATGAGCCTCGTCTGGGTCATTGAGAGAATAGCCCAGGTATTTCAGGGCCGCGCCGATCAACTCCCGCTGATCGTTGAGGAGATTAATCCCTCCCGCTTTGGCCCACTTTTGGGCCAACTGCGGATCAAATAAGTAAGCCCAACTATCCGGCGTGTTATCCTTGAAGGCATCTTTTTTATAGGCAATCCCGGTAGTGCCCCATTGATAGGGGACGCAGTGTTTGTTGCCAGGGTCATAAGGAGGGTCAAGGTTAAACTTGGCTATGTTTTTCAAGTTGGGGATGTTGTTCTGATCAATCTCGGCCAGCAGGCCCAATTCGATCATCTGAGCCACCATATAATCGGAAGGCATGATCACATCATAGCCCATCGCTCCGGCTTGCAGCTTGGCAAGCAAGTTCTCATTGCTGGCAAAGGTATCGTAAGTAATCTTGACCCCGTACTGTTTTTCATATTCTTGCAGCAGCGACTCGTCAATATAATCGGCCCAGTTGTAGACGCTCAACTCTTTAGCCAGCCCACTTTCAGTACTGCCGCCGGTCTCACCGCTGCTGGCTGTGGTTGGGGCAGCCGCCGGTTGATCACCGCCGCTAGAGGCCGCCGGTTGACTACCTCCTGCTGTTTGCTCCGGAGCGGCCGTCCCGCACGCGCTCAGGAGCAGGGCTATGATGAGCATGGCGCTCACCAACCAGACATGTTTTTTCATCTTCTTTTCTCCTCTACAAAACTTTATTTCTACTCTAATCTCTCTGCTGCAAAAACTGGGCCAGCAAGACCAGGCCAATCGAGAACACCAGCAGAAGCGTGGCCAGGGCATTCAAATCCGGCGTCACTCCAAACTTAACCTTCGAGTAAACCAGGAGAGGCAAAGTAGTAGAACCGGGGCCGGAGACAAAAAACGTAATCAAAAAATCATCCAGGGAGAGGGTAAAGCCCATCAACGCGCCGCTGATAACGCCCGGCAGCAGCAGCGGCAAGGTTACCCGCCGAAAGGTCTGCCATTCGTCGGCGTACAGATCACGAGCCGCCTGTTCTATGTTTGGGTCCATATCAACCAGGCGTGCCCGGACGATGGTAGCCACAAAGGAGATGGTAAAGGCGATGTGAGCAATGATAATTGTGGGTAATCCCAGGCCCCAAGTGATCCCAAACAGATGTTTGACCATATTAAAAACGATAACGAAGAAGAGCAGGGTTGCCAGGGCAATCACAATTTCCGGGATGATGATCGGCATATACAGCACAGCATCCAGCGGCAGCTTAAAAGGAAAATCGTAGCGCTCCATCGCCAGGGAAATCATCGTGCCGATAACGGTTGACAGCGCAGTTGAGACAAAGGCAACAATAACCGTATTGGTAAAAGCCGATAAAATAGCGGCATCATTAACCAACTCGCCATACCAGCGCAAGCTAAAGCCTTCCCAGTTTGTACCGGTTCGACCGGCATTAAAAGAGAAGATAATCAGGACCAGAATAGGCGTATAGAAGAAGACAAATACTAACACCGCATTGGCCGTCAATAGCTTTGGTCCCCACGAAATGCGAGATGCTGTCCGGCTGCGTGGTTGGGCTGAGGATACAGCTATCGATGATGAAGCGCTCATAGTTGTTTACCCCTTCTAAATTGACCGGCTGGCCCCGGTACGAAAATAGAGCATCGTCGCCGCTAAGACCATTGTCATTAGCACAATCCCCATCGCTGAACCAAAAGGCCAGTCCCGCACTGTCATAAATTGTTGTTGCAGCACGTTGCCGATCAAGAAAGTATTACCGCCGCCCAACAAATCAGGCGTAATAAAATCGCCAACAGCGGGGATAAAAGTGATGATCCCGGCCGCCACGACACCGGGCATCGTCAACGGCAACATCACGCGTAGAAACACTCGGATAGGGCCGGCGCCTAAATCTTGCGCGGCCTGCACATAATTAAAATCCAGTTGCTCAATCGAGGCATACAGCGGCAGCACGGCAAAGGGCAAATAACCGTAGAGCATCCCCAGCCGGACCGCTGTCGGCGTAAAGAGAATTTGCCAGGGTTGGTCAATAAGGCCCATATTCATCAATAGGGTGTTAATCAGACCGGTGTCACGGATGATGAACATCAAGGAATAAGTACGAATAAGAAAATTGGTCCAAAACGGCACCATAACCAAAAAGATGAGGATTTTTTGCCACTGCGGCGTCTGACGAGCGATGAAGAAGGCAAAAGGATAGCCAATCAGCAGGCATAAAACCGTATTGACCGAAGCCAGGCCAAGTGAGCGCAAAAAGATGAAGAAATAAGGAGCGCCGGGATCAAAGACGCGGGCGTAATTCCTGAGGTTAAATTCGAGTTCGACCACGCCCAGCAGCGAGCGTTTGCTGAAACTGACCCCCAGGACGATGAGCAGCGGAATGACAAAAAATAACAAAAGCCAGAAAACGCCCGGAGCTAACAAGACGCCTAATATCCCTCTGTTCTGTCTGCCGGATGATTGCATAGAAATAAATCGTCTCCTCCCAAATGACCGCCGACCACAGACCGCAGACCGCCGCAGAAAAGTGTACTTTCTGGCTGCGGTCAGCCGTCGGCGGTCTGCGGTTGCTTCAACTGGTCAACACCATCGCACTATCAGTTGGCCAGGTCAAGTACACCTGATCGCCTCGGTGAAAGTTTTGATCATTATCGAGCATGACGCTCATATTTTGGACCCGGGCCACCACGTGATGCCGGTCGGCAATCCGAACAGTATAGCGAGTATCCGTGCCAATGTAAACCGCTTCTTCGACACTGGCCGGAATACTACCCGTAAGCGGGGTACGGTGTACCGATATTTTTTCAGGCCGTACGGCCACGGTGATAGATTGGCCGGTGTTGAGGTCGTCGGCGGGACGGGTCAAAACCTGGATGCCTGCCCCCAGCACAATCGTTGTTTTAACCGGGTCAACCTCCAGCACCTCACCCTCAATAAAATTGGTTTCACCAATAAAATCGGCCACAAACCGATTACGCGGGCTTTCGTAAATTACTCGCGGCGACCCTACCTGCTGCACCACCCCCTCGTTCATCACAGCGATGCGATCGGACATAGTGATGGCTTCTTCTTGATCGTGAGTGACAAAGATAAAAGTGATACCAACTTGGTGCTGTAACTCTTTAAGTTCCAACTGCATGGCCTTGCGCAATTTCAAATCGAGCGCACTGAGCGGCTCATCGAGCAGCAGCACCTGGGGCCGGTTGACCAGGGCGCGAGCCAGGGCAATTCGCTGCTGCTGTCCACCCGACAACTGGCGCGGTTTGCGCTCGGCCAGGTGAGGCAAACGTACCATTTCCAGGGCTTCTTTGACTCGCGTTTTGATGTCGGCGCGGGACACTTTTTGCATCTCCAGGCCAAAAGCTACATTTTCAAAAACCGTCATATGGGGAAACAAAGCGTAGTTTTGAAAAACAGTGTTCACGGGACGTTTGTAGGGAGGAATATCCCCCATTGACTTGCCCCGAATTTTGATTTCGCCTTCGCTGGGCAATTCGAAACCGGCAATCATCCGCAGGCAGGTTGTTTTGCCGCAACCACTGGGGCCGAGCAGGGAAAAAAACTCTCCATCCTGGATTTCCAGCGACACATCGTTGACCGCGACAAAGTCGCCAAATCGTTTGGTGATATTCTGAAGTTCGACGTCAAGGTTGGACATAAGCGCGTAGACCCCTTTCAAAGGTCAGATGAGAGGACTTCTCAATACAACCGGTGGTTTAACTTTCCGTCGCTGGAAAGAAAGGCAGCAATGCGTAGGAGACGACAACGAAGAGCAGTATAGTATAGCTAAAAGCCGGACAACCGTCAACTTAGAGAAATAAACCACAATTATTTACAATTTTTATCAAATCAGCTAAAATAATTCTTCCCCGTTTACTTATTTATAGTTCAACTGGAGTTAGTGCTTTGGAAGTCCACATAACTCTACACGGCCTCCTGCGTGACTACCTACCACGCCAGGCTAAAGGCAAAACGACACTCTCCCTGCCGGACGGCGCAACTATTGAGGCTGTGCTGCAACAGCTTAAAATTAAGCAAACCACCGTTTCGGCGGCCGTTGGCGGCGTTCAAATGGAACCCGACCACGTGCTGCAAGACGGTGACGACCTGCAAGTGTTCCGCGCAATTGGAGGGGGGTAAAAGTATGCCCATCGGGTACAACGGTAAAATCCTGCACGTAAATCTGACCACAGGCGAATTGAGGGTCGAGGAGCCGCCGGAGAGCTTTTATCGCCAGTATATGGGCGGCAGCGCCCTAAATATGTATTACCTGCTCAAAGAGATGCCCGCCGGGGCCAACCCGCTGGGGCCGGATAATATTTTGGCCCTCTCGGTCAGTGTCACGACCGGCGCGCCTATTTCCGGCCAGAGCCGCATGACCGCTTCGGCTAAAAGTCCGCTCACCGGGGCGATTGGCGACGCTCAATGTGGTGGGTTTTTCCCGGCGGAGATGAAATTTGCCGGCTTCGACGCCTTCATCATCAAAGGCAAATCGCCCCGGCCCGTTTATTTGTGGGTTAACGACGGCCAATACGAGCTGCGCGACGCCGGCCATCTGTGGGGCAAAATCACCGGTGAGGTTGAGGCCAGCCTAAAAGAGGAATTGGGCGATCCTAACATCGAAGTGGCCCAAGTTGGCCCGGCGGGCGAGCGGGGGGTACGTTTTGCCGCCATCATCAACATGAGCAACCGGGCTAATGGCCGCACCGGGATGGGCGCGGTGATGGGCAGCAAAAATCTCAAAGCTGTGGTCGTGCGCGGTAAGGAGGGCAAAAAGAATTTCGCCGTCGCCGATAAAAAAGGACTGAATGAACTGGCCCGCTTTGGAGCCAAAATATTCCCGGAGTCCGGGGTGGCAGGGTTGGGTAAATATGGCACCGCCGAAACCACCGGGGCACAGCAGACGGTGGGCATGTTGCCTTCCTACAACTTCAGCAGCGGCGTTTTTGAGGGGTGGGAAAAGATTGATGGCCCCACCATGTACGATACCATCCTCAGAGGGGCCGGCGAGGACAAGCAGGATTTGAAGGGCCGCGACACCTGCTATAGCTGCACGGTTCGCTGCAAGCGGGTGGTCGAAATCAAGACCGGCCCTTACCCGGTTGACCCCCACTACGGCGGGCCGGAATATGAAACTACTTCCACTTTTGGCAATTACTGCGGCATCGACGATTTGGCCGCCATTGCCTACGCCAACCAACTCTGCAACCAGTACGGCCTGGACACCATCTCCTGTGGGGCAACCATTGCCTGGGCCATGGAGTGCTTTGAAAACGGCCTGATTACGACAGAGGATACCGGCGGGATCGAACTGCGCTTTGGCCAGGCCGAGGCGATGGTCAAGATGACGGAGTTGATTGCCAGGAGTGAGGGCTTTGGGCAAACCCTGAGTCTAGGTTCGACGGCGGCGGCGAAAGCTATTGGCCGCGGCACGGAGGAGTTTCTCGTCACCAGCAAAGGGCAAGAGGCTCCCGCCCACATGCCCCACCTGAAACGCAGCCTGGCCCTGATTTATGCCGTTAATCCCTTTGGGGCAGATCACCAGAGCAGCGAGCACGACCCTTCCATTGAAAATAAGGTTTCCAGCCCTGACCGGTTTGGACTGCTGGGCTTGACCGAGGTGCAGCCAAAACTCTCACTGGGGCCGGGCAAGGTCCGGTATGCCCGGCTGACCCAATATTTTTACAGCGCCATGGACAGCGTCAACGTCTGCCAGTTCGTTTACGGCCCAGATTGGCAGCTCTACGGCCCCCAGGAAATGTTGCAGATGATCCAGGCTGTGACCGGCTGGGCGGTGACGATTGAGGAGGTTCAGCAGGTCGGCGAGCGCCGCCTGAATATGATGCGCGCCTTCAATGCTCGTGAGGGTATTGACCGGGAGCACGACAAGCTGGCCGAAAAAATGTTCAAAAGGGCACTCAAAGGCGGTCCCAGCAACGGCATTCAGGTGGATCGAGAGCAGTTCGAGGCTGCCCTGGACGAATATTACCGCCAGAACGAATGGGATGTCGAAACAGGTATCCCGACGCGCCACAAACTGGAGTCGTTAGGGTTGGGTTGGGTGGCGGACCAACTGAGAGTATAATAAGTTATTATGTATGATAGCCAACGAAATAAGGGGGGAGGATAACTATGGCTGCAACACCTTCAAACATGATCGCTCTGGGCACGACTGCCCCTGATTTTAACCTACCCGATACCGTCAGCGGCAAAATGATGAGCCTGGTTGAGCTGAAATCGGACCGGGCGACAGTGGTTATGTTTATTTGCAATCACTGCCCCTATGTGAAGCACATTCAAACCGGGTTGGTTCAATTAACCCGGGCTTATCTTACCCAGGGTGTTTCTTTTGTGGCTATTAGCTCGAATGATGTGGCGCAGTACCCGGAGGATGGGCCGGGGCCGATGAAAGAGTTAGCCGAGCGATTGGGCTTCCCCTTCCCCTATCTCTACGATGAGTCTCAAGAGATTGCCCGCGCTTATCAAGCCGCCTGCACCCCTGATTTCTACATCTTTGACCGGGACCTCAAGTTAGTTTATCGCGGCCAGTTCGATGACTCCCGGCCCAGCAACCAGGTTCCGGTGACCGGCAAAGACGTTCGAGCGGCGCTGGATAATATCTTGACCGGCCAGCCGGTCAACCCCGAACAAAAGCCCAGCTTGGGCTGCAACATCAAGTGGAAATGATTTCCATGAAACCAATGTGGTTAACCGCCGGCCCTTTGCCAGGCTCACCCCTTGTGTCCCACTTTCAATTTACCTCGCTCTATGCTAAAATACCCCTAACAGCAAACATTTGTGCTAATTCGTTATGGCAAAAAAGGCAACCCCTCGCAAAAAAACACCAATAACTAAAAAACCGACCCGGCTGACCATCCGCCCGGAGGTGGTGGGAACATTCCTGCTGATCCTGGCCGGAATTACCCTGCTCAGCCTGGTTACGCCTAACCAAAGCTCGTTGATTGCCGGCTGGCTGAATTTTTTGTGGGTGCTCCTGGGGTGGGGTCAGTATGTGATCTGGTTGCCGCTGGTGCTGCTGGCCGTCTGGTTCTTCCGGCGTTACGGGGCAGAAGATCTGGATGAAAAATGGGAGAAGCCGGTCGGCACGTTTATGCTGTTGGGGTTGTTGCTGATTGTCTTTCATTTAATCAAACCGGGCGATGGCGTGGTAGAGATTGGCGGCGGCGGGGTGATTGGCTGGGTGCTGGGCCAACTCCTGCGCTCGGCCCTGGGCACGATGGGTACGGTGGTGGTGCTGATCGGCCTGTTTCCCCTGGCGCTTATCTTGATCAGCGGCCTGTCACTGCGCGAACTTTACCGCATGCTGAGAGATTGGTACTACCGTTTTCAAGACTGGCGTCATTTCCGGCAGCTCACCATTAACCAGCCGGTTTCACGCCCGCGCCTGCCGGAACCCAAGCCCAGCTTCATTGGCCGCATGTTGACCGCCGGGGCTACGGTTGTGGGCAGGTCAACCTCAGGCGAAGATCGAAACAATGTGCCGATTAGCATGGTGGGCGAAGAGGGTCGCTCACCTGCCCAGACTAACGGACAGGACTGGACCTCGGCTGAGGGATTGGTGGGCGAGGCCGATGGCAGCCACAAATGGCGACTGCCGCCGGTTGACCAGATTTTTGAAGAGGGTCATGAGCTGGAAATCAGTGAAGCTGAAATCCGGCAGCGGGTCAAAGTTATTGAAGATACGCTGGCCAGCTTCGGGGTTGAGGTGAAGGTGCGAGAAATCAACCAGGGACCGGCGGTGACCCAGTTTGGCCTGGAACCGGGTTTTATGGCCACCAAGGATGCTAAAGGCAACCCGCGCCGGGTGCGCGTATCGCGTATCGTCAGCCTGGCCAACGACCTGGCCCTGGCGCTGTCGGCTTCACCTATCCGTATCGAAGCGCCCATTCCAGGCCGCCCTTACGTGGGCATAGAAGTACCTAATACCACGAAAAATATCGTCACCCTGCGCAGCCTGATGGATTCTGAACGCTTCCAGCGTATCAGTGGTCCACTCAGACTGGCCCTGGGGCAGGATGTTTCCGGCCGGCCGGTTATTGCCGATTTGACCTCGATGCCGCACTTACTTATCGCCGGGGCAACCGGCTCCGGTAAGAGCGTGTGTATTAATTCGATTGTGGCCTGCCTAATCAGTACCAGCACTCCGGAATCGCTGCGGCTGTTGATGATTGACCCCAAGATGGTCGAACTGGTGAATTACAATGGCATCCCTCATCTGCTGGCCCCGGTTGTGACCGAACTGGAAAGAGTGGTGGGGGTGTTGAGTTGGTCTACCCGCGAGATGGACCGGCGCTATAAACTCTTTGCCCAGGAGAGCACCCGTAATATCGTCAGCTACAATGAAAAGATGGCCAAAGAGGGCCGGGATAAGTTGCCTTATATCATCATTATCATTGACGAGTTGGCCGATTTGATGATGATGGCCCCGGATGAGGTCGAACGTTTGATCACCCGTATCGCCCAAATGGCCCGCGCTACCGGCCTCCACCTGATTATCGCCACGCAGCGGCCTTCGGTTGATGTGGTGACCGGCTTGATTAAGGCCAATTTCCCGGCCCGGATTGCCTTTGCCGTCACCAGCCAGATTGACTCGCGGGTCATCTTGGATACGCCCGGTGCGGAACGGCTGCTGGGCAAGGGCGACATGCTTTATATGGCCCCTGATTCGGCCAAACTCCAACGCATCCAGGGCGTGTTTGTGGCGGATCGGGAGTTGAATAAGTTGGTTCGTTTCTGGCGCGGCACAGTCACGATGCCGGAACGGGAGCCGCGTGTGCATGAACAAACGCCAGCCGGTTTGGTTCAGCAGCCCCTCTGGGAGGAGTATAAAGACCTGGAGAAAGCCGCGGCTGAGAACAAAGATGATGATTTGCTGGAAAAAGCTATCGAGGTGGTCCGCGAGCAGGGTAAGGCCTCGGTGTCGCTGCTCCAGCGCCGTTTGCGCATCGGTTACGCTCGCGCCGCCCGGCTAATTGACGAAATGGAAGAACAGGGTATCATTGGTCCTGATGAGGGGGGCAAGGCCAGGCCCGTGTTGGTTACTCAGGCCGACGACGAGGCTGATCCAACGGCGGAAGAAGAGTAGCAGGGTAGCAGGTAGCAGGGTAGCAAGGTAGCAGGGTAACATTGAGTCAAATTCCCAAAGCCAAAATTCAAAATCCTCCATCTGACCGGCCTTACGCGGTGCGCGCTCTGCTGATTGAGAACCGGCAGATTCTCTTTATCCACCACGTGTTCAGAGACCCGAGTTACTTTGATAAGTGGACTTTCCCCGGCGGACGGCTCGACCCCGGCGAAAACGACCCCATCGTGGCGTTACATCGAGAAATGCGTGAGGAATTATCGGTGGAGGTGGAAGTTTTAGGCTGCCTGGGGATTTTTTACAGCCGGGCGGGTCTGGATTACACCATTTTTGCCGCCCGCCCGCTAGGACCCATTGGCCCTATCAAGAGCGATGAGATTCGCGCTGTTGCCTGGCTCACCCCGGCTGAGGTCTACGAATGGCATACGCACGAAAAGCTGCAATTCGGCTTTGAAATGCAGGCCGTGTCGGCCTATCTAAAACAGTTTGCCTAAAAAGAGACGAGAGCACGGGCATCCCCCTGGCCACCTATTCCCTCAGCAATTTAGTTTGCCGTTACGGATCAGCAAGCGGACATCCGTAGCGCTCATACCCGCCCTTCCGGCGGCCTCCAGGCCCAAATCGGCATCTTCAAATACATGACAATGTTGCGGTTGAACGTGAAGCCGCCGGGCAGCTTCCAAAAAGATGTCAGGCGCGGGTTTGGGGTGGGCCACGTCCTCAGTCGTTACCACCGTATCAAAAAAATCGGCCAGGCCAATGGTGGATAAAGTCGATTGAACTGCCGTCCGGGCGCCGCTTGAGGCTACGGCCATAGGTAAATGCCGATGGTAACGCTTGGCAATAGCAACCACGGGCATAACCGGTTTAACTTTGGCCATATGATTAAGAAAGTAAATCTCCACCTCATGAGCGGTCTTTTGGGGGTCGAGCTGATAACCCAAGGTTCGATTCAAAGCCAGAGCAACTTTATCACTGGGCGCACCCGCTAATTTATATAGAAGTGGTTCCGGGATATGAACGCCAACGGCTCCCACTGTTTCTTGCCAGGCCAAATAATAGAGCGGCATCGTATCGGCCAGCGTGCCGTCACAATCGAAAATAAGGGCTTGGATATGGGGTTGAAGGGTAAACATGGTTTCCTCTAAGGGTTTTCTTTTGGGTATGTATCTCACTTCTGACAGTTGGGGCAAAAGTGGGTCGAGCGCCCGCCCAGGACGACCCGCACAATTGATGCGCCGCAGGTGAGGCAGGGTTCACCGGTGCGGCCATAAACTTGAAAATGCTCCTGAAACTCACCGCCTCGATAGACTTCGTCTAAACTGGCCCCTTTGAAGGTGATCCCGGCGCTGAGCGCCTGGCGGATAGCCTGATACAGCTTTTCTAGCTCTTCGGCTGAGAGGGTATCAACCGGGCGGCGGGGGTCGAGACCGGCCAGGAAGCAGCTCTCGTCGGCGTAGATATTGCCGATCCCGGCAATAAATTCCTGGTTCAGCAGAAGCGGCTTCAAACGCCCCTTTTTCCGCCGGAACAAGGCTTTAAAATCTTCGGGGGTAAAATCATCGGCCAGCGGTTCCGGCCCCAATTTGCCGACCACTTCGCCCGAATCGCGCACCAGGTAGACCCGGCCAAATTTGCGGGTGTCTTTGAAGCGCAGTTGGTGGGTGTTGTCCAGGTTAAAAATCGTGCGCACGTGGGGATGAAGCGGGTCATTGCTTGACTCAACCAGCAACTCACCGCTCATCTTCAGGTGGATGAACAGCATATCGCCGCCGGACAGGTGGAACTGAAGATACTTGGCTCGCCGGGTAATGGCCTCGATACGCTGGCCGGGCAGCCGCTGTTCCAGTTCGTGAATAGGCGTTTTAATTGAATTGGGCCACAACACGGTCACACCGGTGAAGGTTCGCCCCACCAACGGTCCGCGCAGGCCACGCACAATGGTTTCAACTTCGGGTAATTCGGGCATTTTATACAACCGGAGACCAGGGATGGGTGACTCGGTTTCCGGCTATCCATCTTCGGTTATTAAGTAATTTCAATCGCAACATTATACATATTATTAGACGCAATGACCAAACGTTTCCTTCCCGGCTGCGCCAATATGCCATCTAGCAGCCTGTCGGAGAGAAAAGATTTATCGAACTATCATACCACCGGGCGTGGAGATGGAGGAGGTGAATGTAACCCTCCCACCATTCCCCGGTGTAACCGTAAGGCTCACTTCAACAAAAAAGCGCTCACCATTGAGCGCTCAAAAGATCATAGCTACCGAGGAACTTCATCAATATCCGTAAAACATATCCTACGACAACTCAAGTCCTAAAACGAGCAAAGACACATCAGCTAACCAGGCCTTACATAAATATCCTAGCTGATAGTTCCTTTTTCATCAGGCTGCCAAGCGCTCTTCAATTCGTCGTCGAAGTAACAGTAATTCATCTCGGTTAAAGTTATCCACTGCCGATAAAAACACCGAAAGTGGAACCTGGAGCCGGACAACCGGTTCTGCTTTTAGCAAATTTTGCCGCAGGACTTCGGCAACTTCTTGGGCATCATCCCAAACGTCTGCCGCACTCATTACTTTAGCCTTTGGTTCATGGGCTGATTGATCGTTCATTTCTTCCTCTGCCCTTGTTTGGCCATTTTATAAACCTGCTGAATAAAGATGACACTATAATGCGTCCCTTGGGCTCGACACTGCTCTAATCGCTTCCTTAAATCTTCGGCTGAAATCAGGCCACCTTGGACTGCCAGCAACAAGACTCCCGGAAAGCCAGAAAGTTTGAGGTTTAGCTGTTTAGCTACGATTCGAGCCACTAACTCATCCAATAACAACAAGTCAGCTTGATATTCAGAACGAAAGGCCAAAACCATCGCTTGCGCTTCGCCAAGATGATTGATGGCAATGGAGTCGGTCGTGTCCGGATGTTGAGCAATTTGCTCGGCAATACGTAACGCTTGGATTTCTTCGTCAGAGGTCAGACTCACCGTCACCAATTTGGAGGAGGCGCTTCTAATGGCATCTTCCCAACCGTGCTTAATCAGTTCAGCGACACAACCCGGCGAGGTATGAATTTCAGCAAAGATTTGGGCTAGCAATTCAAAACTGTTTGATTGAAAGGCAGAAATCAAAGGGCCGGTATTGCTAACTGCGTACGTTGTTCCTGGTAATCGGGTTGTAGTTGGGGGTTGAGCCATGCCGCTTTATATCCTGTACGATTGAGTAAACCCTGTAATTATGACCAAGCTTGCTTATTGGACTAATCCAAAGTTGAGGTCATTTTAGCATAGGATAAGTCGAATGACGAATAACTGAGACCACTTCCAATAGACCAGAGATTCAAAC
>CAZUNT010000033.1:0-43393 GCA_964622215.1 uncultured Caldilineaceae bacterium
TGAGTCCTTAATTAATATCCGGCCTGGTCAACAGAATTTTTCCCTGGAGTTGCAAAATCCGGCTTTACGCGCTCAAGTGGAAACAATCGTCCGACGGCTATTGGAGGGAGCATAATGGAACGACAGCAGTTACGAGAACGCTATGAGCAACTCGACTGGCCTCAACAAATCGGCAATTTAGCTTCCACGATGGCTCGAATTGCTTCCCGCTCAGTCTCAGCCGATTATGATACTCTAGTTTCAAGCCTGCTTCGGGAAGGAGCGTTGTTGATCGAGTGGAGTGCGCCGCATGTCCCCGCGCTCTTATTATTAGACCTGGCCCCGCTTCAGCGGGAATTGATCGTTTGGCGACAGCTCTGGCCCCAAGAGGAACTCCGGCCTTTATTGTCGATGCAATCTCGCCACATCTCTGACCGGTTGCTTCGGTTAGCCAACCTGGTTCCTCCAAATTGAAGGGCATTTACCCGATTTGAACATATCTGCTATCTGTCCTGGTAAGGCTCATCTCCCTCATTATCCACAGAATTCCCATAGGGGTCAAACTCATAAATAGGCCACGACTTCTCCCGCCTCGTCGGTGGCCTGGCGGATACTGCCCAACCCGTCGCTGAGCAGGTAGCGGACCTCACCCTCGGCGCTTTCGGTCATAATCACACCCGGCAGGTGCAAGTTAGTCAGTTGGTCAAATCCATACTTGATTTTTTGTCTAAATGATGCTAAGATAGCAGCAGGATTTGATATTTTGTCTAAAAATATCCCTATTACACCTAATTTCTAGATACTCCGTCTAACCACCTAACCTAAGGTCGTCTCTATGTCAAAAATCAATCCCTGGTTGCTCGACCTCTTAAAACGACTCGCCGAGGGTATCGTGGCCGTGATGGGGCCGCACTGCGAGGTGGTGGTGCATGATTTTGCCGATCCCGAACATTCGGTGGTGGTTTTGGCGGGCAATGTGACGGGCCGAAAACCGGGCGCGCCGGTGCCGGACCTCAGCTTTACCTCTGAGGAACTCAGTTGCCATACCCCCGACCAACTGAATTATCACTCCCAGAGCGGCCCACTCTCTCTGCAATCCTCAACCATCTGGATTCGCGACCCTGAGGGCAACCCTATTGGGGCCGTCTGCATCAATGTTGACTATACCGACCTCCTCCAGGTGCGCGACCTGTTAGATAAATTGACCGCTCCCACCCGGAGTTCCTCTGACCTCATCGTCACCGATACCTTTGCCCGCGATTTAGACGAGTTGATCGAGTTGGCTTTGACTAACTTCTTGAACCAGGAAGGCATCGCCGATGTCGAAGCTATGAATTATGAGGACAAACTGCGCCTGATCCAATTGGTTGAGGCGCGCGGCTTATTTCAAATTCGCGGCGCGGTGAACCGGGTGGCCGATTTGCTCAGCGTCTCGCGGGCCAGCATTTACAATTACCGGGCCAGCCTCAAAAACGACAGTCCCATTCAGACTTCGCCAGAACCGGCAAAAAAGCAGTCAGTGAATAGTTATCAGTGAACAGTAAACAGTGAACAGTGAACAGTTTAATTAATAACTTACTGACTACTGACTACTGATTACTGATTACTGTTTACTGATTACTGTTTACTGATTACTATTTTTCAAGGAGCATCTTCAATGAAGAAAAACCGTATCATCATTATGGGCGCTGCGGGGCGCGATTTTCATAATTTCAACGTCTACTTTCGTCAAAATCCGGCTTATGAGGTGATCGCCTTTACGGCCACCCAAATCCCCGACATCGAAGGGCGGGTTTATCCCCCCGAACTGGCCGGAGAACTTTACCCCCAGGGTATTCCTATCTACCCGGAAGAGGACCTGGTCAAGCTGATTAAAAGCCACCAGGTCGATCAGGTCATCTTTGCCTACTCCGACGTTTCCCACGAGTACGTTATGCATCGGGCCTCGCTGGTGCTGGCAGCCGGGGCCGATTTCCGGCTGCTGGGCACAGGCCATACCCTGCTCAAGAGCCAGAAACCGGTCGTGTCGATTGGCGCGGTCCGCACCGGCAGCGGTAAAAGCCAGACCACCCGCCGGGTGTGCGAAATTTTGCAGAGTATGGGTAAAAAGGTGGTGGCGGTGCGCCACCCGATGCCTTACGGCAACCTGGTAGCCCAGGCCGTGCAGCGTTTTGCCAACTACGGCGACCTGGATGAACATGAGTGTACCATCGAGGAGCGGGAGGAATATGAACCCCATCTCGACCGGGGAACGACCGTATATGCCGGGGTGGATTATGAAGCGATCCTGCGCCAGGCCGAACAGGAAGCCGATGTGGTAGTCTGGGATGGCGGCAACAATGACCTGCCCTTCTTCCAGCCCAATCTGCACATTGTCGTGGTTGACCCCCACCGTCCCGGTCATGAGTATACCTACCATCCCGGCGAGGCCAATTTACGTTGCGCCGACGTGGTGGTGATCAATAAGATTGACACCGCCGATGCCGCCAATGTAGCTGCCCTTCGGCGCAGGGTGCAAGCTTTAGCCCCCAACGCTATCGTCGTCGATGGTGCGTCGCCGATTACGGTGGATGACCCGGCGGCTATTCGCGGGAAGCGAGTGCTGGTCATCGAAGATGGCCCAACCCTGACCCACGGTGAGATGGCCTACGGGGCGGGAGTGGTTGCAGCGCAGCGTTTTGGGGCAGCGGAAATCATTGATCCCCGGCCCTACGCCGTCGGCTCGATTGTCGCCACCTATCAAAAATATCCAACCACCGGCGCCGTCCTGCCGGCTATGGGGTACGGTGAGAAACAAATGAAGGAATTGGAAGAGACGATCAACGCCACCCCCTGCGACCTGGTCATCATCGGCACGCCGATCAACCTGGGCAAGCTGATCAAGATTAAGCATCCCTGGCAGCGGGTGAGTT
The DNA here is from genome assembly GCA_964622215.1 of uncultured Caldilineaceae bacterium. Lineage (GTDB taxonomy): Bacteria > Chloroflexota > Anaerolineae > 4572-78 > J111 > DSQQ01. The sequence goes on from CAZUNT010000033.1 coordinate 2,892, forward strand.
ATGATTTGCAAGAAATTGGCCGGCCCACCCTGGTGGAGATTTTACAGGCAAAGTTTAGCTAGAGGTAAAGGATTTATGAAAACCGCAGATTATATTGCTCTTGAAGATCAGTATGGCGCGCCCAATTACCGTCCTTTGGATGTCGTGTTGGAACGCGGCCAGGGCGTCTGGGTTTATGATGTGGACGGCCAGAAATATATGGACTGCCTGAGCGCGTACTCGGCGGTGAACCACGGTCACTGCCATCCCCGGCTCATCCAGGCGTTAACTGAACAAGCCCAGAAGATGACCCTCACCTCCCGCGCCTTCCGCAACGACAAGCTGGGCTTCTTTTACCAGGCCTTGTGCGAGCTGACCGGCTATGAAATGACTCTGCCCATGAACACCGGCGCCGAGGCAGTCGAGACGGCCATCAAAGCGGCCCGCAAATGGGGCTACCGGGTCAAAGAGGTCCAGGCGGACAGAGCCGAAATTATCGTTTGCGCCGGCAACTTCCACGGACGGACCACAACCATCGTCGGCTTTTCGTCGGAGAAGCAGTACCGCCAAGATTTTGGCCCCTTTACCCCCGGCTTTGTGACCATCCCCTACGGCAACGCTGCCGCTTTGGAAGCCGCAATCACGCCCAACACGGCCGGCTTCCTGGTAGAGCCGATTCAGGGCGAGGGCGGGGTGATTATGCCACCGGCCGGCTACCTGGGCGAGGTCAAACGTATCTGCGAAAAACACAAGGTCCTTTTTATAGCCGACGAGATTCAAACCGGCCTGGGACGGACCGGTAAGCTTTTTGCCTGTGACCACGAAGGGGTTCGCCCGGATATCATGATTATCGGCAAGGCCCTGTCAGGCGGCTTTTACCCGGTCTCTGCCGTACTGGCCTCACGGGCGATTTTGGGCCTGTTCCGCCCCGGCGACCACGGCAGCACCTTTGGCGGCAATCCGTTGGGCGTAGTGGTAGCCATCGAAGCCTTGCGGGTGCTGGTCGAAGAGGGCCTGATTGAAAACGCGGCCAACCTGGGCCGCTATTTCCAGGAGCGGCTGGCCGAAATTCCTAGCCCTCACGTCAAAGAGGTGCGCGGCAAAGGTATGCTCATCGGCGTGGAACTGAAACCGGAGGCGGCCGGAGCCAGGCGCTTCTGCGAGGCGCTGCGCCAGCGGGGTATCCTGTGCAAAGAAACCCACGAACACGTAATTCGCTTCGCCCCGCCGCTGATCATCACCCGCCAGGAGATTGACTGGGCCTTGGAGCCGATTACCGAAGTGTTGAATATGAAGTGAGGCCATGCACGAACTTCAGCAAGAATTACAACGAGCCATCGCCGGCGAGGTCAGGTTTGACCCCCTAACCCGCCAGCTCTACAGCACCGATGCCTCTAATTACCGCATTGTTCCGGCTGGGGTGGTGCTGCCCCGCACAGCCGACGACATCGTGGCGGCGGTTGAAATTGCCAGGCGTTATAGCGTGTCGCTGGTGCCGCGTGGCGGGGGCAGCAATCTGTCCGGGCAAACAGTCGGTCCCGGTTTGGTGATTGACCATTCCCGCTACCTGGATCAAATCCTGGAAATCAACCCTGACGAACGTTGGGTCCGGGTCGAGGCCGGGGTAGTGCTGGACCAACTCAACATGGCCCTGCGGCCTCACCGCTTAATGGTTGGGCCGGACCCGGCTTCGGCAGCGGTGGCTACGCTGGGAGGGATGACCGGCAATAACTCTACCGGCTCCCACTCCATCAAATATGGGCTTATGGTCGATCACGTGCGCGAGGTGGAGGTCATCCTGTCCGACGGCAGCCGGACCCGGTTTGGTCCCAAATCAGCGGCCGAGGTAGCGATACTCGCCCAACACTCTACCCTGGAAGGCTGGCTTTACCGGGAACTTCCCAGCTTGGTGGAACGTTACCAGGCCGACATCGCCGCCGGGTACCCCCGCACCTGGCGTAACGTGGCCGGGTACAACCTCAATCGCCTGCTGGCCGAGCAGGCCGCCGGCCGCCCCTTCAACCTGGCCTCCCTGATTGTGGGGAGTGAAGGCACCCTGGCTAACATCGCCAGCCTCACCCTGAATATCGTCCCTCGCCCCAATCTCACCCGCCTGTTGATCCTTCATTTTGACGACCTGCGAACTACGTTGGAAACGGTCCCCGTCATCCTGGAAAGCCAACCTGCGGCCGTAGAGATGCTCGACCACATCGTTATCCGTTTAGCCCGCGCTCATCCAGAACTTGGACCACGCCTGGCCCGCTTTGTGCAAGGCCAACCCCAGGCCATCCTGGTAGTGGAATTTGCCGGGGACGAGGCCAGTCTCCTGGCCGACCAGTCCGCTGGCCTGGAACGGCGCTTGCAGCAGCATGGCTACCGGGGAGCCATTACCTCTTGTGACACGCCTGAAGCCATCGCCAACGTTTGGACCGTGCGGAAGGAGGTGAACGGCCTGCTAGTGAGCCAACCCGGCGACACCAGGCCCTTAGCTTTTGTGGATGACGCCGCCGTGCCGCTGGAAGAACTGGCCGATTATGCCCTGGAGGTGAAACGGGCCTGCCACGAGGCCGGGGTCGAGGTTAATTTAGATTCGCACGCCTCGGCGGGCTGCCTGCACATGAACCCGGCCATCAATCTAAAAACCCATGAGGGGCTGCGGCAAATGGAAACTATCTCCAGGGCGGTGATGGGGATTGCCATACGCCATCACGGCACTACCACCGGCGAGCACGGTGAGGGCCTGGCGCGCAGCTATTACAATGAACAGCTTTACGGCCCCCGCTTGCACCAGGCTTTTCGGGAGGTGAAAGGCCTATTCGATCCGTACAACCGCTTGAATCCGGGCAAGATTATCGACGCCCCCGCCCCGTGGCAGCCGGATATTTTGCGTTTCCAGCCCTTTTACCAAACGCCGTTGGCTCCCCCAAATACCTTCCTGGATTTTTCAACCTATGGCGGCATGGCCGGGTTAGTGGAAATGTGCAACGGCCAGGGCTTATGCCGGGCCATGGACGAGGGGGGCATGTGTCCATCCTACCGGGTGACCCATGAGGAGAAACATTCGACGCGAGGGCGGGCTAATGCCTTGCGAGCGGCGATGACCGGCGCGCTTGGCCCGGATGGGATGACCGACCATGCCCTGTATGAGGCGCTGGACCTGTGCCTGGAGTGTAAAGCCTGCCGGCGAGAATGTTCGTCGCTGGTGGATATGGCCAAACTGAAGTATGAATTTTTGGCCCAGTACCAGGCTAAACACGGCGTCCCCCTCCGCAGTTGGCTCTTTGGCCATGTGGCGACGATCAGCCGGTGGGGGGGCCTGCTGCCGGGATTGGCTAATTGGGGCTATCAAAATCGCCTCATCCGCTGGTTATTGGAGCGGACGCTCGGCATTGACCGGCGCCGCACCCTCCCCTCGCTGGCCCGGCGAACCTTTACCACCTGGTTCCGCCAGCACCGCCCCCCCGCCAACGCTCCCCGCGGGCCGGTTATTCTATGGGACGACACCTATCTTACCTATAATCAGCCGGAGATTGGCCAGGCAGCGGTGCGGGTGCTCGAAGCTGCCGGGTTTGAGGTCAAACTTATAGAGGGCCGGCGCTGCTGTGGCCGGCCGATGATTTCCAAGGGGCTGCTCAGAGAAGCGCGTGAGAACGCCGCCTACAATGTGGCCCGGCTCTATCCTTTTGCCGCGTCGGGTATCCCCATCGTCGGATTGGAACCGAGCTGCCTGGCTACGTTTCGCGACGAGTACCCCGACCTGCTCCGCAGCGACGAGGCCCGCCAGGTAGCCCGGCACAGTTTCTTCATCGAGGAGTTTTTGACCCGGCTGGCCGGCCAGGGTGAATTAAGTTTGGCTTTTACCGTACCGGAGCAGCCTCGCCATGTGTTAGTCCACGGCCACTGTTACCAGAAATCACTCACGACCACGGCTCCGCTGGTGCAGATGTTACGGCTGCTGCCCAACACCACCGTCAGCGAAATCCCCAGCGGCTGTTGCGGCATGGCTGGCTCGTTTGGCTATGACAAAGAGCACTATCAGGTCTCAATCGCCTGCGGGGAGGATCGCCTTTTTCCGGCAGTGCGGGCTGCCGCGCCGGAAACCCTCATCGTAGCAGCCGGCATTTCCTGCCGCCACCAAATTATGGAAGGTACCGGCCGCCAGGCGATTCATCCCATCATCGCCCTGACCGAAGCGATGTCACCCCAGTGAAATTTGGTATTGTCTACTAAAACAAAAGAGCCGCCTTTCTGGCAGCTCTTTTATCCGGCTACATCTATTGCTTTAAGGCGATTTTTGGTTTACGACCACATCAACAATGGACCGTGCCGTCTGGCATAATAGCCCCTTTGATACTCTTCACATGACTAAACTGTTCATTGGCTACTTTGGCCCCTCTTAAATCAGCCTTAATCAAGTTGGCTCCATCTAAAGTAGCCCCAAGCAGATTGGTTACAACCAGGCCGGCCCCGCGGAGAGTGGCTTCGATGAGGTTGGCTCGATATAAATTGGCATCTCTTAAATCGGAATTACGTAAACTGGCGTTGATCAAATCCGTCTTGCCCAGTTTGGCGCAAGTCAGGTCAACCCCAAGCAGGTTAGCATTTCGCAACTTGGCGTTTATTAAGTTTGCCCCCCGCAGATTAGCTCCGGTTAAATCCGCCCCCTCCAGGTCGGCCTCACTCAAATTAGCCGCGCTTAAATTAGCGAAACGTAGATCAACCTGTCTCAGGTCAGTTTCGCTCAGATCAATTTGGCTCAGATCAGCCCGCCGTAAATTTGGTATTTCAGCCTTTTCCCGGGCCGATTTGATGATCTGCATAATATCTTCACGTTCCATTATGAACACCCCTGTTTGTCGTGTTACAAGCAAACAAATCTTGATAGTCATTATATCGCCTGTTTGCCAATCAGTACACCCAAAAAATTGGGTGTTTTTTAACATTCAATTGGCTTGATAGATGTTTGATAACCCGGTTCTTTACATTACTCCACTTTTTCTCTAAAATAGGGCCTGATATCTAAATCTAGAAAGAGAAATGATACCTTAAACTATGTCTCTCTCTACCTCCAACCCTTCAAATTTAACTCGTGGCTATACGATGGCCTTAATCAGCGCGGTTATCCTATCAACCACAGCCATCTTCATTCGTTACCTCACCGAAACTTATCATATACCTTCGTTGGTACTGGCTTTGTGGCGAGATGGCTTTGTCATCCTCACCCTGCTGCCTGTCCTGGGCTGGTTACGGCCTGGCCTGTTCCGGGTGAAACGCTCCCATCTGCTCTATTTAATCGCCTACGGCCTGGTGCTGTCACTCTTCAATGCCATGTGGACCCTGTCGGTCTCTCTGAACGGGGCGGCTGTTGCCACCGTGCTGGCTTACTGTTCGGCCGGGTTCACGGCTCTGCTGGGCTGGTGGCTGCTTAAAGAGCGCCTGGATTGGGGCAAGCTCCTGGCCATCGCCTTAAGCCTGGGAGGTTGTGTCCTGGTCTCAGGGGCGCTGGATTCAGCGGCCTGGCACGCCAACCTGGTAGGTATCCTGGCCGGGATATTGTCCGGCCTGTTCTACGCCATCTATAGCCTGATGGGGCGCTCGGCTTCGCAGCGCGGCCTGAACTCCTGGACAACCCTGTTTTACACCTTCGGTTTTGCCACCCTCTTTCTGTTGGGCTTCAACCTGCTGCCAGGGGGACTTTTACCCGGCGCGGCTATTCAGCCGGCGGACATCTTCTGGCTGGGGCATGCTTTGTCCGGGTGGGGAATTTTATTCGTACTGGCGGCCGGGCCAACCGTGCTGGGCTTCGGATTCTATAACCTCAGCCTGGTCTATCTGCCTTCCAGTGTGGCCAATTTGATTGTCACCCTGGAACCGGCCTTCACCGCGGTCATCGCTTATGTTCTGCTGGGGGAACGCCTGAACGGGATACAGATCGCCGGTAGCCTGATGATTCTGGGTGGGGTAGCTTTTTTGAGAATTTATGAAGGCCGGCTGGCCGTTAACTCCGGCCCGAACCGCAACCGGTTTAGAACAGGGTTGCATAAATTCATAAAATCCAAGCGAATCGTGATAGAATAAAAAAAGTAGGCCGACTACTATCCTTAGAGGAAAAAATGTTAAAATCTGTAAAAAGAGTCACCTATCAAGTTCCCAACCTTGAAAAAGCCAGGGAGTGGTACCGGAATATCCTGGGTCAAGAACCAGCTTTAGATTCACCCTTTTTTGTGACTTTTCTCGTCAGTGAGGCGGCTTTAACCCTCATGCCGGCGACCCAAACATCACCCCAGAACGATGAACGGGTGGTCGCGTATTGGGAGGTCGAGGATATCGAGGCAGTCTATCGGCGGTTGCTTGAAGGTGGGGCCATGCCCCACGCTGAAATCAAGACCAACGGCAATATCCGGCTGGCCAAAGTTATCGACCCCTTCTGCCTGATGGTTCACCGGGTGGAAAAACTCTTCCGTTCTTCGCTTTTGTCGAGGTTACGGTACACTAGCCAACTTTGAGAGCAGCCTATGTCCAATAATATCAACTGTACCCAATTTGACCGTGCCCGGCAATCCTTTCTACAAGGTTATCCGGCTTTTGAAACCACCTGCCTCCTGGATGAATTGCGGGCCGGAGAGTACGCCCGCCTCGATGCTTTAGGGCACATTTACCTGGACTACACCGGCGGTGGCTTGTACGCCGAGTCGCAGTTGCGGCAGCACCACGACTTGCTCCGTAGCCATGTCTTCGGTAACCCGCACTCATCCAACCCAACCTCGATCGCCATGACTCACCTGGTAGAGTCTACCCGGAGATCCGTGCTTGAGTTTTTCAGGGCCTCACCGGATGAATATGTAGCGATCTTTACCGCAAATGCCAGCAGCGCCCTCAAACTGGTGGGCGAGTCGTTTCCTTTCGAGCCGGGCGATCATTATCTGTTGACCTTTGACAATCACAACTCGGTGAACGGTATCCGGGAGTTTGCACGCGCCCGAGGGGCCGAAGTCACTTACATCCCGGTGGTGCTGCCCGATATGCGCCTGGACGAGGCCCAACTGGAAAGTTACCTCGACTTGGCCCGGCCGGGGGGTCACAACCTATTTGCTTTCCCGGCCCAGTCCAACTTTTCCGGGGTGCAACATTCACTGGAATGGATCGCCCGGGCGCAGGCTAAAGGGTGGACCGTACTGTTGGATGCGGCCGCTTTTGCCCCCACCAATTGCCTGGATCTGAGTCGCTGGCAGCCCGATTTTGTCCCCCTGTCGTTTTACAAGATGTTTGGCTATCCGACCGGGGTGGGCTGCCTGCTGGCCCGTAAATCGGCCCTGGCCCTGTTGCATCGCCCCTGGTTTGCGGGGGGAACAATCACGGTTGCTTCGGTCCAGGGCGACAAGTATTACCTGGCCCCCGGCGAAGCGGCCTTTGAAGAGGGCACGCTGAATTACCTCAACTTGCCCGCTATCGAAATCGGGTTGAAACACATTCAGTCGATCGGGCTGGATACCATCCACCGGCGAGTATGCTGCCTGATCGGCTGGCTGTTGGACAGTTTGCTGGCTTTGCGGCACGGCAACGGCAAGCCGCTCGTCCGGCTCTACGGTCCGCCCACCACCGACCGGCGCGGCGGAACTGTAACCTTAAACTTTTTCGATGCGGCCGGCCGCGCCATCGATCACCGGCAAATCGAGCAGCAGGCCAATCACGTCAACATCTCGCTGCGCACCGGCTGCTTTTGCAACCCCGGCGCGGGCGAGGTTGCCCTGGGTATATCCAAGCCCGAGCTGGTGGCCTGTTTTACCCAGCCCACCGACCGCCTGACCCTGGACGATTTCCGCTTATGTATCGACGGCAAAAGCTCAGGCGCGGTGCGGGTCTCGGTAGGGTTGGTCAGCAACTTTGCCGATGTGTACCGTTTCATTCAATTCGCCCAAGAGTTTGTGGGTGATTAGTGATAAACTATACTAGAGGAGAATTACTATGATTGTTGGAATTTTGAAGGAAATTAAGACTGCAGAAAATCGGGTCTGTATGACTCCGGCCGGCGTCGAGGTCATGAAACAAAATGGCCACACTATCCTCGTCGAAAAAAATGCCGGGATTGGCAGTGGACTCAACGATGCGGATTACGTGGCTCACGGCGGGGAAATTGTGGATACCCCCCACGACATCTATAAATGGGCCGACATGGTCATGCATGTCAAAGAGCCTCAACCCTCCGAATATGAGCTGATTCGCCCCAGCCAGATCATATTCACCTACCTGCATTTGGCCGCCGAGGAAAAGCTGACCCGCGCCTTAATCAAAACCGGCTCCATTTGTATTGCCTACGAAACCATCCAGACAGCGGACGGTGCTCTGCCGCTCCTGACGCCGATGAGTGAAGTCGCCGGCCGGATGGCCACCCAACAGGGCGCTAAATACCTGGAAATGGCCCAGGGGGGAAACGGTGTTTTATTGGGTGGGGTTCCGGGGGTAGACCCCGGTACAGTGGTAGTGCTCGGCGGCGGCGTGGTGGGGATCAACGCGGCCAAGATGGCCTGCGGGTTGGGCGCCAAGGTTTATATTCTGGATAAGAACCTGGACCGGCTGCGTTATCTGTCTGATGTGATGCCCAGCAATTGTTTCCCGCTGATGTCCAGCCCGGCCACTGTACGCAGGTTAGTCAAAGATGCTGATGTGGTCATCGGCGCGGTGTTGGTGGCAGGGGCCAAAACCCCCAAATTGGTTACCCGTGATATGCTGAAAACAATGAAAAAGGGCGCGGTTATGGTGGATGTCGCTATTGACCAGGGCGGCTGTTTTGAAACTTCAAAGCCGACGACTCATACCGACCCCACTTTTACGGTGGATGGGGTGGTTCACTACTGCGTAGCCAACATGCCCGGCGCTGTGGCCAAAACCTCCACTATTGCCCTGACCAATGCCACCCTGCCCTATGCTTTAGAAATTGCCAACAAAGGCTGGAAACGGGCGATGCAGGAGAATAACGAAATCAAACTGGGGGCCAACGTCATCAACGGCCAAGTTACCTACCAAGCCGTAGCCGATGCCTTTAATCTTCCCTGCACCCCTGTGGATGAATTTCTATCTTAAGAGGAATCTATGATTATCGGAATTTTGAAAGAAACCAAGGTTCAAGAAAACCGGGTGGCCATGACCCCAGAGGGTGTTGAGATTATAACCCACCACGGGCATACAGTTCTGGTTGAAAGCCGGGCCGGGGTGGGCAGCGGCTTTGAAGACACCGAATATATCGAACATGGAGCCGAAATTGTAGGCGCCCCCCAGGAGATTTATGGCCGGGCCGAGATGATACTGCGGGTAAAAGAACCCCAGCCGGCAGAATATACCTTACTACGCGAAGGCCAAATTTATTTCGCCTACCTCCACCTGGCGGCTTCGGCCGAGATAACCCGCATGTTTATAGAACGAAAAACCGTCAGTATTGCCTATGAAACCATCCAGAAAGCAGATGGTTCTCTCCCGTTGCTCATTCCGATGAGCGAAATTGCCGGGCAGATGGCTGTTCAGGAGGCGGCTAAATACCTGGAAATGGCCCAGGGCGGATACGGCGTTTTGCTGGGCGGTGTACCGGGGGTCGATCCGGCCATTGTGGTGATAATCGGCGGGGGGAAAGTGGGGATTAATGCGGCCAAACGCGCCTGTGGCCTGGGCGCTAAGGTCTACATTTTGGACATCAACCTGAACCGGCTACGTTACCTGAGTGATGTCATGCCGAAAAACTGCTTCACCCTGATGTATAGCCCGGCAACCTTGCGCCAGCTTGTCAAAAAGGCGGATGTGGTGGTGGGCGCTGTGCTTATTCCCGGCAGCCCCACGCCCAAATTGGTCACTCACGAAATGGTAAAAACTATGAAAGCCGGCGCTGTCCTGATTGACGTTTCGATCGATCAGGGCGGCTGCTTTGAAACCTCACATGAAACCACCCATGCTAAACCCACCTATGTACTGGATGGAGTCGTCCATTATGCGGTGAGTAATATGCCAGGCGCAGTACCCAAAACCTCCACCATAGCCCTGACCAATGCCACCTTACCTTATGTGCTACAAATTGCCGACAAGGGTTGGAAACAAGCGATGCGGGAAAATCATGACATCAAACGGGGGGCCAATATTATCAACGGCCAAGTCACTTATAAGGCTGTGGCCGAGGCCTTCGATCTTGAATACACCCCTGTTGACGAGTTCTTGGCGTAGTAAAGTAAATCAAAATTCAATTTATCTCAGGAAGTGAACTATGACCACCGATCTAACCACTATCATTTCATCGGCTACAACAACAGTAGAAGTGAGCCGCAGCCAGCCTACGGTCATCATCGGCGAGCGGATCAACCCGACCGGCCGCAAAGCCGTGCTGGCGGCGCTCAAAGAGGGCAACTTTGACCTGGTCCGCCAGGATGCGCTCGCTCAGGTTGCCGCAGGCGCGGCGGTACTCGACGTGAACGCAGGCGTTCCGGGCGCGGATGAGCCGGCCCTGCTGCAACAGGTGATTCGCACCGTCATGGAGGCCACCGACACGCCGCTATGCATCGACACGGCCGATCCAAAGGCGCTGGAACTGGCTTTAAAAACCTACCAGGGCAAGGCTCTGATCAACTCCACCAACGGCGAGGAAAAATCGCTCCAGAGGGTGCTGCCCCTGGCTAAAGAGTACGGCGCTGCCGTTATTGGTCTCTGTATGGACGACAATGGCATTCCCCCTACGCCGGAAGGCCGGTTAGCCGTGGCTGCCAAAATCATCGAACGGGCGGGTAAGATGGGAATTGGCCCGGAAGACGTGGTGATTGATCCTTTGGTTCTGACGATGGGGGCCGATAGCAACGCCGGGGCTATTACCCTCAAAACGACGGCGTTGGTGGTGAAAGAGTTTGGTGTTAATATCACCATGGGCGCCAGCAATGTTTCATTTGGCCTGCCGGATCGCAAATACATCAATGCCGCCTTCATCGCTATGGCCATTCAGGCCGGATTGACCTGCCCGATCACCAACCCGCTGGTTATCGAGGTAAACACGGCGATATTGGCAGCCAACCTGGCCTTGGGGCGCGATGAATACGGCATGCGCTGGATTCAGGCTTACCGGCAACGGCAGAGCCAATTAAAAGCATAGATTCATTAGGCGGTAACAGCAGTTACCACCTGGCTGGAGAAATGAATATAAGGAAAACATTCTGGAATATGGGAATCCCAGACTCCGTGAGCGCTCCAGGCCCACCCCCCTGAATCCTGTGCCGGCGGCGCTGCCTTGTATTGATTAAAACGAGAAAAATCCATCCGCCAGATATCTCCATCTCGCGGTGGTAAGGAACGATTGTTCCCCTGGGCTAACCATTTCATCCCTGCCCAGGGGAACGCCAACTCAACCGTCCAGCCTCGATCCCGATACTCGTTTTGGTTAAGCACCCCATCAACCCAGACCGCGCTCTTGAGACCGGGAAAATCCCAGTTCCAGAACCCAAGCCGCGGTCCCCGGGGATGATGAACAAAACCCACCCCGTTCCAGGGCCGCACCCCCGGATTGGTTCGCCGGAATTCGGGCGACTGGCTATAGCCGCCCCGTTCGTAGGCTTCCTCCCAAATGAAGAAAACCTCGTAAATAGTGCCCAGAGCATTGATTTCAAACTCGTAGTAGGCATCCTGGCCGGCAATAAATAGTTCAACGTCGTTGTCGGTATAAATGAGGGCGTCGCGCTCGGTAAGCATAGCCGTAACCAGCGGCTCTTCCACCCAAAAGCCGACATAAAGGTAATCGTCATTCCACAATACGGCGGCGCGGGTGTCATAAAGAGTTGGCTCTCCCGTGATCAGATCGACAAAACGCGGCGAGCGAGGCGCAGCCTGCCAGCTCGCTTCATCCAAACGGCCATCGATTTGAAGCGGTTCGTCAACCCGGTAGGCGGTATAATGAGCAATTTTTTCTTCCGGCCAGGGAAAAGGCCAGGCGGGTTTAATATTTTTCATTTTAATGTTCCAATACCTGGGATAAAAACTGCTTGGTCCGTTCTTCTTTGGGCTGGCTAAATATAGAGGCCGGCGTACCCGCTTCCACGATCTGGCCTTGATCGAAAAAATACATCTGGTTAGCGACCGCCCGGGCAAAACCCATTTCGTGGGTGACCACGAGCATCGTCATCCCACTTTTAGCCAGCTCAATCATGGCATCCAGGACTTCTTTGATCATCTCCGGGTCAAGCGCCGAGGTCGGTTCATCAAATAACATGACCTTCGGCTGCATCGCCAGGGCGCGAGCAATCGCCACCCGTTGTTGTTGGCCGCCTGATAATTGGCCCGGATACTTTTTGGCCTGTTCGGGAATACCCACCCGTTCCAGCAATTGTTTCGCCACATCTTCAGCCTTCTTCCGATCCCATTTACGCACCCAAATCGGGGCCAGGGTGATGTTGTCAAGCACGGTCAGGTGCGGAAACAGGTTGAACGATTGGAAAACCATCCCGGTATCCATCCGCACGTGCTCAATGTTGCGCACATCATGGGTTAGTTCGATACCATCCACAATGATCTGGCCACGCTGGTGCTCCTCCAGCCGGTTCAACGTGCGAATAAAGGTTGACTTCCCTGAGCCGGACGGACCAAAGATAACGCCTACCTCCCCCTTATAAACATCCATATTGATCCCGCGCAGGGCATGATACTGTCCGTACCATTTATGGACATCCCGGCACATGATGATAGGTTGCTGGTCACTCTTTTCGTTCATCATAACCTCCCGACAAAACTAACGCGCCTACGCCGCGGAAACGCCGGCGGCCGCTTCAATACGCTTGCCTACATACGACATCAGGAAACTGAAGATCCAATAAGTCGCCGCCAGAAAGACATACATCTCAACATGCCGGCCAATATAAGCCGGCTGGGCCAAGACGGATTTGGCGATACCCAAGAAATCCAGGAGGCCGACAATGACCACCAGCGAGGTATCACGAAAAGCGCCAATAGCTGAATAAGTCAAAATGGGGATGATCGCCCGTAGGGCCTGCGGCAAAATCACCAAACGCATCATCAGGTAAGGATTTAAGCCGACAGCTTTGGCGGCTTCGTACTGCCCCTTACTAATCCCCTGCAACCCGCCGCGCACATTCTCGGCCATGTAAGCGGCGCTGAACAGAGTAAAAGCCGTCATCGCCCGCAGGACCCGATCCGGCACGGCTTGCTCAGGCAGCAACAACGGCAGCATAGTCTGGGCCATAAAAAGAACGGTGATTAACGGCACCGCCCGCACCAGCTCGATATAAGCGATGCAGAAACCACGAATGACCGGGTAGCCGGATTGGCGTCCTAAAGCCAAAAAGATACCCAAGGGGAAGGAGAGCACCAGGCCCACGCCCGCCAGTAAAAAGGTCAATAACAGGCCGCCCCACAGATTTGTCGGAACCAGGGCCAGCGGGCTGCCCTCCTGCGCCCAACCGCTAATTAATAACAGGGCCAGCGGCAAGTATAAAAGCCACCCCAGGGTCAGAACACGCCGGAAGAGATCAGGATAGCTTCGGCCCCATTTCAAGCCGATGCCCAACCCCACCAGGCCGAGCAATCCTAACGCCATCCACCCCAGGCGGGTGGCGCTCTCGGCCGGGAGAAGTACCAAGAGGAATGGGATGGCAAAGGCGCTGAAAGTTTCTCGGCTATTACGATGCATCCACGTTCCCCAGGTCAGCCCAATCAACAAGGTCAGCATATCCAGGCAGAGGAAGACGCGCCAGAGTGAGTCGACCGGATATTGTCCGGTCATCAGGACGCGTAGATTGACCGCAATCACTTCCCAATCTGCCTCGGCGATCACCCAAATTAGAATCGCCCGGACTACCAGCACAATGATTGCTCCGATAACCAGCGTGACCAAACTGCTAATCCAGTCGGGAAACAGGTTTTTCTTTAGCCAGCCCAGGGCCGTGTAACGTTCGGTAGGTGGGGGAAGAATATTACTCTGCGTGCTCATGCTTAACGCTCCACTAGTTGAATCCGTTTGTTATACCAGTTCATCAGCAAGCTAGTCACCAGGCTCAACACCAGGTAGATACCCATCAGAATTGACATCATCTCCACCACTCGGCCGGTCTGGCTGGTAATCGAGCTGGACACGTGCAGCAGTTCAGGATATCCGACGACGGCGGCCAGGGTTGAGTTTTTGGTCAAACTCAGGTAATTGCTGGTCATGGGCGGAATGATAACCCGTAACGCCTGCGGGAAAATAATCAAGCGCATGGTCAGGTAGCCGCTCATACCCAAAGCCCTGGCTGCTTCCACTTGACCCTTTGACACATTTTGAATACCGGCCCGCACCGTATCGGCAATGAACGGCGCGCTGCCCAACACCAACCCCAGCACGATGGCCACAAATTCCGGGGTAAATTCGGCCCCACCCACAAAGTTTAAACCTTTTAACCTGGGCAAATCAAACTGAAAAGGAGGCCCAGGCAAAACGAGCCAGCCGACAATCAATCCAATCAGCCACATCCCCAAAGCCAACAGGCTGGCCTGAAAGTTATCCAGCTTTCGCCGCCTGGCGATGCTCACAGACAGGATAATGGCCATGAGCAAGATAACGGCTTCAATGACCAAGTAAATTATGGTGTTATCGGTGGGATACGGTTTGGGCAGGTACAACCCCCGATTGCTCAAGAAAATTTCTCCCGGCAGGTGGATCGACTTTCTGATCGCCGGTAAGCTATAAATCACAATCGTATAGGTGAAGAAAATGACCAGCAGCAGCGGGATATTACGGAAAACTTCAATATAAATCCAGGCAATTCGATTAACCAAATAATTGCGCGAAAGACTGGCAATACCCACCACCACCCCGATGATGGTGGCCAGTACAATACTTAACAAAGAGGCGACAATGGTATTGAGCAGGCCCACCACAAGCGAACGTAAATTGGAGCTTTCACGGGTGTGGTCAATCAGGCTGGTACTAATATCGAAACCGGTCGCCGATTCCAAAAATCCATAACCGAGCTTCATGCCTTGTTTAGCCAGCGCCTGGACCATGTTCTGAAATAGAAAATAAAAGATGCCGGCCACCACAAGCACAAAAATGGCCTGGGCCAGAAACTGTAAGAAGCGTTCGTCACGCCACCAGACGCCTCTGCGGGTAGGAGGGGGCAGTATCACCTGGACCGGGGTTTGTTCGGCCATAGCAAATGTTCCAGTTCATTCAGAGTGCATATGCCGGGTTGCGGCTTGGGGAGATAGCAGCAACCCGGCCAAGTACAATTCTCAGCACATAACAGGATTAGCGGTAAGGCGGAGCATATAGCAGGCCGCCATTCGTCCACAAGTTGTTATTCGCCCGTGGGATGTAGGTGGGAGTGTCAGGCCCCAGGTTGCGGTCGTAAATCTCGCCAAAGTTGCCGACGCCCTTAATAATATTGTAGGCGTAATCGTTTGACAGGCCCAACTTTTTGCCCATCTCTTCTTCCAGACCCAACAGGCGGCGAATTTCCGAGTCCTCAGTCGAAGCTTTAATCTCGTCGACATTCGCCTGGGTAATCCCCTTTTCCTCGGCAATCCAGGTAACGTAGATTACCCACTGCACCAGGTCGCCCCATTGGTCATCGCCATGGCGCACGGCGGCCGCCAGCGGTTCTTTGGAGAGAGTAACATCCAAGATGACGTGGTCGGCGGGATTCTGGGCCACAGTGCGTTGAGCCATCAGGCCGGATTTGTCGTTGCTCATAGCATCGCAGCGTCCCTGGTCGTAGGTGGCGATCACATCGTTCGGGTCTTCAAACAAAACAGGCGTATAGGTCAGCCCTTTCCGTTTCATAGCATCGGCAATGTTCAGTTCGGTGGTAGCGCCACGGCCCATGCAGATCGATCCGCCGTCCAAATCTTCCAACTGAGTGATCCCACTCTCCGCGGTCACCATAATCCCCTGGCCGTCATAGAAATAGGGGTCGGTGAAATTCAAACCCAACTCAACATCACGGGTAAAAGTATGAGTGGTTGAACGGATCAGCACGTCAATATCGCCGTTTTGCAGCATGGTAAACCGGGTTTCGCCGGTGGTTGGGGTATACTCAACTTTTTTGGGGTCATTGAAGATGGCGATAGCTATGGCCTGGCACAATTCGGTATCTAGCCCGGACCAACTGCCGCTGGGGTCCAGGTAAGCAAAGCCGGGGTTGGCCGGATTCACGCCGCATTTGACTTTACCACGCGCCTGCACCGCTTTGAGAATATCGCCGAAACCGGTGGCGACAGGGGTGGCTTGCTGGGCCGGGGGTTGGATAATTTCAACTTGCGGTCCCTGAGTGGTCGCCGATACGGGGCTACTCGTACTGTAGGCCAATATCGCCAGCAAGGCTACCAAAAGAGTGGTTATCAATATTTTTTTGGTCATGAGTTTTCTCCTTCGTAAATAGACCGCCGACGGCTGACGGCAGACCGCCGCAAGATATTTTCATTCTTGGTGGTGTGCGTTAGCTCGTGACGACTCCTGTGAAAATAAATTTATTTGTTGTGCTATCTGAGCAAATCGTAATCGGCAACCTCTGGAAAAACACCTCCTTTCCACCCAACACGTCTAAACAAAAGCAACAATCTCTCCGTCCTGGTTGATCCAGGCTCGCCCCATCCGTAAGGTGTTATAAGCGCAGCCTACTTCACCTTCAGGATTCATCAGAATAACTCCCCCCTGGCCTTTCACCCGCTCGGCCAGGCGCCGGATGATGGCGTCTGCCGCCGCTTGAGGGGCTAATCCACCTGCCATCAAATCACAGGCCGATTTGCTGAGAATAATTTTCATGATGTCTTCGCCCCGTCCGGTAGCTGAAGCGGCTCCGAGACTGTCATCCGCATACGCGCCGCTGCCAATAATAGGGCTATCGCCCACCCGTCCGGGCATTTTATGGCGCATCCCGCCGGTCGAGGTAGCGGCGGCCAGGTGTCCCTGCGCATCCAAAGCGAGCGCGCCCACCGTATCTTGAATCGGCATAAACAACCCGGCTGAGCTGCCGGCCGATGGAGGCGGGTCATCTCTTTCTACCAGTAGCGCTTCTGTTGGAATCACCGGGACGCCCATGGAACGGGCAAAAGCCTCCGCCCCAGCCCCTACCAACAGCGTATGGGGCGTCTGCTCCATTACCAAGCGGGCCACACTAATCGGGTGAGCCACTCGTTGAATCGCCGCCACCGCGCCGTTGTTGAGCGTTGCGCCGTCCATCAAAATGGCATCCATCTCGATCTCGCCGGCCTGATTGGGAAAAGAACCGCGCCCGGCGTCGAAGGTGGGATTATCTTCCATCGCCCGCACGGCCGCCTCAACCGCGTCAAGGGCTGAACCCAAATTTTGTAGCACCGCCCAGCCTACCCTGGCCGCCTCGATGACGCCCCGGCGGAATGGTTCCACCATCCCGTCGTGAATATCGTCGCCGGCGCCGCTATGAACAATCAGCGAAATTCGCATGTCCCTCAGCCTCTCACTCAGCTACCGTACAGACCAGTTCAGGAGCCAACCAAAACGGCGGTAAATAGGCGGCCCCATCGGAGAGCGGGAGAATCTCTTCCGCCAGTTGTAAGCCCAAAATATCACTCATCAAGCGGCGTCGCACCCCAATGCGCTGCCACATCTCCGGGAATTTGGCCTGAATTTCGGCTCGTAACACCGCATCGCCGATAGCTACCGTGTCTTCACAGTTCAGCAAATAGCCGGCCGGCAGAGGGGTCGGGATGATGTCAACCTGGAAAACCATCCCGGAGACAATCTGCTCACTGCTGCCCGGCCGGATGGGACTGTGCAGCCATTCATCCAGTGAGGTTAGATGCCCAGGGTTGAGGAAAGAGCGCAGGTCGGAACCTTTAAAGGCCTCGGTCACGGCCTTAAAAATTTCCCCACCCTTCGCTCCAATGGCCACATTTCTGTACCAGGTGGCAATCGCCCGGTAATAAGGGACGACGATTTGCCGGAAGAAGATATCGTCCACCTCGCCCAACAACATCCCGGCCCGGCAGCACAGGCTGCCCCAGTAGCCCACCGCCGTCGAGACCGCATCCCCATACTCCAGGCGGCGCGCCCCAGGGCTGCGCAATCCAACCACTTCCCCTTTTCCGGAGGCCATAATGGGATGCATCGTAAACGGAGCGCCGGCAAAATTGATCCGGTTGATCGCCTCGCCTTCACTCATCCCCGGGCGAGCATAACGCAGCACATTAAAGACAGCCGCCGAACAGCTTCGCGCCGCCCATTCAAAGGCCGCAATCTGGTCAACCGTATTCAACACTCGCACCCCCATTTCAGGGTGAAGCATCGTGGCTGTCACATCCAGCACTTCGCCTGCCTCACCAACCAACCGGCGCAGCACCTCCACTATAAAAGCTGGCACAAAGGCGGGGGCGACGGGATCATCTGCCTCGTCAGATTCCAGGTACTTCCACCCCACCACCCCAATACGCTCGCCTGGCTCCAGGCCGGCTTCCCGCAGCACGTCCAGCAGCCGGGGAGCCGTATCTCGCTGTTGTCCGGGCAGGCTGAAGGTCTGGCACAGCCGCACCTCCACCTCTACCGGCACCACCGGGGTATATCCCAGGCCCTCATTTCCAACCACCAGGCCGCGTTTTTCGCCAGGTCCCAGCAGCAACAGCCCCTCTTCAAAGCGGGGATCATAATTGACCAGGAAAGCCAGGTTGGCAAAATGCTCGCGGTCTCCATACACCACAACCCAATCACAGGCCGCGCTTTCGTACAAAGTTCTCAAACGCCGTTCATATTCAGCTTTTGGGATTAAAGGTATCTCTTCGGGAAATGAGAAATCAGGGATAGGAACAGGGCGAAGCTCGATTTTCATGGCTGATCCTTTCTGTTCTAAGACTTTGGCTGGCGCACCGAACGGTAGACAAACTCGTAACGGTCGCCGCGATAATAAATGATGACGTACTCAATGGGCATCTCATTATCGAGGTAAGTTGCGCCTTCGACGAGCATCAAAGGGAAACCTCGCTCGACGTTTAACAATTCCGCCTGGCTGTCATCGGCAATGGCTGCTTTCAAAACCCGATCACCATACCCGATCTTCAAGTGAAATCTTTCCTCGATGGTTTTAAATAAGGAGTCAGATACCAGGCTCTTTTCTTCCAGGTCCGGAACGAGATGACACGGGATGTAGGTGGTACTGACGGCCATTGGTTCACCATCCGCCAGGCGCAGGCGTTTGATCTCATAAGTCTCACCGTCCGGGTACAAGGCCAGGCGTTCCGCTACATAGGGAGGGGGAGTCTTCCGGGTGAGTCCCAATAGGTGCGTATCGGACTTTAAGCCGCGCCGGCGCATATCTTCGGTAAAACTGACCAGCTTTTGCAGGTCATAGCGCATCTGTTTAGGGGAGACAAACGTGCCCTTGCCCTGCAGGCGATAGACAACGCCTTCTTTAATGAGCGACTCAATGGCCAGGCGAACAGTATTACGGCTGACATTATAGCGAGCGACCAGTTCGTGTTCGGAAGGAATCTGATCGCCGGCAGCCAAGTTTTCATCAATCAGGATACGCAGCTTGTCCCTCAACTGATAATAAAGCGGGACATAACTCCGATGATCAAGTGGGTTACTTGGAGACATGAAGCGCCTCTAGTTTATCGGGAGCTACTGGTCAACTGGAGAAGATAGGATGGGTTGTTGGGTTGTACCAACAAGTGGATTGTATTTTATTATCGTGGGGGAAATATGTCAAATCGTAGGATAGAGCGAACTACATATTATTCTTTTCCGTCCGCCAGGGTCGCGGGTCCAGGTGTATCCAGACCGGCCAGCGCCCGCACCTCTTCGATGTAGGCGACCAGATTCTCCAGCGGCACATCCCATAAAACGGTGTGAGTCGTTTGTAAGATATAACCGCCGCCCCGGCCCAGCGTAGCCGCCCGCTCCCGGATTTCGGCCCGCACCTCCTCAGGGGTACCGAAGGGCATCGTCCGTTCGACATCCACGCCGCCGTAAAAGGTGACCCGATCTCCAAAACGGCGTTTCATCTCCAGCGGATCCATCACCGCCGGTTCCAACGGGTTAAAGATGTCCAGGCCAATCTCAATTAAATCGGGGAAAATGTCGATAATCTTGCCATCGGAATGTTGGCCCACGTAGACCCCGGCCTCGTGGCAGTGTTGGTAAATTTTGGCCAGGCGCGGCTTAATAAAACGCCGCCACATTTTTGGGCTGAACATCAAGCCGGTTTTGGAGCCCCAATCATCGGCAAAGTAGAAACCATCAATGCCCAGAGCAATTTGCTGGTCAATAATGGGTAGATTCCATTCATACAGAATTCGATCCAGCAGTTCATCCACAAATTCCGGCCGGTCGGCCATGTCCATAAACAGGTTGACCATCCCTCGGATGCTCCAGGCTCTTTCAAATAAGATCATCCCGATTTTGCCAAAGATAAAGGCTTTGTCACGCCAGCGTTCGGCCAGGGTGCGGGCAGCGTCAAAACGGCCTGCCCGGTAGGGATCGGGGAATTTATACTGTTCCAGCAGGCGATAATCATGTTCCAGGGGATAAGCAACCGAGTGGGGCATCCCAGAAGAACGATCCCAGACACAGCCAAATTCATCGGCATGCAGCGCCCCCTGCGCATCGAGGTTGGTATGCACCGGACCGCCACTGGGCGTCAGTCGTACCTCTTGAATTTCGTTGGCCCAGGGATTGTAGTTAAAATCTGAGCCAACTTTGACAATGTGATTACCAATAAAATCCGCTACCTCAAGGCTATCTTTGAGGCCATAATATTGGGCCAGCTTTTCATACACCATTGGAATGGCATGGAAGTTATAGGGGACAAAGTCGGTGTCCTGGTGTTGAACAGCTTTCAAAACACGGTCGCGCCGGTTGGTGGGGGTTTGATAGTTCCAAGTACTCATATTCATCCTCCTAAGAAAATAGACCGCCGACGGCTGACCGCCGACCGCCGTAAGGCATTTTCATCATCGGTGGCGTGCCATAGGCTCGTGAACACTTCTCTGAAAATAGACTTGCCGGAGTCCAAAAGCAATGCTTTTGGACTCCATTTTCATCACCGGTGGTGTGCGCTAGCTCGTGACGACTCTACCAAAATGATCCACTACTTGAGTGAGGTAAGTTCCTCTTTTTCCTCATAAAAATAATCCATTTGTATTTTTTGAGCAACACGGCCTAATTCATCATCGAAATTGGTAGTCAAAAACCATCCGTCAAACCAATGTTGACATTTCCTAAATGTATGGTATTGTGCGGGTGACGTTTCATCTCAATCAAAGAGGATAATAGAGCGATATGACCACATCCTGGCAACGTTTCAAACAAGCTGCCCACCTGGAGGAACCCGACCAGGTTCCGGTGGCCTTCATCGTTGATAGCCCCTGGCTGCCCGGCTATGCCGGTATTCATACTCTGGATTTCTTCTTGTTGCCGGATAAATGGCTGGAAATTCATAAGGGTTTACTCAGCCGTTTTCCTGATGCCGTTTGGATCCCGGGTTTTTGGGTTGAGTACGGCATGGCTGTTGAACCCTCGGCCTTTGGAGCGAAGATTCATTTTCACGAGGATAGACCGCCGTCCATCGAACCGGTGTCCACCGACATCTCTCTGTGGGCCGAAGCACCCGTGGCCAACCCTTATGAAGATGGATTGATGCCCCTGGCCCTGCGGCTGTACCAACACGCCGAAGAACGGCTGCAAGCAGAAGGGTTGGGGATCAATATGGTGGCTGCCCGCGGCCCGATGGTCACCGCCGGCTGGATCATGGGTATTACCGACTTGATGACGGGGCTGATTACCCAACCCAAAGAAATCAATAAGTTTTTAGAGACGCTGACCACTTCGATTATTCGCTGGCTGCACGCCCAACTAGAGCAAATCCGCGCTCCGGAGGGTATTTTGCTGTTAGACGATATCGTGGGCATGATTTCCGTCAAGCACTACAACGACTTTGTTGCGCCCCACCTGCGCCGCATTTTTGACGAATTTGACGGCCTCATCCGCGTTTATCACAACGACACGCCCTGCGCCCACCTATACCCCGCCCTGACCGAAGCCAACTTTGATGTCTTTAATTTTACCCACAAAGCTGATATTGCCGCCGTTAAAGCCCAAATGGGCCATCGCGTGGCCCTGATGGGCAATGTCCCCCCGTTAGATGTGGCGGTGCGAGAAACACCCGCCAGAGTAGCAGCCTGGGCCAAAGATTGCCTGGACAAAGCTGCCCCTGGCGGAGGAATGATCCTATCCGTCGGCGGGGGAGTTTCACCGGGGACACCCGCCGAAAGTCTGGATGCCATCCTGGCAGCGGCTCGCACCTGGGACCGCGCCAGGGATTAGCCCAGCTAGTTGAAGCATTTTCTTCCCGCAAGCGAGAAGAGTTTATGGCTGATTTTAACCCCGCCCCTTATTTAGAAAAGCTGGAAGCCTTGATTGATGTCGAACATGTGCAGGCCGCCGAAGCCCGCCAGGCCGCAGCTTGGCGCTTCGAGCCGGTTGACCGGCGGCCGACCATCGTCACCGTGCGCGACGATTGGGGCCATCACCAGCCTGACTTCCCACCGGGCTGGCTGCGTCTTCCCTACCGCGAGGTTTATCGAGACCCGGCCAAGATGCTTATCTCGGAATTGACCCGGGCTTACGAGGGCGCCCTGCTCAAAGATGACCGGGCTTACACCATCCGGGCCAATTACGGCCTGGTGCTGCTGGCTACCATGGTCGGCTGCCCACACTGGCAAGATCAAGACAACATGCCCTGGGCCGAGTCGGTGCAGAGTGTTGAGGAGATCAGAGCTATCCTGGATCGGGGGCTGCCGGAGATGAACAGCGGTATTGCCGGGCAAGTCTGGGAAACTGAAGCCTACTTCCGGGAGACGCTGGCGCCTTACCCCAAGCTCAGCCAAACCGTCCGCATCGGCTGCCCCGACGCCCAGGGACCGTTCAATACCGCCGTCAACATTGCCGGGGTCAACGTTTACTATCTGGTCAACGACGACCCGGACCTGGTCCACCGGCTTATGCACTTCTCCACCAACCTGTACCTGGCTGTCATTCACCATCACAAACGCCTGATGAATGAACCGATGGACGTAGGTTACTCCTTTTCCTATAAGATTAGGGGCGGTGGCCGCATGTCGGATGACTCGGCGGTGATGATGTCGGGCCAGATGTACCAGGAATTTGTCAAGCCCTACAACACCAGGGCTTGCCAGACCACTGCAGGTGCTTTGCTCCACTTTTGCGGTCGGGGCAACCAATTCTTTGAGCATATGACGGACACGCCCGGCGTCACCGCCATCCAATTTGGCAACCCTGAAATGCAGGACTTCATGGCCCGTTACCAGGTCGCCCAGGCCAAAAAGGTGTGCCTGCTGTGGGACGGCAACCTACCCGAGTCGCTGGATTATATTCAGACCGGCGTCGTCCACAAGAAAATTTGCCAAACTTGGGCCGAAGCCGGAGCACAGGCCGTCCGATTACAGTAAAAATTCTTAACCACAAGATAATGACACTTTTCATCAAATAAGATGACATTTGCCACTATCGGGTTAAGACACTTTGACATATCCTTAAAAATGGCTACATAACGTCTATCTCAATGATGAGGAGTATCATTATGTCTGTCACTACCCAAGAAGTATTTGAATATCACCGCCGGGGTCGACCCGGCAAAATCGAGGTCACCCCGACCAAGCTGCTGCAGACCCAGCGTGACCTCTCCCTGGCCTATACCCCCGGTGTGGCTAAAGTTGTCGAGGAAGTGGAACGCAGGCCCGGGGCCGCTTATGAATATACGGCCAAGGCCAACCTGGTAGCCGTCATCAGCAACGGCACCGCTATCCTTGGCCTCGGCGACCGGGGCGCACTGGCATCCAAACCGGTGATGGAAGGTAAAGGGGTGCTCTTCAAACGCTTTGCCGATGTGGATGTATTCGACATCGAAGTAGACAGCCATGACCCCGACGAGATAATTCGCGTGGTCAAGGCCATCGCGCCGACCTTCGGCGGTATCAACCTGGAAGACATCAAAGCGCCTGAGTGCTTTTACATCGAGGAAACACTCAAGGCCGCCTTGGATATCCCGGTCTTCCACGACGACCAGCACGGCACTGCCATCATTTCCAGCGCGGCCCTACTCAACGCACTGGAACTCACCGGCAAGGATATCGCCCGCCTGCGAGTCACCATTTCCGGGGCAGGTGCAGCCGCTATTGCTTGCGCCGACTTATATCTCAAACTGGGGATACGTCGCCAGAACATTACCCTGGTAGACACTAAAGGGGTGATATACGCCGGTCGCACCGAGGGGATGAACCCCTACAAAGCGCGCTTTGCCGTTGAAACTGAGGCGCGGAGCCTGGCTGAGGCGGTACGTGGGGCCGATATGTTCCTCGGCCTGTCGACCAAGGACATCCTGACCCCCGAGATGGTCAAGACGATGGCCGACCAACCCCTCATCTTCGCCATGGCCAACCCCGACCCGGAAATCAAATACGAACTGGCCAAAGCGGCCCGAGCTGATGCCATCGTCGCCACCGGCCGTTCTGATTATCCCAACCAGGTCAATAACGTCCTCGGTTTTCCCTTCATTTTCCGGGGTGCGTTGGACGTGCGGGCGAGCGCCATCAACGACGAGATGAAGATTGCGGCGGCCAAAGCTTTGGCGGCCCTGGCCCATGAGGACGTGCCGGACTCGGTCTTGCATGCCTATAGCTTAGACTCGCTCAAATTTGGCCTGGATTATCTAATTCCCAAGCCGCTCGATCCGCGGGTGCTGCTGTGGGAAGCGCCGGCGGTCGCCGAAGCCGCTATGCAGACGGGCGTAGCGCGCCAGCACCTCAATCTGGACGAATATCGCGAGCAATTGGCCCTACGGTTTGGGCCGGGCCAGCGCATCCGGCGTTCCATCATCAACAAAGCTAGAACCACGCCCAAACGTATCGTCTTCGCCGAGGGTGAAGAAAGTAAGATTATCCGCGCCGCCGTCCAAATAATCGACGAGGGCATCGGCCAGCCGCTCCTGCTTGGCCGGCCGCAGGTGATTGCGCAGCGGGTGCAGGAGTTAGGTCTGCACCTCACCCCGGAGAGTATCGACCCCAACGTCGACAACCGGCAGGAACGGTACGCCCGGGCTTATTATGAACTGCGCCAGCGTAGAGGTGTAACTCTAAGTCACGCCTGCGAGCGGATTCACGAGCCGAATCTCTTTGGCTTGATGATGGTACAGCAAGGTGAGGCCGATGCTTTTATTTCGGGCCTGAACTATGAGTATAATGAGGTTATTCGCCCGGCCCTGCAAATTTTCCATACCTGCCCGGGGGTGAGCAAAGCTGCCGGCGCTTATCTTGTTATCGTGGGTGGACAGGTCTACATCTTCAGTGATGCCACGGTGAATATTGAGCCGACCTCCGAAGACTTGGCCGAGATTGCTCAACTGGCCGCCGACTTCGCCATTGAGCTTGATCTGACCCCACGGATAGCGATGCTCTCTTTTTCCAATTTTGGCAGTGTAAAGCATCCACTGGCCGAGAAGGTGCGCCGGGCCGTTGAGCTGGTGCGCACTCACCGGCCTGACTTGATTATAGATGGGGAAGTACAGGCCGACGTAGCCGTAACACCCGAATTGATCGAAACCCGCTTCCCCTTCAGCCGGGTGAAGGGAGCTAACGTGCTGATCTTCCCTGACCTGGAGGCAGCCAATGTGGCTTACAAACTGCTCAAACGGTTGGGTGGGGCAGAGACCATTGGCCCGATCCTGTTAGGGCTAAACGCGCCGGTGCATGTACTCCAACCCGGTGATGACGTGGAGGAGGTCGTTTCAGTAGCGGCAGTGGCCGTGCTAGACGCCCAAAGACAAATGGCCAGGGGCTGTTAGGGGGCCAAATAGATTTGACCAATTTTAGTAAGACCAGACCCTAAAGGCTTTGAAAGCCTTTAGGGTCTTCGTTCCGAATATAACAAGGTTACTTAGCTCAGCCTGAAGCGGTTGAAACTGCCCTATAGGACTAAAGCCGGTCGTTCACCTGCGTAGACGGGCTATTAGGGGATGTAAGCGGACATTCCGTGCGGAGGTTAAACTGATGTCACTCAAAAAGCTCGAAGAATACCTGGATCAACCCCAACGAGACCTATTGGCCAGCCTCAACAGCCCAGTTCAGATCCAGGCCTTTCTGGATCAAACTCCCTACAGCGCCGAAAACACTAATCGTTGCCCGCTGAGGGTCTTGCAGGACCGCCAGGCTCATTGTTTGGATGGCGGCCTGTTCGCTGCCGCCGCCCTGCACCGGATTGGATATCCTCCCTTGATTGTCGATCTACTGCCCGAGCCTGGCCAGGATGATGATCATGTGCTGGCCATCTATCGACGGGAGGGGTACTGGGGCGCGGTGGCGAAATCGAACTTTGTGGGCTTACGGTTTCGGGAAGCGATTTACCGGAACTTACGCGAGTTGGTGTTATCGTATTTTGAAGATTACTACAATGTTAAGGGAGAGAAGACCTTACGCAGTTACACCCGGCCCTTGAATTTGGAGGGGTTTGACCGATACGGATGGATGTGGCGAGATGAAGGGGCGGATGCCATAGAACGGCGGTTAGGGGAAATGAAACGGATCAGGTTAGTGAGTGAAGGGATGGCCGCGCATTTTTCGGTGGTAGACAAGCTATCGTATGAAGCGGGGATGCTGGGGGTAAATGCAGCGGGGTTGTATCAGCCCCAACAGTGATGGCTATAGTGAAGTGGAATACCAGATTGTAGCAACCTTAGGACCCGCCAGTGAGGCCGAATCGCTGTGGCAGGCCATGTTCGCGGCGGGAGCAACTGCATTTCGTTTGAATACTTCTCACATGACCTTACCCCAACTTCACCACTGGTTAGACCGGCTCACCGCCTTTCTTGAGACCATGGATCCAAAACCACCCCTGATTCTTGATCTCCAGGGCAGCAAATGGCGTTTGGGACATTTTTCTGCTTTTGAACTTGTCGAGGGACAAACTGTGGCGCTTATTGGGGCGGCCTCGGCCGATCGGCCCAACATTTTGCCGGTTCCGCATCCTGATTTTTTCCAGGCGGCTTCACTTTCCAGCGGTGAAATCGTTCTCAGCGATGCCAAAATTCTTCTGGTGATGGAATCATTAGGCGCGGACTCGATGACCGCTCGAGTTATCCGAGGGGGAGAGATCGTTTCTCGCAAGGGCATCACCTATACCTCGTCGGAGTATCGCCAGGAATCTTTGCCTGCCCAGGATCAGGCTATCCTGGAGCAAACTCGATCCCTGGATTTTATCCGATATGCCCTGTCTTACGTCAAAGATGCTGTCGAGATGGCCGGATACCGGGCGCAGTTAGGCCGCTCGGCCTACTTAATTGCCAAGCTAGAGCGGCCGCTGGCGGTTGAGCAGGCTCTGCAAATGACGGGGCCGGCGGATGAGTTGTGGCTGTGCCGGGGAGACCTGGGCGCGGAATTAGGCGTGAAAGCTATGGCCGAAACGGTTTATCAATTTTCGGAGCGGCTGGGGACTTTACCGGCGCCGGTGCTGCTGGCCGGGCAGGTGCTGGAGCATATGTCTGACCACCCCACCCCTACTCGCTCGGAGGTATGCTACCTACACGATGCTCTCCTCAAGGGTTATCACGGCTTTGTTCTTTCGGACGAAACCGCCGTAGGCCGTTATCCTACTGAGAGTTGTCGCGTTGCAGGAATGTTTCGGATGGCCGGTGCGTAAGCGAATCCATTCAT
Organism: uncultured Caldilineaceae bacterium; assembly: GCA_964622215.1. Classification (GTDB taxonomy): domain Bacteria; phylum Chloroflexota; class Anaerolineae; order 4572-78; family J111; genus DSQQ01. The sequence goes on from CAZUNT010000033.1 coordinate 30,576, forward strand.
TAACAAAGCATGAATCTTCTGGAGGCAATAATATTTAGTCCGGGCTTGTTCGCCCCAATAACAGTTCAAAACTGTAAAACGTTCTACAGACTCTCAAGGATGTTTACCATTTTTATCCCGTCTTCATCCGTCTCCTCAAGTTTTTGGCCCACGATTTTCTCCAACTCCACCCGATGAACCCGCCATCCATGTCCGGCTTTGAAGGCTAACATTTTGCCCTCGTTACACCAACGCCAAACTGTACTGCGGCTTACCTTAAGATAATCGGCTACTTCTTGAACCGTTAAGATATCATCCATGTCTATAGTCCCTTTTAAACAGTTGCGATAGTAAAAATGAATATTTGAGACGCCAAGTTTTAGTCATTCTCACTAATTTGTAACGACTGTTGACGACTGATGCAACCGTATCATATCAGATAACCCCGGCCGGTAACAGATACAAAAGCCGTACAGAATTCGAACAATTTGAATTTGCCTGAAAAAATAGGGGGGACTAATATACGTGAACAAATGTACTTTTTTTCACGACGATGTGGAAAGGAAAAAATATGCATGCAATTGTGGCTATCAAGCAAGTGCCGGACACTTCTAACGTGCGGATTAACCCCGAAACGGGCACGTTGATCCGCGAGGGTGTACCGGCCATTATCAATCCTTATGACGCTCACGCTGTCGAACTGGCAGTTCGTCTGAAGGAGAAATTCGGCGGCAAGGTTACGGTTTTGACAATGGGACCGCCCAAAGCAGCCGAGGCTATCGTCGAGTGTATTGAGCAAGGGGTAGATCGAGGCATTGTCATCACCGATCGCAAGTTTGCCGCCGCCGATACGTTGGCGACCTCTTATGTTCTGGCCCAGGCAATTGCGGCCATCCAGGCCGAAGAGCCGGTTGACTTGCTGCTGTTTGGCAAGCAGGCCATTGATGGTGATACCGCCCAGGTGGGACCGGGGGTAGCCACGCGATTGGGTGTATCCCTCATTACTTATGTTGTCGCCGTCGAGGCCTTCGACCCGGAAACTCGCACGGCCATCGTCCACCGCAAAACCGAACGCGGCATCGAAGTCTGGCAAACCGCCCTGCCCGCCCTGCTAACGGTGGAGAAGGAAGTTGCCGCAATCGGCCGGGCTCCTTTACCCAACGTGATCAAAGCAGCCCACTATCAGCCAGAAATATGGAGCAGCAGCGAGCCGGTAGCTTTTGACCCCGGCAAGATTGGCATTAAAGGCTCGCCGACTATCGTCGGCAAAGCCTTCACCCCACCGCCCAAACAGGCCGGTGAGCAGGTACAGGTTTCGGAAAAAGGTCTGACCGAGACGGTAGCCCATGCCCTGCATCTGATTGGCCAGGCCGGGGTGGTTGATTTTCTCAAACCTCTGGCGCACTCTGATGGAGGGGACAAGTGAATACTCTTAATCAAGACCTCAAACGGATCTGGGTTTACCTGGAGCAGGAAGAGGGTCAAGCCCATCCTGTTTCCTGGGAATTGTTGGGCGCAGCCCAGCGCCTGGCCGCCGAGCTGCCCGGCAGCGTCGTCGAAGGTCTGTTGCTGGGCCACCAGGTGGAACACATTGCCGCCGAAGCCTTCCGCTACGGAGCCAGCCGGGTTTACCTGGTTGACGACCCGGTGTTGGAAGTTTATCGCAACTTACCCTACGGTTTTGGCATCAGCAATGTGGTGCAAAAGTATAAGCCGGAAATCTTTCTAGTGGGAGCAACCACTCTGGGCCGGGGCCTGGCCAGCGTGATCGCCACGCGGGTATCTACCGGCTTAACCGCCGACTGCACCGAATTGGCGATTGATCCCGACAAGAAAATCCTGGCGGCAACCCGCCCCACCTTTGGCGGCAATTTGATGGCTACTATTTTGTGCCAGAAACAGCGGCCCCAGATGGCTACGGTTCGTCCGCGCGTGTTGCCGACGCCGCAGCCGCTCCCCCAGGCCGACGGCGAACTTATCCGCGAGTCTTTTGGCATGACCGAAGATGAAGTGGCGGTCAAGTTAGTGCGCTTTATTCCCTCCGACAGCGAAGACCAGATCAACCTGGAATATGCGGATGTTATTGTATCCGGTGGACGGGGTGTAGGCGACCCGGCCGGGTTTAAGTTACTGGAAGAACTGGCCGGACTACTCGGCGGGGTCGTCGGCGCTTCGCGAGCGGTCGTCGACGCCGGTTGGATCTCTCAGGCCCACCAAGTCGGTCAGACCGGCAAGACCGTCCGGCCCAAGTTATACATCGCCGCCGGGATTTCCGGCGCGATCCAGCATCGAGTGGGTATGAGTGGATCGAATTTTATTCTGGCCATCAATACCGACCCTAACGCTTCCATTTTCCAGTTGGCCGATCTGGGCATTGTCGGCGACCTCTACCAAGTTATTCCAGAACTGATCAACCAGGTCAAAACAGTTCGACAGTCACAGCCTGTAGAAGGAGCTAGCCATGCCTGAGAAACTAACTTTTGATGCCATTATCGTAGGAGGTGGCCCGGCCGGAATTGCGGCCGCCATCACTATGGCCAAAGAGGGTTTGAAAGTTATTCTCATCGAGCGGGGACATTTTGCCGGAGCCAAAAATTTCTTCGGCGGTGTGCTTTACACCCACGCCCTGGCCGATTGCCTGCCCGATTATTGGGAGCGGCGTCCTCCCTTTGAACGACCGGTCACCGAGCAGGGCTATTGGCTGCTTTCGCCCGATAGTGTGGTCCGCTTTATGCACAAAAGTGAGCATTACAAGCGTGAGCCGGCCGATGCCTACACAGCTCTGCGCGCCCAGTTTGATAATTGGTTTGCCCAGCAGGCCGCCAGCTTAGGCGCCCTGGTAATTACCAAAACAACCGTGACCGAGTGCATTCGGGATGGCCAGGGGCGCGTCATTGGGGTGAAGACCGACCGGCCCGACGGCGACGTTTACGCCCCGCTGGTCATCCTGGCCGAAGGGGTAAATAACTTGCTGACCCAGCAGTTGGGTCTGGCCAAAGCTGATATTCCCCCACGTTTTGTCGCCTTGGCGGTCAAAGAGTTGATTGGTTTGCCGGCTAAGGATATTGAAGCCCGCTTCGGCCTAGCCGGGGCTAAAGAAGGGGTGGCCATCGACATTTTTGGAGATGCCACGCTTGGTTTGCCCGGCACAGCCTTTATCTACACCGATAAGAACGCCATCTCGATTGGGGTGGGCCTGCTGCTGGAGGAATTCGTTCACCATAAGCTGCGGCCCTATGAAGTGCTGGCCCGTTTCAAAAATCATCCGGTCGTCCGGCCTTACCTGGAAGGGGGCGAGTCGCTGGAATATGGCGCACACCTGATCCCCGAAATGGGCTATAACCGTATGCCGGCTTTAGTGGCCGATGGGGTTATGGTAGCCGGTGATGCGGCGGGAATGGTGGATGCGCTCCACCGGGAGGGTACCAACCTGGCGATGACCGCCGGTCGCCTGGCCGGCCAAACCGCCCTGGCCGCCCACCGCCAAAATGATTTCTCCGCCGGCTTTCTGAAACAGTATCGCCGCCAGTTGGAAGAAAGTTTCGTTTTGAAAGACTTGAAGCAATATCGCCGCATGACCGATTTCCTCGACAGTACGCCCTATTTTATGGGCACTTACGTGAACTATATGAACGAAGCAGCGCTGCGCTATTTCACCGCCCACGGCATACCCAAGCGCGATATGGAGAACGATATTGTGAAAAAGCTCTTCGAGCGCCGCTCCTTTTTTGGCGTGGCCAGGGATATGTTGAAATTGCTGCAAGGAATGAGAGGTTAACATGGCTGAACGAAAACATTACCCCTTAAGCCCTGAGTTAGAGGCCAGTTTACCCCAGGTCAACGTGGACGATATGGTCGCCGCGCTGAAATATTACGTGGACGAGGATTTTGCTCATCTCCACATCAAAGATCATCAGGTTTGTACCCAATGCCAGAACAAACCCTGCCTTTACTTTTGCCCCGTCGGGGTCTACCGCTTAGACCGGCACGAGAAAGTAATGGTTGGGTATCAGGCTTGTGTCGAGTGTGGAAGCTGCCGGGTGGGTTGTCCCTTCAGCAACATTGGCTGGGATCTGCCGCGCGGTGGCTACGGTGTGGCTTATAAGTTTGGATAACAGAATAACAGGTAGCAGATTGCAAATTGCAGATTTCCTACCTGCTACCTGCTATCTGCAACAGGAGAGAATACCATGCATGAAACCGCCATTCAAGAGCTGGATCGGGCGGCGTTGACGCTGACTCAGGCACTGGACAAACATTGCGAAGAGCTAAAACCCTACCTGGAGACCGATCAATTAGAGTCGCTCTATCAAAATGTAATCAATCTACGCCGGGCGCTGTTGGGCCTGCAAATGGGACCGCTGTACTGGGAGACGCCGGCCGAGATTGTCGAGCAGGTGATCACCCGTGAGCCGCTGCCGATAGAAGACGCCGCCGCTCGTGTTACCGAAATGTTGCAGCAGCGCCAACGGGAATAAAACCTGACAGGTTTCGGAAACCTGTCAGGTTTTCTCCGCTAAAGATGGGTCGTTACATGGAAACTGGCTTGATCGAGTGGTTATTGAACTCAGACGAGCCCTGGACCCGCTACCGGACTCTGGTTGATCTGCTGGACCGACCTGAAGAAGATTCCGAGGTGCATGCCGCCCGCATCGAGATGCTGGACCATCCCCAGGTACAAGGGTTGATAGCCACAGCCGCTTCCTGGCCCGGCTATGCCCTCAAGCGGCACAACGACGCCGGACATCCCCTGTACGCTCTCGCTACCCTGGCCGATTTTGGCCTAAAAGTGAACGATCCCGGAATGAGGGAGGGAGTTGAGAAGGTGCTGGCGCATCAAGCCCCGGAAGGAGCCTTCCTTACCCGCCTCCACCTATCCCGGCAGTTTGGCGGACTGGAGGGAGAATGGTGGGCGTGGATGGCGTGTGATATGCCGACTTTGCTGTACACCTTGCTGGTAATGGGCCTGGACCATGATGAGCGGGTGCAGCGGGCGGCAGACCACCTGATGAACTTGGTCAGGGAGAACGGCTGGCGCTGCGCTGCGGCCTCAGAACTGGGCAAGTTTAAGGGGCCTGGGCGTAAAGAAGATCCGTGTCCCATCGCCAATGTATATGCCCTCAAAGCCTTGTCGCAAATGCCGGGGTTGCTAAACAGCCCGACCATGCGGCGAGGCGCCGAGATGCTGCTCTGGCACTGGGAGCATCAGCATGAACGCAAACTCTTCCTGTTTGGCATCGGCGCTGATTTCCGCAAGCTCAAATACCCCTTTGTTTGGTACGACATTTTGCACGTAACTGACGTGCTCAGCCGCTTTGCCTTTGTCCACGCCGATCCTCGCTTTCAGGCCATGATTGCCGCCATAACCGCCCAGGCCGGTGAGACGGGCCGCTACACCTCCGGCTCGATGTACCGCGCCTGGCAGGATTGGTCCTTTAGCGATAAAAAACAGCCTTCTCCCTGGCTTACGTTTCTGGTTCTCCGTATCGCCAAGCGGTTAGACCGGGAACACAACTAAACATCAAACTAAGATTTTCCTTCACTTTACCCCCGGCTATCTATGAAATCCTTCCACCCTGTTGTATAATTCCTCTTTAGTCTCAAATCTCTCATCCCCGACGGGATAAAAGCGTTATCTCAAAATTATGGATCAAGCACACATTAGAAACTTTTGTATTATCGCTCATATTGACCACGGTAAAAGCACCCTGGCCGACCGCCTCTTGCAAAGCACCGGCGCTATCGCCGAGCGAGATATGCAGGAACAGATATTGGACAGCATGGAATTGGAACGGGAGAAGGGCGTCACCATCAAAGCTTCTGCCGTACGTTTGCCGTACACCGCCGCCGATGGTCAAACCTACGAACTGAATTTAATCGACACGCCCGGCCACGTGGACTTTACCTACGAGGTCAGCCGCACCCTGGCCGCTTGCGAGGGAGCTATCCTGGTTGTGGATGCGACGCAGGGCATCGAAGCTCAAACCCTGGCCAACCTGTACCTGGCCCTGGATTACAAGCTGGAAATCGTGCCGGTGGTCAACAAGATTGACCTGGCCTCGGCCCGGCCCGAAGAGATTGCCCAGGAAATTGAGGATTTGATCGGCCTTGACGCCGCCGATGTTTTACCCGTCAGCGCCAAAACCGGGGCCGGGGTTGACGCCCTGCTGGAACGCCTGATCGAGCGTATCCCGCCCCCTACCGGCGACCCTGACGCTCCGCTGCGCGCGCTAATTTTTGACAGCCATTACGATGCCTACAAAGGCGTCATTGCCTATGTGCGGGTGGTGGATGGACAGATGAAAAAGGGAGATCTTCTGCATCTGCTGGCCACGGATCGCCCCCTTGAACCGTTAGAGATTGGCTATTTCCGGCCTGGCATGCAGCCAACCGACCAACTGACAGCCGGCGAAGTAGGCTACATTGCCACCGGCTTGAAGACCATCCGCGATGTGCGGGTGGGCGATACCGTTGCCATGAGAATGGTAGCCGGTGATGGAAAAACCTCGCTGGACCAGGGAGTCAAACCCCTGGCGGGCTACAAGCCGATCAAACCCATGGTCTTTGCCGGCTTTTATCCTACTGAAGCTGAAGATTACAATCTGCTTAAAGATGCCCTGGAAAAGCTGCAACTCAACGACGCCTCGCTGGTTTACCAGCCGGAGTCGAGCCAGGCCCTGGGTTTTGGCTTCCGGGTAGGCTTTCTGGGGTTGTTCCACATGGAAATCATCCAGGAGCGGCTGGAACGGGAGTACGACCTGGATTTACTGGCTACCTCGCCCAGCGTCGAGTATGAGATTGTCAAAACCAACGGCGAGACGATTGTGATTGACAACCCGGCCGAAGTACCTGATCCCACCTTCATTGACACGATTTCCGAACCCTGGATGCACATCAGCGTCTTTACCCCCGCCGACTACATCGGCGCGATTATGGACCTGACCACCCGGCGGCGGGGCGAGTTTATCAAAATGGAGTACCTGGACCAGACGCGGGTCTTGATGGAATACTATCTGCCCCTGTCGGAAATGATCATAGATTATTATGACCAGCTCAAAAGCGCCACACGGGGTTATGCTTCGCTGGATTATCGCTTTGAAGGCTACCGGCCCAGCGACCTGGTCAAGCTGGATGTGCTGGTCAACGCCGATCCGGTCGATGCCCTGAGTATCATTGTCCACCGCGACCAGGCTTATAACCGGGGCCAAAAGCTGGTCAGCAAGCTGAAAGAGGTCATCCCTCGCCAGCAGTTTGTGGTGCCGATCCAGGCCGCCATTGGTAAAAAAGTCATCAGCCGGGCTAACGTGCAGGCCGTAAGAAAAGACGTTTTAGCAAAGTGCTATGGGGGCGATATTACGAGAAAAAGAAAATTGTTAGAAAAGCAAAAGCGTGGTAAAAAGCGGATGAAGATGGTCGGCAGTGTAGAGATTCCGCAAGAGGCGTTTATGTCGGTGCTGCGGCTGGGTGAGGATTAATCGTTTAACGTTCAACGTTCAAACGTTATTTTCAAAGGAGACACAACTTTGGACGAAAAATTAGTTATTCTAAAAACCAAACTCAAAGACATTCAAAACCTCCGGGCGGCAGAGGCCGTCCTGGGGTGGGATCAACAGGTATTTATGCCCCCCGGCGGGGCGGAGGCGCGGGCCGAGCAATTGGCCACCCTGAGCAGAATTTCCCACGAAATGTTTACAGCCGATGAGATAGGCGTTTTGCTCGACGACTTGGCTCAGGCCGGTTTTCTCTATGACTCCGACGAGGCCAGCCTGGTCCGAGTCATGCGGCGTGACTACGATAAGGCCCGCAAACTACCCTCCGAACTGGTGGCGGAAATGAGCCGCACCTTCTCCCTGGGCCATCAAATCTGGATGAAAGCCAGGGCCGAAAAAGATTTCGCCCAATTTCGAGATATTCTGACCAAGATTGTGGGGTTAAATATCCAGGTAGCCGAGGCTTACGGTTACGAGGATTGTTTGTACGACGCTTTGCTCGACCAATTCGAGCCGGGCATGAAAACCGCCGAAGTCCGGCAGGTGTTCGACACGCTTAAAGCTGGCCTGGTGCCGCTGGTGCAGGCCATTACCGGACGAGTCGACCGGGTGGACGACTCGTGCTTGAAACAGGAATTTGACGAAACGGCTCAGTGGGATTTTGGCTTGATCCCCTTACGAGCCATTGGCTTTGATTTTCAACGCGGCCGCCAGGATAAATCGACCCATCCCTTTACGACCAATTTCTCCATCAACGACGTGCGGATCACCACCCGCATCTTCAAAGACCAGTTCCCCTCGTCTCTATTTAGCACCATGCACGAGGGAGGGCACGCCTTGTACGAGCAAAACAGCGCCGCGTCGCTAGAAGGAACACCTCTGGCCGGCGGCGCCTCGCTGGGCGTGCATGAGTCCCAATCCCGCCTGTGGGAGAATGTTTTGGGGCGCAGCCGCGAGTTCTGGCAGTTCTATTACCCACGTTTGCAGGAATTTTTCCCGGCTCAATTAGGAGCGGTCAGCCTGGAAACTTTTTACCGGGCCATCAACCGGGTCAAACCCTCCTTTATTCGGGTTGAGGCCGACGAAGTGACGTATAACTTGCACATCTTCTTACGCTTTGAACTAGAACAAGAATTGCTGGAGCAGCGCCTGCGGGTGGCCGATTTACCCGACGCCTGGAACGCCAAAATGCAAGCCTACCTGGGTTTGCTCCCATCTGACAATGCCCTGGGCGTGCTGCAAGATGTCCATTGGTCGGGCGGGTCGATGGGCTACTTCCCCACCTATACCCTGGGCAATGTGCTGTCGCTCCAATTCTACCAGCAAACGCTTAAAGATATGCCCGGCCTGCCGGATCAGTTCAGCCGGGGTGAGTTTGGCAATCTGCTCCAGTGGTTTAAAGAGAACATTCACCGGCATGGTCGGAAATTTACGGCCAACGAGTTGATCAAACGTGTTACCGGCGCCGACCAGATTGATGCCAGGCCATATCTAACCTATATTAAACAGAAATATTCTGAGATTTACGGATTGTAATGCCATCGCCTCTCCTTGTCATCGTCGGCCCGACGGCGGTTGGTAAAACGGCGCTCTCCATCCAAATTGCCCAGGATTTTGGCGGCGAAATTATCTCCGCCGATTCTCGCCAGATTTATCGCGGCTTGGACATTGGTACGGCTAAAGCTACGCCCCAGCAGCGGGCGGCTGTGCCTCACCATCTGCTGGATGTGGTCAATCCTGATGAAATTCTGACCCTGGCGGAATTCCAGGAGCGCGCTTACGCTGCTATCGAGGAGATTCACCGGCGGCAGCGCCTCCCTATCCTGGTAGGCGGCACGGGGCAGTGGGTGCATGCGGTGATCGAAGGTTGGGGTATTCCCCGCGTGCCGCCTGACCTGGACATGCGGGCAAGCCTCTATGCCGAGGCTGAGGCTGTCGGCGTGGAGGCTTTCCATGCCCAACTCACCGCCGTCGATCCAGAGGCGGCCCAAAAGCTCGACCCGCGTAACGTGCGCCGGGTCATCCGGGCGCTGGAAGTTTATCATAAAACCGGTGTACCCATCAGCCAGCACCAGCGAAAAACTCCGCCGCCTTATCAAATCCTACAGATTGGTTTGACTATGCCCCGCGAGCTGCTCTACGAGCGGGTCGACCGGCGAATTGATGAGATGATGGCAATGGGGCTTTTGGAAGAGGTCAAACAACTGGCTGCGGCCGGCTATGACTGGGATTTACCGGCTATGTCAGGCTTAGGTTATAAACAGATGGGGCAGTATCTGCGGGGTGAAGTGGGTTTGGCCGAAGCGGTATCACTCATCAAAAAAGAAACGCGTCGGTTTGTGCGCCAGCAGTTCAATTGGTTTCGCCTGGACGATCCCCAGATAAACTGGTTCGATTTGGGCGAAGATATAACCGAAGGGTACAGACAGATAAAAGGTTTCTTATCGGCCTTACATTTTTAAGGCACGTTCTTGAAGGTTAGTGTTGTCGAGAGGCAGGGTAAAGACAAAGGTTGTATTTTTCCCCTCCTCACTTTCGGCGTGAATTTCACCCCCGCACACCACAACCATCCCCCTGGCAATGGACAGCCCCAGGCCAATTCCACCATGTTCACGAGTTAAAGAATTTTCGATTTGATAGAAACGGTCAAATACCCGGTTAAGCTTTTCTTTGGGAATGCTGATACCGGTGTTGGTGATAGATATAGTGGCATTTTCCCCATTCGTGCTGGCTTTTAAAGTGATTTCCCCCTGGGGGGGCGTAAATTTGACGGCATTGTTAACTAAATTGATGACGATTAAGTCGAATTTTTGACGGTCAACGACCATTTGCGGGAAATTATCAGGGATATCTAAATGAACGGTTAATTTCTTTTCGTCAATCCACAAGGCTAAATCTTGCAGGGCAGACTTTATGGCCTCCATCAAATCTAATTCATCCTTAGACAGGCTGACGACGCCGCTTTCCAGAGATTGTAAATTCAACATATCGTCAATCAAGGAGCTAAGCCGCAAAGAGTTCCGGGTAATCGTGCTGATATAATCTCGCTGGTATCCTTGCAGGTCTTCTTCAAGCATACTGGCATAGCCCATTAAAATAGCCAGAGGGGTACGCAACTCATGAGCGGCGATGTTGATAAACTCGCTTTTCATATGATCAAGCATCTGAAGTTCTTTGTAGGCTGCCTGAATTTCCGAGAAAAGGCGAGCGTTCTCCAGAGCAATACTGGCCTGACTAGCCAGCACCGACAGAAAATCGTTGTCGCTGGGAGCGAAATTATTAGCAGTGCGAGCCAAAATCAGCACGCCCAAAACCGTCTCTTTGTACTTGAGGGGGGTAGCAATAATAAATCCAACCTGTAACGCTTCCAACAAATCCAGTTGGATAGAATCGGCATTTAACCGATTAAAGCTTAATTGTTGACTATTTTCAAGCGTAATTTTGGCTAATTTTTCGCCAGCTTCTTGTTGCCTCTGTCTTTTTTCAGCCTCACCCTCAAGCTCAAAATGAGAAACAAGCTTATCCTGTTCAAAAGTATACAAGCCGGCAAAATCCGCGTTCGTTTCTGCTCTAGAAATATCAAGCAATTGGCCGAGCACCTTTTCGACCTCAACCGTACCCATCAGGGTTTGATTGAGTTGAAAGAGGGGAATCAACGAGCGCAGACGGAAGTTTTCTTTGCGGAGACGCTCTTTCTCCAGCGCCTTAGCTACGGCTGAACTTAAGTCGTCGGGTGAAAAAGGCTTTAAGATGAACTCGTCAATACCTAACTTCAGAGCCTCAATCGCCATATCCATTGTGCTAAAGCCGGTCATGGTCACACAGGTAATATCCGGGGAAAACTTTTTGACAGCTTGAGCGACCTCTAATCCACTCAGGCCGGGCATTCTGATATCTGTAAGCAATAAGTTAAAGTTCTCTTGTCGAGCCAATCGAATGACTTCATTGCCGTCACGAGCCGTTTTGACCTGATATCCTTTACCTTCCAGGATACGTCTACAAAGGTCCAAGACATCAGGTTCATCATCGACAATGATTATCTTTTCACTTGTCATCAGGGTATCTCCGTTTACTTGCAATCACTAAGGGTTCTAGTTGTTTGATGGATAAGCGGCTGTGTTTGAATATTAAAAGCTTGCGGCCCTGCCAAATGTTTTAAGTAAGAAGAATTATATACTATGACCGGCAAGGTATGCAAGCTTAAATTCTATTATGGGGCATAAAATTAGGGTGACTTTTTTGAGAGATTAATCTTTAATAGCCTGGCGGATTTCATAGGCCAAGCGGCCAAATTCTTCGGTGTATTCAATACCTTTGGGACGAGGACAAGGCAAATCAATGCTAAATTCAGCCGAAATAGTGGCTGGACGCGGGCTAAGCACCAAGACTCGGCCGGCCAGAAAAACGGCTTCGCGGATATTATGAGTGACCATCACGGCAGTCAGATTACGACTCTGCCACAGGCGCAGCAGTTCCGAATTCAAACGCTCCCGGGTGAGCGCATCCAAGGCGCTAAAAGGTTCATCCAACAGGAGAATTTTGGGCTGCTGAATCAAGGCCCTGGCGACGGCAACCCGCTGCTCCATCCCCCCCGAAAGGTGCTTGGGATACGCCGAGGCGAACTCGGTCAATCCAACCAGGGCCAACGCCTCGTGAGCGCGTTTTTGAGCCTCGGCAGCGGAGACTGCCTCAATCTGTAAGGGCAACAAAACGTTGTCCAGTACCGTTCGCCAGGGCATAAGATTAGATTTTTGGAAAACTATGCTGATTTCTGGATGAGGTTTGGTCAGCAAGTTATCGGCTATCCAGACATACCCTTTGGTGGGGGGCAGAAGGCCGGCTAATAGTTGCAGCAGCGTCGTTTTACCACAACCCGACGGCCCCACAATACACAAAAATTCACCGGGCGAAACGGCAAAGCTGATATTGGCGACAGCTAATAATGGTCCATTATTTGAGCTATCAAATGTTTTTGACAGCGATTCAACGTGCAGAATAGGTGAAGTCACGATAGATCCAAGGTTATTTAGCTTCTACAAACTTATTCGTGTAAAGCGTATTCGGCTCCAGTGTTTTTTTGATGAGGCCGGCTTTGCTCATAAACTCAACTGAGTCCTGCCAAGCCTGCTGGCTCGATACACCCAGTTGGTCACTTTGGTAGAGTTTGATCGAGTCCTCCAATACCTTACGCTGGATGGCGGCTTTCTCGTCGGTGATTTCGGGGATAACCTGACGGGCAATGGTAAAGGCTTCGTCAGGGTGGTCGATGGTATCTTTCAGGCCGCGCAGGGTGGCCCGAACCATCCGTTGCACCAAGTCGGGATCATCGGCCATCAGCTTTTCGCTAAC
>CAZUNT010000034.1:0-31033 GCA_964622215.1 uncultured Caldilineaceae bacterium
TGAGTTCTCTGTGTCTTCTTTGTGTTCTCTGTGTTAAAATCTTAAAATCCCATTGGGCGGCCCCAGTACCGGCCTTTTGCTTCACCCGGCAAATTCTGACTCGGCTATCCCTTTAACTTCCACTTTTAGTCGAAACAGGTCGCCGGCGAAAGGTTGATCTTGCCGCTCTTGCTCGCTGAGACCGGACCAGGCTGTCGTAATGTACAGTTCATCCAGGTTATCTCCCCCAAAAGCGCAACTGGTGGCATTTGGGACCGGCATCTTGATGACCCGTTCTACCTGGCCGGTAGGGTCATACCGGGTGACTCGCCAGCCCCCCCAGTGAGCGCTCCACACAAAACCCTCACTGTCAACGGTCAGACCATCAGGGAGGCCCTCTGCTTTAGGAATGTAAACAAAAGGGCGGCCATTCTCGATAGTTCCGGTTGCCGGGTCATAATCATAGGCTAGAATCACCTGGCGCATGGTATCGGTGAAATACATCGTTTTATGGTCGGGGCTCCAGCCGGTTCCGTTGGATACCGTAAACCCTGTGGCCATCGGCTGCACCGCCAGGTTGGGGTCCAGCCGGTAGAGAATACCGTCGGGCGCATTGTTATCTTTTTCGTTCATAGTTCCTACCCACAGACGCCCCTGTGGATCAACTGCGCCGTCATTAAAGCGAATACCAGGCTTATCTATCTCGAAGTTAACGACAAAATCAAATTTTTGACTTTGGGGACTCCAGAAAGCCAAACGCTGGGCGGTGGCTATGACAAAACCGCCCGCAGCGCGGAAGGCCAACAGCGTGACCGGTAAGGGAACACTAAAAACATCACTCTTACCGGTGGCCGGGTAGAACCGGTGGATCTTACGTTCGAGGATATCAACCCAATATAAGGCCTGTTCGGTTTGACTCCAGATAGGGCCTTCACCTAATTGGTTTTCTACATGCAAAACATGTTCCACTTGGTCCATCAAGATACCCACCTCTCTCTATTAATTTTTGACGATTACCGCTGAATTCTGCCTGACCCTTCGCCTTTCATCAGGGCCATCACTTCATCCAGCGAAACCAAGTTAAAATCACGATGGATGGTGTGCTTCAAGCACGAAGCTGCCGCCGCAAACTCTACCGTATCCTGGGGAGTCATGCCTGTCAGGAGGCCATAGATGAATCCGGCCGAAAAGGCATCGCCGCCGCCAATCCGGTCTACGATATGATCGATGTGGTACTTCTTGCTATGATAGAATTCTTTTCCATCATAATACATCCCGGCCCAGTTATTAATGGTGGCGGAAATACTTTCCCTCAAGGTGATAACGGCGTAGCGTAAATTAAACTTATCAAGCAGTTTTCTGGCTACCTCATCATAGCCCGCTGCATTTAATTTGCCGGTCGAAATATCTGTATCTGAAGCGCTAATCCCAAAAACCAGGCTGGCTTCTTCTTCATTGGTGAAAAGAACATCCACCCATGCCATCAAATCGGTCATAACTTTTTGCGCTTTGGCCAAAGGCCACAATTTTTTGCGGAAATTCAAATCGCAGCTTACGGTCAGGCCATTTCTTTTGGCCGCAATACATGCTTCTTTGGTTATCTCAGCCACGCTGTCTGCTAAAGCGGGGGTAATGCCGGTAAAATGAAACCAGTCTTTGCCCTGAAATATTCTGTCCCAATCTATATCACCTGTTTTTAACTCTGTTATCGCGCTCCCCTTCCGGTTATACAAAAAGGTTGAGGGTCTTTGCGAGGCGCCTGTTTCCACAAAATAAATTCCGAGCCTGTAGCCCATTCGTTTAACGTAATCGACGTTGAGACCATATTGCCGCATATAATTTATGCAAGCTTGCCCTACGGTTGTATCCGGCACACAGGAAACCATATAACTGTGCAAGCCATAGTTAACCAACGAAACGCCTACGTTTGCTTCTGCGCCGGTGTAATCCACTTCAAATTCTCGCGCTTGCACAATCCGTTCATAACGTTTCGTGGCTAACCTCATCATCAGTTCGCCCCAAAAAACGATATGTTTATCAGGCATTTTATGAGGCCTCCGGCAAGCGCAGCCCCCGGCGATTGACGATGGACCGGGGTAACTTGCCTTGCAGTACAGTTACCACATTACGCGCCGTTTCGCGCCGTAACTGTTTTACCGCCTCGACCGTCCAACTGGCCGTATGCGGGGTCAAGATAACATTATCGAGCTTGAGCAATGGATCGTCTGGCGAAGGGGGTTCCTGTTCAAGTACATCCAGGGCCGCACCTTTGATCGTCCCGGTGGTCAGGGCTTGATAGAGGGCGGGTTGGTCTACCACCGGGCCGCGGGCCATGTTGATCAGGTAGGCCGAAGGTTTCATCAAGGCCAGTTGGGCCTGGCCGATGAGGTGATGGGTTTCGTCGGTCAAGGGGCAGTGCAAGGATACATAGTCGGAGCGGCGCAACAATTCCTCTAACCCCACCAACTCCAGGCCGAGCGCCTTGGCCCGTTCCGGGGCAAAATAAGGATCATAGCCCAACACTTTTAAGCCTAAACAGCTCGCCTTGCGGGCCACTTCGCGGCCAATATTGCCCAGTCCCACCAGGCCAAGTACCTGTCCCGCCAGGCGAGAAGGCGCGCCGCCCGGCGTCCCGCCCCATTTGCCGGAGCTGACATGGGTATGCTGAAACAAAAGATGGCGGTTGAGGGACAACAGAAAGGTAATGGTGTGCGTGCTGACTTCCTCGATGCAATAGTCAGGCACATTGCAGACCATAATGTTATGCTCGGTTGCCGCCGTCAAGTCTACCATGTCCACGCCAATACCGTAACGTGAGATAACCTTACATCGGGTCAGCGCCCGCATGACTTGAGGCGTAATCTTGACCCATTGCACAATCAAGCCGTCCGCATCGGCCACGGTCGGAAAAAGCTCCTCCAGTGTGCGGGCCTGGAGACGAACCAACTCAATATCCAAACCGGAGGCCTTGATCTCCTCGGCTTCCAGTGAATAATCGGGATCGCCAAAATCTGTGATAACAACTTTGAACTGCGACATAAAAATACTCCTTTTTTAGCATTAGATAATCCTAACCCGGATGAACCGGAACCAAATGGAGTGCAGACTTCAGTCTGCTCTTTTGGCTAAGGCAGACTAAAGTCTGCACTCCGAAACTGCCACGAACTATACAATTCTGTATTTAACCTCCTGAAATAGCCGGGACCAGATGTACCTGGTCGCCATCGGCCAACGGTTGGGCCAGCCCCACCAGACGGCCATTAATTACCAGCAGCGTGTTCTCCAGGTCTAGTTCAAGCGCCAGGCTTGCCAGCAAATCGGCCAAAGTGCAGCCTGGCGGTAACGCCACCTCCAGCCGATTAACCAATCCCTGGGGCGTTTGGCGCTGAAGTATGGTGTGGAGGTGAACCGTAACATTCATAAGGGAAAAGTTACAATCTAACCCTCTGATTCACTGGAATCAATAATTGAAGAGGGTATCCAACTCTTCTTCCGGCACGTCGAAGATCGGGTTGAGCGGCGGCACAGGCTCTTGGGTCATGTACTCCGGCAGGCGATCGTCGGCGGCAGTGAAACCCGCCCTGCGGTTGAATTCCCGCTCGAGGGTGAGGGCCTCTTTACCCAGTCTTTGCAGGATATCTTGGCCCACTGCCCAACCATAGCGGGCATTGAGCAGGTCAGCAATCACGTTAGGAACCAGCGAAAAGCCAAAACCGGCGAAAGTGCAAGCCCCGAGGGTATCGTAGCCGGCCATGGCAATCTGTTTCGTTCGCGAGAGCTCCACCTGCCCTTTGGGATCGAGATGATCCACTTTGTCGCGGATGGTCAGCCCACAGGTGTGGTCGGCGCCCTGGGGCGAAGTGGCGAAGGTGACGCCGGTGCCCTTGATGGCGCGCGGCTCATAGGCCGACATAGCCTGACCCTTGACCGCCGGGACGCGTTGTATGCCAAAAATCTTGCCGGTTATGGTTGCGCCGTGTCCGAGGATACGGCCCAGGGGTGTGTTAGCCCGGATGGCCTGGAGCAACTCCATAGCCCGTTCGCCATCGCCCCATTGCATAAGGTTTGCCTCTGCTGCTACGCCCAGAGCCGCGCCGATCTCGATAGAGTCCAGACCCTGATCGTTAACCTCCCAGTTTAGACGAGCGATGGTATCGAGGCTGTTTATGCCCAGGTTGGAACCCAAAAGACCAATCGTCTCGTACTCAAGAGGGGAGACAATTTTCCGACCCTGCGTATCGGCAAAGGTGTTAGAACAGCGAATGGTGCAGCCGGGCATACAGGCGTGAACCGTCTCACCCTCACCCCCACGCTCCAGGATGGTTTGACGCATAGACTCACCACTGATCTTTTCGACGCCTTCAAAAGTACCTGCCGAGAAGTTGCGGGTGGGTAAACCGCCCAGACTATTGCTCAGGCGTGACATCGCCGCCGTGCCGTAATCGCGGTAAATCGCCGACTGAGGGTGGGTGAGAACCGCCTGGGTGAGCTGCTTTTGGGCTGCTTTAAACGCGGCCGGGTCGACCAATGGTGGCTTATGCCCCTCTCTGGCATCGAACACGATAGCTTTGAGACCCTTCGACCCCATCACCGCCCCCAGACCGCCGCGAGCGGCAATGCGCGAAGGCGTTTTATCCTTGTCGAGATTCTGGATACCCGCCGCGGACAGCTTTTGCTCGCCGGCAGGGCCAATCAAAGCCAGGGCGACTTTATCACCGTAGCGTTCGATCAGCTTTTGGGCTGCGGCATAGACCCCCAGCCCCGCCAGCTCATCCGCCCGATCAAAACGCGCCCCACCGGCGCTAAGATACAGCACCCACCAGCCCGGGGCAGAGGGTCTGTTCTCGATAATCAAAGCTCTAATACCCAGGTAGGTCATCTGCAAGCCGGTCGTACCGCCGGCGTTGGCCTCTTTTATCCCGCCGGTCAGCGGGCTTTTACCACCCACCGAGATACGATCACAGGATGAGAGCATATGCCCAACCAGTAAACCGGGGGCGAAGATAAGCTTGTTGCGCGCTCCCAACGCCTCACATGGACCGGGAACCTCGTCCACCAGGATACGGGCCACCAATCCGCGTCCACCCAGTTGTGTCCACGTTGTGGGAACTGGCTCGCGGGTAAGAGTTTGAGCACAAACATTGACCCGCCAAACCATGTCTTTCACTTTGTCTCCTCATATTCATCTATGACGGTGCGATTTACCAGACGGTATAACCACCGTCTACTACCACCACACTGCCGGTCATAAAGGAAGAGGCGGCTGAGGCCAGGAAGACCACCGCGCCCTTTAGCTCATCCAAACGCCCGTAACGTTTCATGGGCGTGTTGTTTATATTTCTGGCCAGGATCTCCGGAACCCTGGCGCTGGTAGCCGTCTGCTCGGTATGGATATAACCGGGAGCGATGGCGTTTACCCGAATGTTGTGCTGCGCCCATTCTGCCGCCATGCCACGAGTCAAATGTGCTACTCCGGCCTTGGCCACGCAGTAAGTCACGTTGTGGCGTGGGGAGATGTTGCTGATGACAAACGAATTGATCGAGCCGATGTTGATAATACTGCCCCCCGCCTCGCGGGCAATCATGTGCCGGGCCACGCGTTTGCCGAAATAGAACATACTCGACAGGTTGGTATCAATGATCGTACGCCAGAGAGGATCGTCCACTTCCTCCAGCGCACACCCCTCCGATGGTCTGGCCGCGTTGTTGACCAGGATGTCAATTTTACCCAACGCGTCCACCGTATCCTCAATAAAACGCTCAATCTCAGCCGGTACGGTTACGTCCACCCTGGCAAAATAGGCCCGCCGCCCCAGCGCTTCAATTTCCCGCCGGGTCTGTTCGCCCTCATCCGCCAGCAGGTCACACAGAGCTATATCGGCGCCCGCTTCCGCCAGGGCCAGGGCATGTTGTTGCCCCAGCCCACGTGCGCCTCCCGTGACCACAGCGACCTGCCCGGTCAGGCGAAACAATTCCAACACATTCATTTTTGCCTCCCTGGATACGCCGGTCCTGCTCCTAAGGTTGGCCCCATGTTTTTTGACCGAACACAGCTTGCCAATCTTCCATAAAGCCGAGCATACGTTTATCGGTGAAGGGATGTTCGTATAGCAGTTTCAGAAACTCAAGTTTCAGAGTGCAGATATCGGTCCCCGCTACGGCGAACTCACCGAAAGCACGCGGCAAGCGCCCACAGGACAGAATCTTGGTCTTGAAGCCATAGTTGTCATAAATCTTGCGCACCGGCGCCACCAGGTCTACCGGCTGATCCAAAACCTGATCCAGCGGCCCGTTGAACAGCGCCACCACATCGGCTCCGGCCTGGCCGCACAAATAGGCCTGGGCTACCGATGCTACCGTAGTTACGGCCAGGGGAATAGTTGGTTTCTCCTGTTTCAATTCTAGCAAGGCCTGTATGCCGGCTATACTCATGGGTAACTTGACGATGATACGGTCGGAAAAATTGTGCAGCCACTTGGCTTGTTCCATTAGAGGAAGTTTATCGTGCCAGCCAATCACCTGGCAAAAAACCGGCCCCGGAGAAGCCTCCAGGATTTGTTGGAGGGTGGCGTTCCTATCCGATCCACCTTTGGCTATCAACGTGGGATTTGTGGTCACTCCGTGAATGATGCCCCATTCACGGGCTAGCAGGATTTCCTTTGGGTTTGAGCTATCAATAAACAGTTGCATATTCGGCTCCTTCCATATAGCTATAATAGTTCATCGGCCAGATGGCCGACATATTCGGTCACGCGTTGCCGGTAGGCCCGATAGAACTCCGGCGAGAGGCTATAAAACTCCTCACGCTGAAGGAATTGACCGCTGGCAGCGCGCCGGCCTACAAAAGCAAAACTGTAATGATGGAATACAGGATGGCGCCGGTGAGGGCTTTGGTCTTCACTGGTATCATAAGCTTGCAAACATTCGCGAGCAAAGATCGAGCCGGTTTCTGCCTCACGCCGGGCGTAGGCCATAGCATCGTCCCACCAACGCCGGAACAAGTCGGGGTGATACACCTGGAGCACCTCGGCGAAGAGCAATTGCAGCATGGGTGAAATTTTGTAGTGCAGTTTGCCCCCGGTGGCCTGCCGAAACACTCGGCGCGTGGCGGTGGTGAGGTCGTCGGCCGAATGAAAATCTACCATCACCCCAAACGCTTCGGCTATTTGAAATATCGTGCGCACTCGTTGTTCCAAACCGGCCAACCCATCGACGCCTCGATAATCCCAGCCTTTCTCCACCCCAAAATTCGGGGCGATGTGGGTAACAGGCAGGCCGCGTCGTTGAATCTCCCGCAGCACAAAGACCATTTCTTCCGCCGTGCTCAGGCAATCAAAAGCCTGAATCTCCGCCGGATGTTCATCAATGGTAAACTCCAGGTCAAATGGCTCGCCTTCTTTAAGATGATGGATGTGATCGTTTAGGGCCGCCAACGCTTCCAGCGCATCCCAGTACTTGCCCACAAACCAGCCCACAGTTGTATCGTCCAGCCGGAAGATATGTTGCCCCAGACGATAGTCCTGACGGTGATAAGCCAGAAAATCTTGGCGGATACGCTCGTTCGGGATCTTCTCTTTCAGGCACGCCTCCGCCGCTCCGGGAGCAGCTTCTTGCAGCACCTGGTAGTTCAGGATATCCGACATGTCGAGGGTATAGAAGGTATAATAACGGGTCGCCTCGGCCAATTGCCGGGCATGACTCATGCCATCCACCCCTCGTTTAACCTGCAAATGATCGGCGTCGGCCCCATAGCAAAGTTCGTCCTCAAACTGTAAGGCGGCCAACACCCCTGAAACCCACAGACCTTCATACGTGCTGCCCGTGTAACCGGTCTCTATCATACCAAAACCACAGGCGTAGTTGCCAGGCGCCGGCCGGCCCGCCAGCAGATTCTCCAGCGAGTTTAGTTCACGCACCGAATTTTGGATGGGGTTGGCTGCGAATCCACGCTGCTGCATAGCTTGAAACATCCCCGACCACACCGCGGTTGTCATGCGCGACCCAAGCCCTAGTCGCGGGGTTGTGCCCAGCACCCGGGGCCGGTTGGACGGCTGTAAAATCCGGCAGAAACGGTCAATGATTTTAGCTTCGGTCGGGTAAACTACCAGTTGGGTGTCACTTTTTAAACTGATCTGGCCGAGCGGTTCGCCCAGGTCTTCCGGGTTGTCTGTAGGGCCAATTTGGATAAAAACCTGCTGGCCATCGGCCAGCCCGGCCAGGAAAAATACGCTCGTTTCGCGCCGTAGGCATGACCCGGGGTAGAGAGTAATATTACTCACATTTGGCGGCAGTTGCCCCTCCCCCGCTACCGACATCACTGCTAACCACCCCCCGCCAATCTGCTCAACCTGCCCTAACGCGCCCTGTCTGTCCCAGGTGGCCGTGTTCAGAATGGCCGGGTTTTTGGCCGGGTCAAAGAGATATTGGTAATACATCGGTAGGAAAACCTCCCCTAATCCGGACGAACCGGAACTAAAAAGGAACACATTATTTTTTATCCCCAAATCCCCTAATCCCGGCAAAAAATTTGCCAGATTACTATATCATCACAGCTTCAATGGATACCGGCCGCTTACCAGGGTTTCTTCAAACATCGCGCAGACATTTTCCGGGGGCACATCCGGCTGGATGCAGTGGACCGACGCCAGGATGTAACCACCTCTGGGGGCCAAGTCTTTGATGCGGCGGCGCACCTCTTGCCGGACATCAGCCGGAGCGCCGTGCGGTAACACCCACTGGGTATCAATCGCACCACAAAACGAGAGTTTGTCTCCAAATTCTCGTTTCAGGCGGGCTGTATCGCCCATATTTTTGGCCGAAACCTGTACCGGGTTGAGCAGGTCCACCCCAATCTCGATTAAGTCGCCGAGCAGCGGATAGATATTTCCGTCAGAATGGTAAAAGATTTTCGCCTTTGTTCTGCTTTTGATGGCGGCCATAATTTCGGCGTGATAGGGCTTGATCAACTCGCGGTACATCTGAGGTGAGATCAACGGAGCGTTCTGGCTGCCCAGATCATCGCCGGTGACGAGCACATCAATATATTCCCCGGCTTCCTCCAATAACTTGATCGCCGCCTCTTTCTGCAAGTTCGTGACCTGGCGCAACAAAACTAACGCCAGGTCGGGGTCTGCGGCCAGGTCCAGCAGAAAGGTCTCTACCCCGCGCAGCATATAGCAGTACTCAAAGGGACTCACGCCGGATAGGGCGACTACGGCATAACCGGCCTCGCGGATGGCCTGCGCCCTGGCTTTTAGACCGGCAAAGCGATCGGGATGGGTCAGATCCGGCCACGGGTAGTTCTTGATGTCGTCTGCGGTCGCAGTTTGAAGCGGCGGCTTAACAATACTGTAGTAAGCGTTGCCCGGTGGTCGCCGCCAGGTGATGCCCCAGTTGTCCACAAACGTATCTTCTGCCACCTCGTGGCCCAGAGTCGAGGGCGCCGGGCCGGGGATAAGCGGTCGGCCGTCGGAGCCAAAGCGGACCATCACCTCTTCGTCCAATAAAGTGTACTGTAACGCCCGCCAAAATACTTTTGTGTCGCTATGAACACCAAGATAAGTTTTGAGGCGATCATAAGCTGCCGCCAGCATCGTCGTCACGCCGGATGTGCCAAAAAAAATGGGCACCCGGTCTGGCTCTTCATGATTAAGGGCGGTTAATACCCGCTCTCGCGAGGTCAACATAGGACTTACTCCTTAACTCACCAGCCAGAGATAGGGTTTTTCGATGTACTGCTTGACTCGCTGTAAAAACCGCGCTGCCGGCGCTCCATCAACCAGGCGATGGTCGAAGGTGAGACTGAGCACCAGCATGTGCCGGATGGCGACCCGCTCCAGCTCCACATCCACAACAATTTGCTTGGGTACGATCTGCCCTACCCCCAAGATGGCGCACTCGGGCAGGTTAATGATGGGCGTAAAAGTGTCAATCTCGAACATACCCAGGTTGGTAATCGTGAAGGTGCTGCCCCGCAATTCATCCGGGCTAATCCGGCCTGCCCTGGCTTGCTCGATGAGCGCCATCGACTCTCTGGCGATCTGGCGCAGTGATTTGGCCTGCACGTCACGCACCACCGGGACCAGCAGCCCCCGCTCGGTATCTACGGCGATACCTATATTCACCGCCGCCGGTTGGACGATGACTTCACCTTCAAAGCGGGCATTAAGCTGGGGATGTTCCAGCAAAGCCTGGGCCACAATTTTAGCCAGCAAATCATTGTAAGTTGGAACCGTTCCCATGCCGCTGTCCTTGACCTGCCGGCGCAGCCGCACCAGTTCGGTCGCGTCAACTTCGGTGGTCAGCGTGACCGGCGCAGTCGTGCGGGCGCTGGCGGCCATTCGCTCCGCCGTTACCTGGCGCACCTGGCTAATGGGCAGGATCGTATCGCCAGGCCCGGTGGTCGTGGCCGGAGCCGCGCCAATTGCCTGAGCCGCCGTCTCTACGTCGGCCCGTTCGATACGTTTACCCGGCATACGAGCCGCCAACTGCCCCAGGTCCACCCCCATCTCTTCGGCCATGCGGCGGGCCAGCGGGCTGACCCGCACCTCCCCTGCGCCGGGCGAAATAGCAGCCTGAGCCAGGGCAGCTTGCCGGATATCACGTTCGACAATCCGGCCGGTGCGGCCGCTACCTTTGAGGACGGTCCAATCCACGGCCAGTTCGGCTGCTACCCGTGCCGCCCGGGGGCTGATGGTGGGTTGGTTCTGGGCCGAGCGCCGGGGCACGGCCATCTGGCCGGCAGGGGCCGGCGCAGATACAGGCGGTATTGGTTCTGCGGCTGCCGCTTGGGTTGCAGGTAGAGACTCGCCGGGTTTGAGCAGGTAGGCCAACAGTGTGCCCACCGGCACCTGCCGGCCCGGTGGAGGTGAGTCGGGCGGGATACGCAGGATACCACTGGCCAGGGCCTCCACTTCCTGAACGGCTTTGTCGCTCTCGACCTCAAAGATTATTTCGCCTTCTTCGACCGAGTCGCCATCTTGCTTGCGCCAGCCGGCCAGCGCGCCTGTTTCCATATTCCAGCCCAGTCGAGGCATAACTACTTCAAAAGGCATAGGGTCCTCCCACTCACTCGGCCAGCAAATCACGCACGGCCTGGATAATGGCCGGCGTGGTGGGGACGATATTTTCCGCTAGGGCCGGACTGTAAGGGGCCGGGCAAAACAGGCCGGTGAGCCGTTTTACCGGCGCGTCCAGGTCGTCAAACGCCTGCTCCATGATCTGCATGGCAATTTCGGAGGCCACACCGCACGGTGCAAAGTCCTCATCCACGATCAGTAGCCGTCCGGTTTTATGAACCGACGCCAAAATCGTGTTTATATCCAATGGCATCAATGTGCGGGGATCAATCACCTCCACGGAAATGCCCTCCCCGGCCAGTTGCTCGGCCGCTTCCAGTGCTTTTTTCACCATAAAGGCAATCCCGACGATAGTGATGTCTTTACCTGCGCGGGGAATGGCCGCTTGGCCAAAGGGAACCAGGTGTTCGCCGTCCGGGACAGGCCCTTTGAGGGTCAGCAAGTTTTTGTGCTCCAAAAACAGCACCGGATCGTCGGAGCGAAGGGAGGTCTTAAGCAGGCCCTTGGCATCGGCCGGCGTGGCCGGCATAACCACCCGAAAGCCGGGAATGTGCATAAAGAAGGAGTAATAGTTGCCGGAGTGATGGGCCGCGTTAGCCAGCCCCACCCCCACACAGCCGCGTACGACAATAGGCATTTTCAAACGGCCATTGCTCATCCATTGCAGCTTACACATCTGGTTGAACATATCGCCAAAAGCGTCGGTGAGGAAATCAATGAACATAAAATCCACCACCGGGCGCGCCCCGGTGGCGGCTGCCCCGGTGCAAAGGGAAGTGAACCCCCGTTCGCTGATGGGCGTATCACGCAGGCGCTCTTCGCCATACAAGTCATATAGGCCCAGGGTGGTGTTAAAGTTGCCGCCCCGGGCGCCGATACCTTCGCCTACCACAAATATCGTCGCGTCGCGAGCCATTTCCTCGGTCAGGCCTTCGCGGGCCGCGTCCACAAAAGTCATCTCTCTCATACTTAACCTACCTGTGTGCTGTAAACATAGTCGGTCACGGTGGCCGGGTCGGGCATGGAGCTGGCCAGGGCGAAAGTCGCCGCTTCTTCAGCCGTAGCCCTCACCTCGGCGTCGATCTGTTCCAATTCGGTTGGAGTCGCCACCCCATTGTCAAGCAGTCGGGTTTCAAATTGTTTGATCGGACAGCGAGCTTTCCACGCGGCTATCTCTTCCTGGCTCCGATAGCCGGCGTCGCGCATCCCTTCGGAGTGAGCACGGACGCGATAGGTCTTGCATTCGATCAAGGTGGGTCCCTCACCCGATCGCGCCCGACGTACCGCTTCCCCTGCCGCCCGGTAAACCGCCTCGACATCATTGCCGTTCACCTCGATCCCCGGCAGGCCATAGGCTTGGGCGCGGGAGGCTATGTTGGGATTTCGGCTCACCTTGGCCAAGGGTATCTCAGTAGCGTACAAGTTGTTCTCGCAGACAAAAAGCACCGGTAAGTCCCAGGCCGTGGCCATATTGATCCCTTCATGAAAGACGCCGTTGTTTGAGGCTCCGTCGCCAAAAAAGGCCACGCTGACCCGATCCAACTTGAGCAATTTGGCCGTGTAGCCGCCGCCGGCGGCCAATGAGATGCACGGTCCCACGATGCCGCTGGAACCCATAAAGCCAATCTCGGGCTTGAACAGGTGCATACTGCCCCCGCGCCCGCCCGAACAGCCGGTGGCTCGGCCCAACAGCTCGGCGATTAACTCACGGGGGGCCATCCCTTTGGCCAGGGCGTGACCGTGGCCCCGGTGGGTGCTAAAGACCTGATCATCCTGGCGCAGGTGAGCGCAGACCCCGGTGGCCACTGCCTCTTCGCCAATATAGGTGTGAACGCCGCCGTAGATTTTGCCGGCCGCGTATAGTTTGACCAATTGTTCTTCACAGCGCCGGATCACCAGCATTTGGCGATATAAAGCCAGTTGTTGGTCCCGGCTTAATTCCATCTTTGTTTGTTTTGTCATTAAATCTCTCCTCTGGTTACATCGCCGCCCGGAACGACCCAGCGGTGCCGCCGGCGTTCATGGCCAGGTTTCCACCGTCGAATGGAATCAGTGCCCCGGTAATCCAGGCCGAAGCATCCGACGCCAGCCAGAGGGCCAGGCCCTTGATGTCATCGGGAACACCAAAACGTCCAATGGGCAGGCCGCGTAACATCGTTTCTTGCACGGCGGGGTCTGCCGCCCACAGTGACTCCAGGCCGGGGTTGGTGACCTGCGCCGTCAACAGGGCGTTGACCCGCACACCGCGCCCGCTCCACTCGGTGCTCAATTCACGGGTCATCTGGGCCACCGCGCCCATGCCCACACTGTAGGCAAAGTTGCCACGCCCCAGCGCCGTAACTCCCCCGATGGAACACATATTGATGATGCTGCCTTTGCCGACCGCCAGCATCCGGCGGCCCGCCTCTTGGCAGCAGCAGAAGCGGGCTATGGTTAAGCCGTACACTACCCGCTCGAATTGTTCCAGCTCAATTTCTTCGGCAGTGCAGCGAAAACCAGGACCGGCCACGGCGGCCAGAATATCAATCCGGCCAAACTCCTTATCCAACGTCTGAAACACGGCCCGAATCTGATCCACGTTTGTCATATCGCCAGTCGTCACCACCGCACGCCGCCCCAGCTTTTTGGCCTGTTCGGCCGTGTCTTGAACCCCGGTAACATTGGTGTGGCTTGGCAGCAGCAAATCTGCCCCGGCCTCGGCAAAAGCCAGGGCCATGGCCCGCCCCAATCCCTGGGAGCTACCTGAAACAAGCGCCACGCGGCCACTTAGATCAAATAAATCCAAAACTGTACGAGTCATAATTATTCCTTTTTGGCTGAAATGGTTTCTTAGAATACCAGGTTAAAGCGGGCCGGCTCCAATCCTACATCCGTTGCCAATCCCCGCAAACTTTCCAAAACATACGGCGGCATGACCATACCTTGGGCCAAAGCTGCCTCGCGCCGTTCCCACTCCATCTCTCCGGGGAGATAGATGTGATTAGCCCCATCGGCCAGGGGCGATTCTCTGATCTCGCGGACCAGGCCATCCATACGCTCCTGGAATATTGGGAGAGGCATCATCGCAGCTATATCGATAGCAATAAAAGCATGACCTTCATTGGTGGGTTCCGGAATATCCAGCACCCAACTCTTAATCTGCTTGGTGATGGCTGCCCCTGTCAGCACTGCGGTCAGTATTTCGACCAAGACCGCTAACCCGTAACCCTTGTGGGCCGCCATGGGCATCTGCGCTCCTCGCGTGGGGAAACCGGTAGGGTCGGTGGTGGGTAGCCCATTGTCATCCACCATCCAGCCTTCAGGAATCGGCTTCCCTTCAACCTGGGCGGCATAGATCTTGGTCCCCGCCACAGTGCTGAGCGCAATATCAAGAAAAACCGGTTTTTCCTGACCGGCCGGCACGGCAAAAGCAATTGGATTATTCCCAATCACCCGTCCCCGCGCGCCAGGTACACTCATGACCGGATCTACGTTACACATAGAAAGACCGATCAGACCCTGCTGCGCCGCCATCACGGCATAATAGCCGGCAGCCCCAAAATGACTGCTATGTTTGACGCCTACATAGCCAATACCACCAGCTCGGGCTTTTTGGATGGCCAGTTCCATGGCCCGGCACGAGGTGGCGGGCGGCATAGCATAGTGCCCATCTACCATGACCCAGGCCGGCCCTTCAGCCACCATCTCAATCCTGGCCCCGGCGTCCAACCGCCCGGCGCGCAGGTTTTTGAGCAGGCCCCGTAATTGCCGGGTACCGTGGGTGAAAGTCCCCCATGTGTCGGTGGTAACCAGTACCTCGGCTGTCAGCCGGGCGTCTTCTTCACTCAAGCCCGACCGGCGCATAGCTTCTATACAAAATGCCTCCAGATCGGCGGCGAAGACGCGGTTATCGGTTGTTATTATCTCTACCATTAAATATCTCCTGATTGATTCAACCTGGCTCGATTTTTTTCATCCAGCCACAAAATCTTTTTCACTGTCCAACGGCTTGGGCATAGCCATCTTAGCCGTCAACCCACCGTCAAAGTAAACCACTTGCCCAGTCATAAACTCAGCGGCATCTGAAAGCAAATACGCCGCCAGGTAGCCAACATCCTCGGGCAGCCCTACCCGGCCCCACGGTACTCCTTTATTCCCCACATCGCGGTTATAGCCGGGATATAGTTTAAAGTAATTCGGCACCTCAATCGTGCCGGGTGCAATGACATTGACCCGAATATGTAGCGGGCAAAGTTCGACGGCCAGCTCGCGACTGAAGGCATTGATAGCGCCTTTGGTCCCCGCATAGACGGCGTGCCCCGGATGCCCGACGAAGCCATGCACCGACGACATATTGATGATGCTTCCGCCGGTCCAGGGTTTGTCGGGGAAACGGCGGCATAATTCGCGGCCCCGCTCAAGCATATACCGCACCGCCTGTTGGGCCACAAAGAATTCGCCACGGATATTGAGATGGTAAATGAAATCAAAATGCTCTTCGGTCACATCCAGAAAATTGGTCACCTGGGTGACGCCGGCATTATTCACCACGCCATCCAGGCCGCCCAGGAACGCCGCTGCCTCGTCCACCACCCGGTAACATTCGCTCACTTGACTCAAATCCCCGGACACAGCCATTGCTCGCCGCCCCATTGCCTTGATTTCCTCGACCGCTTCCAGCGCCCCTGCGGCGCTGCTGGCATAATGCAAAACTACATCGGCGCCCTGGCGACCTGCTTCGAGCGCCACACCTTGCCCAATGCCGGTGCCTGCACCTGTGACCAAGACCAGTTTCTCCTCTAAGCTGTATACATTTTTCATAAAAACTCCGTGGGTCCTTTAGGATGATAGCTGCTGTTAAGGCCGGAGGACCTGCAATTACTTAGCCCTCAGATATACAAATTCGACTTTCCCGGTACCATCGTGCCAGGTCATTTTATCATTTTCGATTTTTATCTCTACGACTATTTCTCCCTGGCCTACTATTGGCAGACTTGCCGTCTCGACTGTGGGAAGATTAGCTATATTGATGGCCAGGTGCGTCTCATCTTTGAAACCGTATGTAAACTGATAGGGTGGAACTTGGCCTTCCACACCCGGCACAAAACCCGTGCCATCCGCGTTAAAATTGATTTCACCCCCTCCTGAATTGACCCATTTACCAATAATGGCCTGTTTGGGTGACGGTTCCACAGAGGCACAAGCGGTAACACCCAGGAAAAGAAATAACAGGATAACCATGTAACGTTTCATTAGATACCCCTTATCTACGTCCAGTTGATATGGGTGATATAGTTTCGCGCTAAATCTAGCGGCAACTGGCGTGAAAATTCTCTACATTCTTCTTTTGGCTATCACTCAGCGGTTGCAGTGGTGAGACAGGTTTACCTGAGCCAATCCCCTTGAGTGACATAGCATACTTGAGACCCGCGATCCAGTTTGAACCAGCCAGAGCCAAGTTTTCCTTCAGATAAACAATCCTTGCTTGAGCTTTGGCTAACTCATCCCCGTCTCCCCGCACCGCAGCCTGGTAGGCGCGAATAAAGGTAGACGGCTCGTAATTGGCGCAAACAGGAACAATCCCGCATGCGCCAGAGGATAGTCCTTCAGCCATACTGCTTTCATCGCCCATAAGCACGTTCAAGCCCAGGCCAGCGCTGGCAGAGACTAGCTGGTGGAAGTAAGTCAGATTTCCAGAACTTTCTTTGCAGTATTTGATCCACTTTTGTTTGGCCATCTCACAGATTATCTCAATGGGGATGGTAGAGCCGGTGCTCGCCGGGATGTTATATGCAATCATCTCCATGCCATCTGCCGTTGCCGCACACTCGCCAAACAAGCGCAGGTGTTCATCGCCCGTTTTGAGTGGGATATAAAATGTTGGCGTGACGACAAAATAGTGATAGCCGATAGCGGCCAAGATTTTAATCTTTTCCTTGACTCTCTGGGTTGAAGTATCAATGGCCCCCGCCAAAAGCGGCAAAACGTTTTTATTTTCGTCAAAGGCGATTTCCACCATCCGTGTCCATTCGCGCATGACGAATAACGGACCTTCACCGGCTGACCCGCCAATAAATAGCCCATGAACTCCGGCCTGGATCAGATGGCGTATCATTCTTCTAAAAGCAAGTTCATCAATCCGGTCATCATCATCAACAGGCGTGATTACGGGGACGACCACGCCATGCAGTAACGATTGTGTCATTTTTACCCTCTCTTCACTAGGGACCGTCGAGCATCAGGTCAATCGACTACATCACCCTGGATAGCGCCCGTAATCAGGCCCACGATTTCTTCTTTAGTCGTGTTCACTTTATTCCGGGTTCCAACCCGGCGACCCCGGCGCAAGACGATCAACCGGTCGGCCACCATAAACACGTGTTCCAGGTTGTGGCTGATAACCACCACCGTTTTACCTTGTTGTTTAAGGTCAGAAATCAGTTGGGTCACTTTCGCCTGTTGCTCTACCCCCAACGCTGCCGTCGGCTCGTCCAATAAAAAGATACGCTGGCCTCGGGCGAGGGCACGGCCAATTGCTACCGCTTGCCGCTGACCGCCGGACAATTCTCCCACGTTGACCTTGACCGAAGGTAAATCAATCCGCAGGGTGTTGAGTATTTCCCGCGCATCGGTATATAGCTTGGGGAAATTGATAAAAATCTTTAGCCAGGTCGGCTCAATGTTCAGATAAATATTGGAGGCCACATCGCGTACATCAACTAAAGCTAGGTCCTGGTATACCGTCGAAATCCCGGCCAGGCGTTGCGCATCCGTTGGGGTGTGGATCTCAACGAGTTGACCGTTCACGTAGATTTCACCCGCATCCTTGTGATACAACCCCGACAGAATTTTCACCAGGGTTGATTTTCCAGCGCCGTTATCGCCAATCAAGGCCACTACTTCCGCGGGGTAAAGCTCAAAGTCAATCTTGTCCAATGCCTGGACATGGCCGAACGCCTTTGAAATGCCTTTCGCTTCCAGAATAGGGGGACCACTCAGAGTAGTAGTTTTAATCTGTTCGGCGCTCATCATATTGGCCATAGCTCACTCCTTTAATGGAAATCCCAAGAAAATAAATCCGTCAAAATTTATGAATATTTGTGTCTTAAAGCTTTGACACCATTCTATCTAATCTGCCAGGTATGCCTCAACGCAAAGGCCGCGGGGCGAAAGCTCCGCAAGTAACGAGTCCAACTGTGCCTGTTTGAGTACACCACAATGAATTAACAGCGGCTTTCCTACCCGTTGTATTTGCTGAAACGAAGATGTCAGATCCATCAGTGCAGGATTGGCCGGCCCTGGATCAACAACAACCTGAATGGCAGCAAAGCCTGTCACCCCTAACACCGCCTCCAGTACGTGTATGGCGCCAGAATGCAGGTGGATGATGGGGTAGTCCAAGCTGGCGCAAATCTTTTCGTCGCATGGCGCTAAGAACTGGTTATACATATCGCAGGAGATCATCACCGCCAGGTCACACTGGGTCACGGCGTTGGTCCCTGGCGTCCACATGCCGTACTGCTCGCAGCACGCCATACCACCCTCAAAGGGTGGCACCAGAGCAACCTGCTCAGTAACGACCTCAATCCACAGATCGGTAATCACGGCCAGCGCCTCCTGAGCCATTTGAGGGCGCTCGGCAAACGCCAGGCACATTTCAAATGTCCCCACGATGGCTCCCAGCAGGTCAATTGGCCCGCGCATCGGCATAGCCACACCCATTGGATATCGCCCTGCCGTAAGTTGGTCCAGAGTAATGTAGAACTCGCGGAGTTTCGCCAACCAGGGATTGTCTCGTTTGAGTCGCAAGGCGCGCGCATAGTCCCAGCCACCCTCCGGCAATTTTGCATACATCGTGCCACTGTCACGAAAATAGTAAATCGGGCAATCACAGATCGCCTCCAGCCAGGGAACAAGCCAATAGGGTGTAATGATTCTGAACAGGTCACCATCAATTGGGCCAAGTCCATTCCAGGCACGTAGCACTTGTTCAAAGTAGGCAGTTGGGTTCAGCATCTCTGGCGAAAGATAACCTCGCTCAGGCAATTCCAGACCTGCTGGAACCGGGATTTGTAAAGTTGGCCACGGGATGTTGGGTTTTACCCGCAAAAGTGGCCGGTCAACTTCGGCGCGGCTCCAAAATGCTTTATGGCGAGCGAGGGTGGTGTTGATTGAATCCATAAGGTCCTTTGAGCACTAGGCCGGCAAACCAAAGATGGCATCTATACTGGCGCTTGTCTCATAGATGAGACGCTCGCTATGATAACGATAAGGCGGCAAGATTTCGGCCGTTACCCACGAATCATAGTTTATGGCCTCCATCGCTTCTCGAACGGCCGGCCAGTTGACATCACCGGCCAGCAATGGCTCAGCCACAACTGTAGAATCGCCCGACAGGTGATTATCCTTTAAATGCACTCGCTTGATGCGGGTACCGAGGATAGGAATCCAGTGTTCGGGGAAACCGTACCACAGCGCGTTACCGGTATCGAAGCAAGCTCCTACCCAGGGGCTGTCGATTTCATCCAAAAATCGCGCAAACTCTAGGGGACTAATCAGGAACTTGCTGGGGCAGTTTTCGGCAACCAGGTAAACCTGGTACCGCTCGCCGGCTGTGCGCGACAAGTGACGCAAAACCGCCTGCGCATTCTGATAAGCCGTGGCATACGGGACGATTTCCGGTTCGGGAGCGAGGATGCTGTTGTCTACTGCGCCCGGCATGATGAGCACTGCCTCCGCACCAAGAACGACCGCCGCCCTGGCCAGACTTTCGATGACTGCCTGGCAGCGCTGGCGCGTGGCTGGATTCTGGCTGGACATGGGGTAATGCCACTGCTCCCGGTTGTAGACCGTGCTGACGCACATTCCGCGCGTTTCGATCTCCCGCCGCAGTTGGAGCAGGTTGCCCTCACTGGTATCAAGCGAGTACTCTTGCCATGGCTCCAGGTTAATCTCAACGCCTTCAAAGCCGGCCTCGTGCGCAATTTCTAGCCGGCGGAGGGTATTCATATGATCAGGAAACATACGTAATGTGATCGCTTTGCGCATAAATGCTCCCTGCGAAGATCACTCGCCGGTATTTCCTTGCCAAAAACCCATAGCCTGCAAAAGGCGCTTCTCTTGAGTTATCATCGGCAGCGACATATTCTGCTGGTAAATGCGGTTCAGAACGGGGTAACCCGCTTGCTGTTCCAATGTCCAATCTTTGGCAAAGGTTCCATCCTTAATGTTGGCGATAATCCGGCGCAAACGCTTACGTTCTGCCTCTTCTTCTTCGATAGTAAGTCTACCAGTTACCTGTTGCCCGTACTGGCTCGTCTGGCTGTGATGTTTGATCTGCCCAAACAAGCCGTACTTCAGTATAACGTCAGTCACATCCGCCATCTCGCCCGAAGCCCAAAACTCGAGCATCGCTGCCTCGGGGCTGACGCCGGCCTCCACCAGCAATTCATAGGCGCGGCGCATGGCATACAGGCCTCCACTGTGCTCGTTGAAAAGGTCGCACAGGGTCTCCTCATCACAACTTGACTCGATAACGCAACGTTTGAGTGTCCCGATCGCCTTAGCCAGGGCCAACATGATCTCGTGGGCATGGCCGCTGGCATCGTGATGCACCGCCACCAGGCTGGTGAAGCCCGTCCCATTCAGATAGGTTTTGCGCACGGCGGCGCCAATGGTACGGGGAGCGATCATCAGCACATCCACATCCGCAGGATACTTGAGAAAATTGTAAGTGATGTTGTAACCACTGGAAATCACAATAGCCTGGCCCGGCTTTAGATACGGCCGCACATCTTTATCAAACACTTGCGGCATACTTTCATCGGTAACGAGCAGTAAGTGATAGACCGCCCGCTCGACGGCCTCGGAAATGTCGTAGACCTCAAAACCATCAGCTACAGCCTTCTCAAAATAAGCATCACGAACGTTACCGACGATCACTTTGACCCCGCTGTCCCGCATGTTTTGTGCCTGGGCGCTGCCCTGGTTGCCATAGCCCAGCACACTGACCACTTTGTCCTGGAGCAGATTCAGGTTGCCAGCATCTTCGTAGTATATCTTGGCCATATTAAATCCTTATATCTCCTGAAACGTAATTTTAAACTGATGGCTTCCCCTGGTTATCTCCCCCAACTCTGTAAGTTGGGGGAGATATATAAACTAACTTTCAACAGCACGCCCTATGGCAATGAACTTATGGTTTCGGGGTAGGGGTAGGGCGCATCTGGCCTTCCATGCGGTCAAGGAGGGTGTAGTATTCATCCACGTTGTCCTTGGTGACCAGGGGGGCGGGAGCGACGGTAAAGACCGGGTTCTTCTCGCCGTTGGCGGCCTTGAACAGGAGGTCGGCGCAGCCCTTGGCCTCTTCATAGAGGGGTTGGGCGACCGTGCCAAAGACCTGACCGGACTTGACCAGGTCGAGGTTGACGCGGGTGTAGTCCATGCCGATGGCGACGATTTGTTTGCCGGTTTCCTTCTGAGCGCCGGCCCAGGTGGTGGGACCGCCGCCGGTGGTGGAGAGAGCGCCGATCAGGTCAGGGTTGGCCTGCATAATCGAAACGGCTTTGGCAATGGCCTTGGTCGGTTCCGCGCCTTCCTCTTCGGGGGTGAGGACCTTGATGTCGGGGCAATACTTGGCCATCCCTTCGGCAAAGTACTTGGCGACCGCATCCTCAACCGGGTTGAAGGTGTTCTCGGTGATGGCCACCGAGCCTTGTTGGCCCTTCAACTGGTCGCACATAACTTTGGCGACCGGGTCGGCAAAGACACTGGGGTCGCCGCCGATGGAGAAGGCATTGTCGGGGAACTGGCCTTCTTCTGCCTTGGCGTGGGGCAGACAGACCGGCAGTCCGGCTTCCTTGGCCTTTTCGATGACCGGCTTGGTGCCGGGATGGCCGCCGGTCCAGATGGCAAAGCCCTTGATGTCGGGTTGGGCAAAGACCTGGTCGGCCTTCATCAGGACCGGTTCAAGCCCGGACTCGTCGGTGGTAAACAGTTCACACTTCAACCCCTGTTCCTTACACCCTTCCATAAAGCTCAATTGGACCAACTGGTGGACCGGGTGCCAGGCGGTTTCCTGGACCCAGTAGAACGTGCCGGTCACTTTACCCTCAGCCGGAGCTTCTGCGGCCGCCTCAGCCTTGGGGGTAGGGGTAGGGCGCATCTGGCCTTCCATGCGGTCAAGGAGGGTGTAGTATTCATCCACGTTGTCCTTGGTGACCAGGGGGGCGGGAGCGACGGTAAAGACCGGGTTCTTCTCGCCGTTGGCGGCCTTGAACAGGAGGTCGGCGCAGCCCTTGGCCTCTTCATAGAGGGGTTGGGCGACCGTGCCAAAGACCTGACCGGACTTGACCAGGTCGAGGTTGACGCGGGTGTAGTCCATGCCGATGGCGACGATTTGTTTGCCGGTTTCCTTCTGAGCGCCGGCCCAGGTGGTGGGACCGCCGCCGGTGGTGGAGAGAGCGCCGATCAGGTCAGGGTTGGCCTGCATAATCGAAACGGCTTTGGCAATGGCCTTGGTCGGTTCCGCGCCTTCCTCTTCGGGGGTGAGGACCTTGATGTCGGGGCAATACTTGGCCATCCCTTCGGCAAAGTACTTGGCGACCGCATCCTCAACCGGGTTGAAGGTGTTCTCGGTGATGGCCACCGAGCCTTGTTGGCCCTTCAACTGGTCGCACATAACTTTGGCGACCGGGTCGGCAAAGACACTGGGGTCGCCGCCGATGGAGAAGGCATTGTCGGGGAACTGGCCTTCTTCTGCCTTGGCGTGGGGCAGACAGACCGGCAGTCCGGCTTCCTTGGCCTTTTCGATGACCGGCTTGGTGCCGGGATGGCCGCCGGTCCAGATGGCAAAGCCCTTGATGTCGGGTTGGGCAAAGACCTGGTCGGCCTTCATCAGGACCGGTTCAAGCCCGGACTCGTCGGTGGTAAACAGTTCACACTTCAACCCCTGTTCCTTACACCCTTCCATAAAGCTCAATTGGACCAACTGGTGGACCGGGTGCCAGGCGGTTTCCTGGACCCAGTAGAACGTGCCGGTCACTTTACCCTCAGCCGCCGGGGCCTCTGCGGCCGCCGGGGCCTCGGCCGCCGGGGCCTCAGTTGCCGGGGCTTCGGCCGCCGGGGCCTCAGTTGCGGCGGCTTTAGGAGCCTCAGTTGGCGCGGGCGCTGGGGGAGTCCCGGTACAGGCCGCCAAAATCGCTATCAGGGCGACTATAGCCAGGATTTGAAACAGAGATTTCTTGGACATTATATTTTCCTCCTTTGGATGTAAAACTAACTTGATTTTTTGGATGAGATCAGTTACACAATTTTTGGCTCTGGCATTTCTCCTTTCTGTTCCGAGTAGATCCAAATTTCCGTAGAGCGGCATCCCTATGCCGTTCGCAAAGGCATGGGGATGCCTTTGCTACGGCCAAAAAGGATCTACTCTGGGTCATCATTCCCGGCTGCGATGCCGGATTACATCTACTGAAGCCGCAGCCACCAGGAGCATACCCTGGACAGGAACTTGCCAGTAGGGGTCGATATGAATGAGGACCAACCCGGTTGATACTACCTGCACCAGCAGAGTGCCTAAAAAGGTGCCGATGGCCGAACCTCGCCCGCCAAACAGGCCGGCTCCACCCAGGACAACGCCGACGATGACTTGTAATTCAATACTTCTACCAAAGATCGGATCGCCGGAGGGCAGCGGCATCTGGCTCATGGTCAACAAGCCAGCACACCCTGCCAGCAAACTGGTAAACATAAAACTAATTAGCTTGACCCGATTGGTATTGATCCCACATACCTCAGCCGCCGAGGCGTTGCCGCCGGTGGCATACACCATTGTCCCCCAGCGGGTCCAGTTCAAGATGATCTGTACCAACACCATCAACCCAAACATTCCCCAGAAAGCTACAGACAGATTCAGCGGTCTCAAGTTGCCCACCACGCCCACCTCTGGCGGCAGCGGATAAATCGGCCTTCCGGCGGTAAGCCAATAGCTCAACCCACGCACAGCCCACATGGTCCCCAGGGTGACAATGATCGAGTTGACGCCCACCTTAACCGTCAGCAGACCGTTAAGCAGACCAACTGCCAGCGATATGCCGAGCGCAATAGCTACACTTGTCCAAATCGGTATCCCCCACTCCTTCATCAACCAGGCCGCGCTGACCGCAGCCAGGCTCATAACGGAGCCGGTTGACAGGTCTATCTCCCCACAAATCATGAGCAGCACCAGACCCATGCCGATCAGGCCGGGGAAGGCAATGGTTCGCAGAATAGAAAAGATGGTGATCTCACCCAGCATGGCCGGATTGAGCATATATAACAACAGCGTTATCGCCGTTAGCGTGACCAGAATCGTCATCTCCTGAACAGCAAACAGACGGCGCAAGACGGCCAGAACCGGACGCAAGAAAGGGATGCTGTCTTTACCGGAAATCGTATTGGGTTGTACCATATAAGTTTTCCTTCTCCCACTGAATGACAAACGACGACAGGCTCGCCGGAGATCAGCCTAGTATTTTTTCGCCTTACGTCGAGCGACATCGAGAATGGCCGCTACAATCAGGATGCCACCCACCACGATGCCTTGGGCATTGGTCTGGATCTGGGCCGCCCCCAAACCAATTTGGATGACCTGGATCAAGATAGCCGCCAACAGCCCTCCCAGGATAGACCCAACTCCGCCGGCCATGCTGCTTCCACCGACAATGGCGATGACAATCACCCAGAGTCCCCAGTTCATGCCAATGACCGGGTCGGTCGCGTTGGTGGTATTCAAAGCAAGTAAACCTGAGACACAAGCACAAATGCTGACGAACACAAAACAGAGCATTTTGACCCGCGTGACGTTGATCCCGGCCGACAGAGCAGCCCGTTTGTTGCCACCCGTAGCGGATAGGATGGGGCCGAGTTTGGTGCGGCGTATGGCGAAATCTCCCAGGAGCATCAACGCCACCAAGATGACGCTGGCCCAGGGAATATCCCAAAACGGGCTGGGTGCATAGACTGCATTGAGCAGCGGAATCTTGCCAAATAGCTCAAGCCACTTGGCCTGGAGGATCACATTGACCAAGCCGCCGCCGCCTGTGCCGCCGCCACCCTGGCCGATAATGAAACTGGTGCCCAGGGTAGCAAAGAAAGAGGGCATGCCAATCTTCAGGACGAAAAAACTATTGAGTAAACCTATAAAGACTGCCGTCCCCAGGGCGGCCAACAAGCCTAGCCACTCCGGCGTAGTATCCGTAGCGATCAAATAGCCGGCCACTGCTGCGCACAAGCCGCCTGTTGCACCGGTTGACAAATCAATCTCCCCGGCCAGCATCAGATAGATCATCCCATAAGCAATGAAGCCGGTGAAAGTAATTTGCCTCATGATGAGTATAAAGTTGTTCAGACTCAGCATGCTTTGGTTGAGCGCGGCAAAAAAGAGAATAAATACCACCAGGGCCGCGCCCACCCCTATTTCGGGAATGTCCAGGATACGGCGGATAAGATTTGGCGTCGGCGGCGCTGAGGTAACAGCGTGACTTGTTTCCATATAATCTTCCTTGTCAATCGTAATGTTTGAACGGGGGTAAAAAGATCAATACAGGCGTCCTCTCCCTTGTTATTCAGCCCTGGATCCGGCCCGGTCAAGATTCCGCCACCACCGGATTTTCCAATACACCCAGGCCGTCAATTTCTACCCGTACCACATCTCCCGGCCGGAGCCACCGCGGCGGGATACGCGCCGCCCCGATACCGGGCGGCGTTCCGGTTGCGATCACATCACCCGGCTCCAAAGTCATAACTTGTGACATATCGGCAATTAAATGGGCCACCGAAAAAATCATGTCGCCGGTGTACCCGTTTTGCAATACCTCACCGCCGAGGACCAGGCGCATGTGCAGCGTTTGCGGGTCTGGAATTTCATCGGCTGTCACCAGCGCCGGCCCTATCGGGCAGAAGGTGTCGCATGTTTTGCCGATGACCCATTGCCCGGTGCGGTTCTGCCAATCGCGGGCGCTGACATCGTTCAAGGGCATGTAGCCGGCCACATAATCCAGCGCTCCCGCGACGGGGATATTGCGGCCCCGGCGGCCGATCACGACGGCGAGTTCGGCTTCAAAATCCGGTTTGGAAACCGCCGCCGGAATAACGATAGGCTCACCTGGCCCGATGATAGAATTGGCAAACTTGGCGAAGATAATGGGGTAGGGAGGCGCGGTTGCACCGCTTTCCTTGGCATGCTCCAGATAGTTCTGGCCGATGCCGATGATTTTTCCGGGGTGTAAGAGGGGAGCTTTAAGGGTAACAGCCTGGCGAGCCAACCACTGCTCAGGCGCAGCAGCAGCCACCGCTTTTTCGGCCAATATACGCGTCCCTGCCCCGGCTTGAAGAAAGCCGATCATGTCGGCCGGCAGGCGAGGGTCAAGACGATTGAGATCAATCACCCACTCGCCATCTTGGTCCGTTCGTATTGCTCCCAGACGAACCTGGCCATCGTGAATGAATGTAACAAGCTTCATTGCGATTTGCTCCTTTGCAATATATGATTTTTGGATGGGCGCTGGTAACTGTTATTATAAGTCAGTTGGCCCGTTGCTGGCCTCTCCCCTTACCCCCACGGCTTCCAGGGCAGCCAGGAACTCTTCATATAAGAACGGCATTTGCAGGCAGCCATTCGCCCCTGCGGCCAATATCTGTGCCCGCTGGTCCAGCCCGGCGTACATGACTACCGGCAGGTGGCGTGTACGCCGATCGGCCTTGAGGGCGTGCAACACTTCCCAGCCGCTGCGCTCCGGCAAATCGGCTTCTAACAGAATCGCCGCGGGCTGTTCCTGCCGCGCTCGTTCCACAGCTTCCGGGCCTGTGGCGATGATGATGCGCAACCCCGCCTGTTCTCCGTAACGCTGGACCAGGTAGATCAAATTGTCGTTTTGTTCCACCAGTAGGCAAGTAGTCATCATCGCCTGAGCCTCCCGGACGGCAAGATAATTGATTTAGGAGCGCAGCCTATCTCCAGTTTACCATCTTTCTCCCCCCAATGCCTACACAAAACTAACCGATTCCTGTACTTTTGTAACCTGTTGGCGCTCTTGGGGCAGGTGGCCCTAATAAACAAGAGACCCCGCTCTTTCTGGCGGGGTCTCTCAGAGTAAGGGAACCTCACGCAGCCGGTGGATTGGGTGGTCGTTTACCCCGGCGGTATGCGCTGGGGGATATACCGACCTCTGTACTAAACACCCGACTAAAATACTCGCTGCTGGAGAAGCCCACAGTCAAGGCCACGTCGGTGACACTCTGGTTGGCTTCCAACAGCGCCTTCGCTTGCCTGACCCGGTAACGATTGAGATAAGTTACGGGCGTTATCCCCATTTCCTGGTGAAAACAACGGGAAAGATAATTTTCATGGATGCCCACATGACGGGCAACATCTTCCCGGCAAATCGGCTCGGCATAGTGTTCGTGAATGAAGGCCATGGCTTGGCGTACCACCCGCTGCGTTTCACCCCCCAGCCGCTTGTTCCGCTCCAACGCCACCCCAATTTGGGCCGAAACTTCCGCTGCGCTGAAGACCCCCTTGCTCAAAACGGCCGTCACACCCCGGTTCAGCCGGGCCATGTCCCCTTCTGTCAACACCTGCGCCGTCAGCACAATCACCGGAATTCCCCGCATCCGTTCCTTTGCTTGCATCGCTTCCAGCACGCCAAACCCGTCCACCTTCGGCATTATCAAGTCTAACAGCACCAGGTCTGGCCGCTCCTGTGCCATTACTACCAACGCTTCTTGCCCGTTCTTCGCCGTAAGTACTCGGCAGCCTGGTACCTGCTGCTTCACCATACGCCGGTATAAATCTAGCAGCCCCGGTTCGTCGTCCACAATCAGGATGGTCTTGCTGCCGGCGCTCTCTTCCACGCCGTGCCGGGCCAGCGCCTCGCCCAACACCTCCCGTCCCACCGGCTTGGTCAGGTAATCCAGTTCCACCACCACACCCTCTGCCTGGCCAGGCAGATGCGCATAGAACACCACCGGCACATCTCGCGCTGCCGGATGCGCCTTCACAGCCTGCATCAAGGCCCACCCATGCTCCGAGTCTGGGGCCAGCCCCAATACTACGGCCCCCGGTGGTGACGCCAGTGATTGCGCCAACCATGATTCCATCTGGCCCGGCCCGGTAGTCGCCGGAATCTGCACGTTCTCCACCTCCCAACCAGCCTGTCTCAGGCACCGCCACACTTCCACGTCTGTATCCTCCCGTTCGGTCACCAGCAACACCGTTTGCCGGTATGTGGCTTCCCTGGTGCCGATTTCGGCCGGCTCCGGTGAAGCTGCTAACACCGGTAAAGTGAAGGTGAAGGTCGAACCCTGCCCCGGTTCCCCGGAAGACTCCACCCAGATATGCCCCCGGTGCATATTCACCAGCCGTCGAGTGATGGCTAACCCCAACCCCAGCCCCCCATAGCCTCGTCCCACCGTTCGCTTCGACTTCCTGAACTCATCAAAGATCGCCACCCGCTCGTCGGCCGGTATACCCATGCCCGTATCGCTCACGGCAATATGCACTTCCGGCCCGACGACCTTCACTGCCAGGCATACTTGCCCGGCTGGAGTGAACTTACAAGCGTTCGCCAGCAGGTTCAAGATTACTTGTTGCAGCCGCGCCCGGTCGCCCCACACCACCGGCAATTCATCCGGAATCTCGGCTCGCCACGATAAACCTTTGTCACGCGCCATCTCGGCCCCGATGGCTGCCGCCGCCCGGACCACCTCTCCCAACGGTACGCGGGCTTTTGCCAGACGTAATTGTCCGGCTTGGCTGGTGGCCAGGTCCAATACATCGCCGATCAACCACTTTAACTGCTGGGCGCTGGCTCGAATACGTTCCAGGTCACGGTGATAGATTTCCGGCAGAGCGGGTGTGTCTGGCCGGGGTGTGGTCAGGATCATCTCGCTCAGTCCCACCAGCAAACTCAAGGGGGTCCGCAGCTCGTGGCTCACTTCCACCAGGCGTTGGGTCTGCTCCCCCAGCATGGAAATCAATCCTCGGAAACCGGCCGGCTGCTCAGAGTTGACAATGACCACCGGGACCCCGGCTGCCGATAACCGGTTAAGGATAGGGTCAAGTTCCGGTAAGCCTAAGGGTGTCACTACCCCGTCATACTCACCTGCTATCACCTTCTCAACCAGGCCTGCACTGGTTACCAACGGTGAAAACGGGTGAGTATAAATAATTTTCTCCACTGTGGTATTGTACGCCCTCAACTCTTCTGCCGCCGCTTCCACCCCGGCCCAGATAGCATCCCAGAAAACATCATCTGACCCCGTCACCACAATCCGTAGCGGGTGGGGCGAGGGCTGCATGGGTTTGGCCAGCCGTCCCGCTGTTTCTTCCGGCACCACCAACTCGCCCCCAGGCTGCCAGTACTCCCGATAATTCTGAGGCGTCACTACCTCCGGTTCGATAACCAGTCGCGGGGTGTCCGGCCGCCAGGCCGTAACCAGGTGATTAAACAGGTGCATGACCGCGTCGTGCCCCTGGATATACGGGCTTTGCCCCACCGTAGCGGTAATGACACCTTGGGCTAGGTACTCCATGGTTTCGTCCACCAGGTCGTGCGCCAGGATCTTGACCCGCCCGGCCATGCCCGCCTCCACCACCGCCCGGGCTACCCCACCGGGTGAGGCCCCTTCGGTGATGTAGATACCTCCGAGGTGGGGATAACGCTGCAAGAAATCCTGGGTCAATGTGTAGGCAATGTTGGTATTAACCTGGGTTTCCTCCACCCCTACCACTTCAATTCCTGGATATTTCTCACGCAACACACTCTCAAATCCCCGGCGTCGCCCAATATTCGGTGGAATGTGAAAACCAACCAGAATAACTACCTGCCCCTGCCCTCCCAGGGCCTGTCCCATGGCTTCACCACAGGTGCGGCCCATCAGGTAATCATCCGGACCGACAAAACACATCCGCTGGAAGGGCGTGCTGGTCATCAAGTTGAACTCCCGTGCGCAGTCCTGCAGGTTAGTAATAAGTTGGTTCAGGGTGTAGGTCAGCCGGCTCAACGGCGGAAACGCCGGTATCGGCACGGTTTGGGCATAGATTGCTACCTGCACGGTCAGTTCTCCGCGCCCCAAGGCATCTAGCGCTCCGGCCAGGGCAATACTGTCTTTGGCCGCCAACGTTTCGACCGCTGCAACCAGGCGTTT
This sequence comes from uncultured Caldilineaceae bacterium, assembly GCA_964622215.1. Classification (GTDB taxonomy): domain Bacteria; phylum Chloroflexota; class Anaerolineae; order 4572-78; family J111; genus DSQQ01. The sequence continues at coordinate 30,225 of CAZUNT010000034.1, forward strand.
TAGCGGGCGGATGATATTCTGGCGTACCAGCAGCCAATCAAGGCCCCAGCTCAACCCCCACCCCAACCCAAGAGTTATCAACAGGAGACTGCCGATACTTTGCCGGCTAACCCAATAACTGGCTAACCCCACTGCCAGCAATACGACACTTACCCCTAAACCGAGCAGCCAACTTTGCTGCGGTATCAGCTTGAATAATTTGGAAACCATATACTTTTCCTATAGGTCGTTTTTCATAATTCGGCCGCTGCTTGCCTTATGGTTCTTGTTGTTTTTCTCTAGCCACGGTCTCCCGGCGGCGGTCGGAGAGATTGATATACTTCCTCCAATTCATCCACTGCTTTTTGCCATGAGAATTTCCGAGCCTGGGCCAGGCCGCGTGCTCGCAGGTTGGCCTGTAGCTGGCTGTCGCTGAGAACCCGGCGGATAGCCAAACTCAGAGCAGCCGGGTCGGTTGGGTCAACCAGTAGACCGGCCTCTCCTACCACCTCCGGCAGGCTGGAGCGATTGCTGCTGACAACTGGCGCACCGCCGGCCATCGCTTCAAGAGGCGGGAGGCCAAAACCCTCGTATAGAGATGGAAACACAAAAACTTCGGCCAGTTGATAAAAAGCGGGCAGATCAGCTTCGTCTACATAGCCGGGAAAAATAACACAGTCTTGTAGACCTAATGTTTGCAGGCGCTGGAAAAATGATTCATATAACCAGCCTTTTTTGCCGACCAATACCAATTTCAAATCCGGCCAATCAACCAGCAGGGATTGGAATGCTTCCAATAAGGCGCTGAGGTTCTTGCGTGGTTCAATGGT
>CAZUNT010000034.1:31133-43384 GCA_964622215.1 uncultured Caldilineaceae bacterium
TACTCCGGGTAGCGTAGAAAAATTAAGTCGTGTAGAGTGTAGACCGTCCGGGCGTGTCTGAAGTGGGCCAACAGGTGGTTGGTGGCGTGAAAAATATCCACCGCCCCAAAAACCTTATCCATCGGCCAGTGAATCATCTGGGACAGCAACACCCCCATCCGCCACGGTTTGTTGCCCACGTTGACGGTGCGATAGGGCAGGTGGCGCAGATAATCCGGCAATTCCGCCCCACCGCCGCCATTGTAGAAGAGTGACAGGCCCAGATAGCGCTTGTGCTCGCTCAAGGCACGGGCGATTTCCCCGGCATAGCGCCCCAAACCGGCATGTTTTTGAGCTGTGGGTGAAACGTCAAGGCAAATGTGCATAGGGCAAGGTAGCAGGTAGCAAGGTAGCAGGTAGCAGGTAGCAAGGTAGCAGGGTAGCAGGGTAGCAGGTAGTAGGTAGCAAGGCGGCAGTGAAAACTGGAGGGCCAATTTTGGTTTGCCAAGTAAGCTCTGGACTCCACCTCATCTCTTAAGTACCTGTTGATATAAATCTAAAAGTTTTGTTGCCATTCCGATCCAGGTAAATTTGGCGGCTCGCGCTTGCCCAGCCTGGGCGAATTGCCGGCGCATGTTGGCGTCGTCGAGGAGACGAGCTATAGCCGCTGCGATGTCCTCTACCTGGTGCGGATCAACCAGCAGGCCGGCCTCGCCCACCACTTCCGGCAAAGCCGACTGATTCGAGACGACTACGGGAGTGCCACAGGCCATTGCTTCCAGGGCCGGTAAACCAAAACCTTCGTATAGAGATGGGTAGACAAACAAGCTGGCTGCACTGTAAAGGGCCGGCAGGTCGGTGTTGGCGACAAAACCCAAAATATGGACACGCATCTCCAATTTTAACCGGGCCACTTCGGACCTAATGTCCTCGTAATTCCAGCCCTGACCGCCCACAATAACCAAGGCCAGGGAGTCGTCCAGGCGGGCAAAAGCCTGAATCAAGCGGCGGTAATTTTTGCGTGGTTGCAGGGTGCCGACACTCAAGATAAAAGGTTTCTCCCCCAGGCCGTACTTCTGGCGCACGGCAGCCAGTTTGCCGGGGTCTGTTACAGGTTGAAAATCCGCCGTAACACCATGATAGAGCACGCTAATTTTCTCGGGCGGCGTTTGATAGAACTCGATCAAATCTCGCCGCGTGGCTTCTGACACAGCAATGACATGATCGGCGCGTTGGACCGAACGAGGCACCCAGGTGGTCAGGTGAGCCATCATCCCCGGCATAACCGCCTCCGGTTCTCGCATAAACGACAGGTCGTGAACAGTGACTACGGTGCGAGTGCCGGGTCTAACCGGCGGCAGGAAAAAGTCGGGCGCGTGGAACAGGTCGAGCGGACCCGTCCAGTTTTCAATCCACAAGGGTAGACGTAACCGGTACCACAAGCGGGCCAGCCAACGCTCCGTCAAACGGGTGGGGCGCCAAGCAAAATTAGGGCCGGGCAAAGTGAGTTGGCCCGCTTTACCGGCGTCGGCCACAAAGAGACGATAGTATGGCTCGCCCGTGTCTGCCGAGAGCCTCGCCAGCGCCTTAACAACCTCGCGGGTGTAACGTCCAATTCCGGCTGATTGATGAACAGCGGCTGTGTAGTCGAGACCAATCCGAGTCATAACAGTACGACTTAGTGTACCCCAGGTGCGACATACCGGCAAGCGAAAGATATCCATAAATTTAGCGTATACCCTGTACTTCTGGGTTGCTTTACGATTTGTCAGAATGTGCTATAATCGAATCATCAGGTCAGGCTGATATGATAATTAGCGTAAGAACCACTTGGAGGGTCGTTGCATGACGACGAAACTAAAAATTGATCTGTCCCAGGGTGTTTTAGAAGTGGAGGGGAGTGAGACCTTTGTCAAAGCCATTTATGCCGACTTCAAAGTCCATTTTGTCGATCGAGATGGCGCCGCGGTTGAAGAAACGATTCTGGTAGAAAGACCCAGACGCAGAGCATCTAGAGGTCAAAAAACTGTAACCGAAATGGCCCCGCTGGTAGAGGAAGCGGTCGTTTCACCTGAACCTGTTGAATTGCCCCCTGAAACTTTCGTTCAACCCTCGCCGCCTGAACCGCTGCCTGAGCCAAAAGTACCCCCTGTGGTTACACCCGTTTATCACTATATTGAAGACCTCCAACTCGACGCTGCTGAAGGACATCCTTCGCTGGTGAAATTTATGGATGCAAAATTGCCCGTTACCAACGAGGAACGCAACCTGGTTTTCTTATATTATTTACAGCATATCCTCAGGATTAAGCCGATTACTCTGGATCATATTTACACCTGTTATCGGGCCGCCAAAATCCGCACGCCGCTCAACCTGGAAAATAGTCTGCGAGTCACTGCCGAACAGCGAGGGTGGATAAAAATAAACCAAAAAGGTAACATTTTAGTGGCGCCTGAAGGCAAACAGTATGCCGAGAAACAGTTGCCCAAGAAAGTAAAAACTTGACATTTGACTGCCACTGGCTACAGAGGAGTGGGGGACGGTCTTTACCGCTTGCTACCCTTTCTAGATATTATGGCTCTTTTTGCCTGGGTCAGTTTTATTCTCAGTATGAGATAATTGAGGACGAAGAACCTTATTATGGTGAGGTGCCAGGGCTGGAAGGCGTTTGGGCTACCGGCCCAACCCTTGAAAGGTGCCGGAACAATCTGGCTGAAGCGATTGAAGATTGGTTATTGTTTAGCATTGCCAAAGGGTTAGCTATTCCAACTTTGGGGAATGTCAGCATTCATCTTCCCCAGAAAGTCGCCGCCTAGATGCCCCGTCTCAGTCCGGTGTCTCGCCGCCAGTTGATCCAGCGGTTACAACAATTAGGGTTTGAAGGCCCCTATACGGGAGGACGCCACGAATTTATGCTCAATGAGGCCCGTCGCTTGATATTACCCAACCCCCATCGAGGTAACATAAGCGCCGTTCTCTTGAACCGTTCACAATTCAGAGCCGAAGGTCCCCTGTGGGCAATTCATAATTCACCATTATCCTGGCCGGCTATGCCTCTTTAATGAGTCCAACCCGATAAGCCTGCAAAAGCTGCTGCAGCTCGTCGATCTGCCGTTGTATGTCTCGGCCCAGGTCGGTATCTTTGACCCGGGTGCGGGTGCGATGGGTTTCTACAATCTCGGTTCGGGTGTGAATATCCATCTCTTCGGCGATGGCTTTCTGGGTAGATTTGAAAGGATCATGCGCGGCTAACAGCAAGCCATAGGAGTTGTAGATCAGGGTATAACCGGCAATGCCGGTTTTGGCCTGGTAAGCTTTGGCAAAGCCGCCGTCAATCACAAAGAGCCGCCCCCCGGCTTTAATCGGCTTCTCCCCCTTCTTGACCTTGACCGGCACGTGCCCGTTAATGATGTGGGCGGTGTTGGGGTCCAGCCCAAACTCTTGCAGAATTCGCCTCGCCGTCTCCTCCTGATCCCGGTAAGCGTAATAGGGGTCCATCTTTTCCTCGTGGCTGGATATATCCTCGATGAAGTAACGCTCAAAGGTCGACATTTTGGCTTTGCCAAATAGGGGCGATTGAGCGCCGCTCCAGAGATACCACATCGAGTCTTGCCCATACTGCCGCTGTTCGGGGTCGTCGGCAAAGTAGCCCTGGCGCACCAACCGTTCGGACCGATCCATAAAGGCTTTGGCGGTGAACTCCTGTTCATCCATTTTGAAGGGTTTAAAAGAACCATCTTCATGCATGGGAATGCAGCCGTGGTAGAGGAGATTGCCGTTATAAACCAGGTACATACTTCCCTTGGCATACAAAAAATGGACGTGTTTTTGCAGCCGTTCGCTGTAGATAAAGGAGAGCTTCAACCGTTCGACCACACTCTGCTCTCGTTCGGTCAGTTCGTAGGGCCGGTCAGGGTCAATGGTCGGGAAGTGCGCATCCTGTAGGGGGTAAATCCGGCCGTCGAGGCAGACGGTTCCTTTCGCGTAATCAATTTTATTTAACAACAAGCGGTCTTCCATCAAGTAATGAGGGCGCCGTTTGATAATTTGGGCTTCAAGTTTGAGTTGAATGATGGTGATGGCTTTGTGCATCTGCGACATGAGTCTGAGTTCGTTCTCGGTATATTCCTCGGTTGGGGAGGGTTTGGGTTTGAAGTGGATGCAGGGGTCATCGCCGTACATATCCATGGCAAACGAGGCCAATGGCAGCAAGTTGATGGCGTAGCCGTTTTCCAGCGTTTCCACCGTAGAGTAACGTAGGGCATTACGGATGACGTTGGCTATGCAGGCTTCGCTGCCGGCGGCTGCACCCATCCAGACAATATCGTGATTGCCCCATTGAAAATCTACGGAGTGATAATCCAGCAGCGCATCCATGATAATGTGCGCCCCCGGCCCCCGGTCAAAAACATCGCCAATAACATGCAGGTGGTCGATGATAAGCCGCTGAATAAGCTGGCAGAGGGCAATGACAAACTCTCTGGCCCGCCCGGTCGAAATGATGGTCTGGATAATGCTTTGGTAATATTCTTGTTTATCCAGGTGTTCTTGTTCGTGCAGCAGTTCCTCGATGATATAGGCAAAAGCCGGGGGCAGGGCCTTGCGCACCTTGGAACGAGTATACTTTGAGGAGACTACCCGGCACATCTTAATCAGGCGAAACAGGGTCAACCGGTACCATTCTGTCTCATCCTCGACGGTTTTGAGGATCAGAGAAAGTTTTCGCTGCGGATAGTAAATCAGGGTAGCCAGGCTACGTTTTGATTTGTTAGATAGGGTATCGGCAAAAATCTCGTCAATCTTACGCTTGATCGAGCCGGAGCCGTTGCGCAGCACGTGCAGAAAAGCCTCATATTCGCCATGAATATCCGAGACAAAATGTTCGGTGCCTTTGGGCAGATTGAGGATGGCGTTGAGGTTAATGATTTCCGTGGCCGCCGCCTGGATGGTGGGATACTGCTTGGCCAGGAGTTGTAAATAGAGTAAATCTTTCTCGGTAATCTCCATCGACCGCCCTTTTTTTGACTTCGGAGTGAAAAAGTGTACTTCTTGTGCCTAAAACTCAATGGTATACATCACGGTTTCACTACCTCACCCTGTGGCGAGGTGCGGCGATAATTCTCGATCCAGCGTTTGAGCAGGGCAATATGCTCGCGCTCGTGCTCCAGCATGCGGCGAATCACTTTGCGCGGGGTCCACTCTTCGCCGTCGTGAACCGTCACCGTAGCTCGTTCCGCTTCGGTCAGCGCCCGCAGCCGTTCCAAAGCTACCCCGCGGGTAGCGGCCAGCCGGTAGAGCGGCGCTTCAGGCCACTGCTTGAGGCGGTCGGTGTAACGCAAGTCCGCTTCGGCAATGTGATTAAAGATTTCTCGCAGCGAACGGGTTTCACCCTCAGGCTTCCATTCCAGGGCCTCCTCCGGCAGGCTTTTGACCAGGTCCATCAACTCCTGGCGTGAGATGGCCATCCAGCGCAACAAGGTGTCCATCTCATTGGGCCGCAGGGCGTCATAATCGGTGAGAAAGGTCGTGGTTTCGGCCTCTTCAAATTCCAGATGAAGACCCTCACTGGCCCGGGGCACCGGCTCGCCCACATTACGCAGCAGTTGCAGATACTCGACGACCGCCGTGCGGATGTTCTCTTTGACCTCCTCGATGCTTTTGCCCCGCGCCGCAGCGCCGGGTAAAGCCGGAACGTGGGCCACCGGTCTTTTTTGATTGATTAAATCGCCTTTGGTTTCGATATAAACTAGATATTTAGGCATTGTTTGCTCCCATAGTAAAGGCTAATACTATTTTACACTTCTTTTCAACTGCTCCACCTCAACCGGGTTGAGATGACGCCATTTGCCCGGCTTTAGGTGGCCTAACTTGATCGGTCCGATCCGTACCCGCTCCAATCTGATTACCGGATGGCCCAAAGCTTTGGCGACCTCTCGAATCTGGCGTTTGCGGCCTTCGGTCAGGATGATTTTGAGCCAGGTGTTATTGTTACCCTCAATATTGAGTCGCTCGACGACCGTTTGAGCCGTAGGTTTGCCCTCGACTTCAATTTCCCCACGCCGCCAGCGGGCCAGAGTTTGGTTGGAGGGCCGGCCGTTGACCAAAACCTGATATTCTTTTTCCACATGAGAACGGGGATGGGTTAATTTCTCGGCCAGTTCGCCATCGTTGGTCAGCAGCACTAAACCTTCACTTTTTAAGTCAAGGCGGCCTACCGGATAGACTCGTTCATGGACTTCGACCAAATCCACCACCGTCTTACGGCCTCGCTCATCACTGGCGGCGCTTAGCACATCGCGCGGCTTGTTGACCATAAGATAAACCGGCTTTTCCGACGGCCTGGATAGGGGTTGATTGTCAACGGCGATGACATCACGCCGGGGATCAACCTTGTAGCCCAGCACGGTCACAATTTGGCCGTTGACCGTAACCCGGCCCTGCTCGATCAGTTCTTCGCTGGCCCGCCGGGAGGCGATACCGGCGTGAGCCAATATTTTTTGCAATCGCTCTTCATTGACTGGCTTCGTCATTTTCCTTACCTGAATCTCTATTATACAACGTGTCAGATGGCTGGCAATTGCCGGTAAATCCAAAATCGCAAATCGCTTGGAATCTTACTTTAGTCGTAGTCCCGATCTATCTTTGGGGGCTATACGGGATCGGCCGGCTGAGATATGATGAGAACATAATAAAAAGTGAACAGTGAACAGTTGAACTGATGACTGATGACTGTTCACTGATAACTTTTCACCAACAGGAGTATCTATGCTCAGTCCTCGCTGGCAAAAAATATGGTCCGATCTGTGGGCTAACAAGGTCCGTACGGTGCTGATGACCCTCTCGTTGGCTGCCGGTGTCTTTGGCGTCGGCGTCATTATGAATACCAAGGCTATCCTGGATAGAAATTTTGCGGCAGGCTTTGCAGCGGTGAATCCGGCCAGCGCCACGCTGGTGACCGACGCTTTTGACGACGATTGGGTCAAAGCCGTCCGGCGTTTGCCGGAAATTCAGGAGGCTGAAGGTCGCCGTAAGGTAACAGTTCGCCTGCAAGTGGGGCCGGACAAGTGGCTCGATCTCGAGCTGTATGCTATTGACGACTACGACCAGATGCGAGTCAACAAGGTTCGGCCGGAGGACGGAGCATGGCCGCCGCCCAAACATCAGGTTTTATTGGAACGCTCGGCCCTACAATTGGCCGATTTAGCCGGTTTAGCTAGTGGTGATAAGCTCCTGGTGCGCACCCCTGACGATAACCTTCATGAGCTGCGCCTGGCCGGCTTTGCTTTTGATTTCAACCAAACGCCGGTGCTGGGCGCGAATAAGGTTTATGGTTATATCACCCTCGAAACCATGGGGAGCCTGGGCCAGCCCCGCGATTACAATGAGTTAAGTTTTGTCGTCGCAGAAAACAGACTGGATGAGAGCTATATTCGGCAGGTGGCCGACCAGATTACCGATAAATTAGAAAAAAATGGACTGACGGTTTATGCCATCAATGTCCCGCCCCCAGGTGAGCACCCCATGCAAAAACCCGTCTCGGCGATGATGTTGATTTTGGGGACGTTGGGCAGCCTATCGTTGCTGGGGAGTGGGTTTCTGGTGGTCAATATGATTTCGGCGCTGATGGTGCAACAAATTCGGCAGATCGGCCTGATGAAGGCTATTGGCGCTCGTACCGGTCAGGTGATGAGTCTTTACCTGGCGATTATCTTCATTTTGAGCCTGTTGGCCCTGGTTATAGCTGTGCCGCTAACCATAGGCGGCGCCCGCGTGCTGGCCACTTTTTTTGCTACCATGCTCAACCTTGACCTGAACAATTTTCAAATTCCCCACCAGGTGCTGGCCGCCCAGGTGTCGATTGGCCTGATTGTCCCTCTCGCCGCCACACTCTATTCTATTCGATTAGGAACCGCGATTACCGTGCGTGAAGCAATCGGCGATTATGGGGTGAGCCAGGAGTTGATCAGCTCCGGTAGGTTTGACCAATTCCTGGAGCGGATCCGTAACTTACCCCGCCCCTTCCTGCTGTCCTGGCGTAACCTTTTCCGGCGTAAAGGGCGACTGGCGCTGACCTTGATTACCCTCAGTTTAAGTGGGGCGTTGTTTATCACCGTCGCCAACGCCCGCGCCTCGTTGTTGTACACGCTGGATAACTCTTTTGCCTACCGCAAGTATGACCTGCAAGTTGACCTCAGCCGCCCCTACCGGGTTGATAAAATCGAGCATGAAGCGTTGACCACGCCTGGCCTGGTCAAGATTGAAAGTTTTAATTTCATCGCTCCGGTGAACCGTCTCCGCGCCGATGGCAGTGAAAGCGACAACATGGTTTTGTTTGCCATGGCCGACGGAACTGAAATGTTTCGGCCCCCACTGGTTCAAGGGCGCTGGTTATACCCGCAGGAGCGACAGGCGATGGTCGTCAACACAGCCCTGCTGCGCGATGAACCGGATCTTCAGTTAGGTGATGAGCTGAGGCTTAAATTTGAAAAATGTGAACGGTGTGATGGGGTGGAAAAGATCGAAGAACAAGAGACAACCTGGCAGATTGTCGGCATTTTTGAGGAGACGATGGCTCCGGCCAGTGTATATGTCAATAATTCTGCCTTTACTCGGGCCGCCGGTGGGGTTGGGCGGGCGACTACGGCCTGGGTGACAACGGCGCAGCATGAGGTGGAATTTGTGACTAAAGTGACCAAGGGCCTGGAGCGACAACTTGAACAGGCCGATTTACAGATCAAGAGTACCAAAACGCTCCGCGCTCAGTACGAAGCTGAAGCCTTTCATTTTAATGTTATGACCCTGACCTTGATGGTCATGGCTGTGCTCCTGGCCGTTGTGGGAGGTTTGGGCTTAATGGGGACCATGAGCGTTAATGTGATTGAGCGGACCCGTGAGATTGGGATTATGCGGGCGATTGGAGCCTCCAGTGGCGCGGTGTTCCAAGTTTTCCTTATCGAGAGCCTCCTGGTTGGTTTGTTGAGTTGGCCTATTGGGGTTCTGGCAGCGCTGCTGTTCGGTAAACTCCTGACTGACGCAATCGGCCGAGTTATGGAATCAACCCTGATTTACACTTTTTCAGTGGGCAGCGTGTTCTTGTGGTTCATCATCGTTACCGTCATCGCTGTTCTGGCTACGTTGCAGCCGGCCTGGAAGGCTATGCGTCTGAGCGTACGTGAAGTTTTAGCTTACTAAAAATTATCCAAACGAAAAGAACAATATCAAATGAGTGGGAAGACAGTTGCCTCAATTTTTGTGGTGATCATACTGGTACTTATCACCCTGGCCGTTGTGTACGGGCAAAATTTGTACCAGATGTTTCTGCGTGTGCATGGGATGGGGTAGCCAATAGTCTTTGGCATTACCATCGTGGCGCGTATAATTTAGATATGAGCAGCACCTCACCGGCTTTAATATTTGTAAATGATTCCTCTCGTTCCGGCCGGCAACTTCGCTGGTTGGTTTACGCCTGGACGGGGTTCTACCTGGCCGCGCTTATGCTGACCCTGAGCGCCGTGTTATGGAACACTCCTATGCCGTGGGGCCGGCGTGAGGCAGCCCTCATTATCCTGGTCTTGCTCCAGGTGGTTCTCTACATTGTCTTCTTCATTTCTGCTCATTATTCTCGTTGGCCGCTCACCTGGCCCCGGCTGGCCGGTTATTTTTTGGTCAGTATAGGGCTGTGGCTGGTGCAATGGCGACTCGACGCCGGCTTTTGGTGGATCATTTGGGTCCAGATATTCCAGCTCTATATTTCTGTGCCGTTGAAAGTGGCTATCCCCATTGCCGGTCTGATTTTTTTTGTGGTGGTTCATTTTGATAATAATTTGCGACAATTATTAAACTCACCCCTCAGTGAGATTATTGAGCGTCTTATCCCCTGGGTAATATTCAGTATGGCTTTCGCATTTGTGGCGTCGTTGACCAGAGCCAATCAGGAACGGGCCAGGTTGATCGCTGAATTGCAAGAGGCCCAACAAAAAATAGAGTTGGCTCACCAGCAGGAGCTTGAATTAGCCGCCCTGCAGGAACGAGAGCGCCTGGCCCGCGATATGCACGATAGTTTGGGCCATGCCCTGGTAACGTTGTCGGTCCAACTGGAAGCTGTGCAGCGCCTCTATCCGATCAACCCTCAAGATGCTTCCAGGCAGATTAACGAGATGAAAACTTTGACCCGGACCAGTATGGAGGCGTTACGGCGCACCCTCGCCGGCCTGCGCGCTCCCGGCTTGAACCAACGCCCCCTCACCCAGGCCTTGAGTGAGCTAAGCCAAGAAATCACCCAGCGTACGCCTCTGGAAATAGGATGCCGGATAGCGCCGGAAGTCGACCAGTTAAGTCTGGCCATAGCCGAGGCGCTGTGGCGGGTCATCCAGGAGGCGCTGATGAATGTGGAAAAGCATGCCGCTGCTCAGCATGTTCAGATTGATTTGGACATGAGTTCGACAGCGATAACTTTGCGGGTGGCCGATGACGGCATTGGGCTACCTCCTGACCTGACCAACCGGCCCGGTCATTATGGTTTACGGGGTATGCGGGAGCGGATTGAGGGGTTGGGGGGTGTCCTGACCGTAGGCCGTAAGGGTCAGGCCGGCACGGTGATTGAAGCCAGCCTGCCGCTGATTGGCAGCCAGAAATACTTCAAAGAGGATTAACCAAACGATGAATACGACTCGCATATTACTGGTAGAAGATCAAACCTTAATGCGGCAAGGGTTGAAGACGATCCTTGATCTGGAGCCGGGGTTCAAAGTGGTGGGCGAGGCCGGCGACGGGGAAACGGGGGTTCGTCTGGCCCTGGAGTTGCGGCCCGACATCATCCTGATGGATGTGCAGTTGCCGGGGCAGAATGGCGTCGAAGCCACAGGGGCCATTTGCGCGGCCTGGTCAGAGGCTAAAGTTATTATCCTGACCACGTTTGACCGGGAGGATTCTGTTTTTCACGGCATTCGGGCCGGGGCGTTGGGCTATCTGCTCAAAGATACACCGGCCGATAATCTGATAGAAACCATCCGGCGGGTCTATGCCGGAGAAATCTTTATTCAACCTCAGATTGCCTCGCGCGCCTTGCGGGAGCTGGCCCAGCCCCAAACCAATCCCTTAACGCCCCTGTCCGAACGGGAGCGAGAGGTGCTGGTGTTACTGGCCCAAGGTTGTTCCAATCGAGAAATTGCCGAGAGATTAACCATTACCGAAGGAACCGTTAAGACCCACGTCTCGAACATTTTGAGCAAGCTGCAAGCCGAGAACCGCACCCAGGCCGCCAATATTGCCCGCCGTTATGGGTTGGCCTAAAAAAACAGGACGGGGATCGTGCGGATCGAACGGATAAAGCTTCAAAAGATCAACTTTGAAACACCCCCGCTGCATTTTCGGGTGGATTTACATCCGGCAGCTCCAGGGACGGCAAATCTTTCAGATCTTCTAGCCCAAAGTAGCGTAAAAATTCAAACGTGGTGCCGAACAGGGAAGGATGGCCAACGGTGTCTAGCCGTCCGACCTCTTCCACCAGGCCCTTGCTGAGTAGGGTGCGCAAAACGCCGTCGCTGCTGACACCCCGGATGGCCTCAATTTGAGGCCGGGTGATGGGCTGGCGGTAGGCAATAATGGTCAAGGTTTCCAGGGCCGGGGTGGATAGTTTGGCCGAGGCTGACAGGCCCAGGAAACGCTCGATATAAGGCGTTGCTTCCGGGACGCTGACTAATTGTACTTTTTGGCCCTGGCGCTGCAGCCGGATGCCTCGACCGGAGGTACTCTCTCGTAACTGTTGCAGCGCGGTTTCTATTTGTTCCGGGCTACATTCGGTCACGTTAGCCAAATGCTCTACGGTTACGGGTTCGGAGGCCACAAAAAGCAGGCTTTCAATGATGATACTTAATTCTTGGTCGGTTAAGGTTGCTGTTGTCATCCTGGTTCTCCTTGGCTACAACTCTTAAGAATCTCCACCACATCCAAATCCATTTCAAAAACTAGTTGCCTGGCAGGTTCATTCGCATACTTTACTGTATGACGACCATCCACGCAAATATTAATTCCCAATCAGAACATACGTTTCCTTGAACACTTCAACCTGTTGCAAAAGTTGGCAGGATACTGCATATCGAAACGATGGATAATTCAGGATCGCTCGCAAGCCGTTGAGACGGTGCGATGTTTACCGAGGATCCACTCAGAATGATGACTTGGTTGGATTAAACAATTGGGCTAAAATAGTAACCTGCCTAGCAGTTTGTCGGAGAGAGCGACTACCCTCCGAACTTGATTTACAGTAAAAT
>CAZUNT010000035.1:0-3041 GCA_964622215.1 uncultured Caldilineaceae bacterium
CTCGCCGCCAGGCGACATTCTTCCAGCAGGGCTGCTTCATCCAACACCGTTACCCGGCCGGCATCCAGCAGAATCCGGCCATCGACGATGACCGAATGGACATCGGGGCCGCTGGCATTGTAAACCAGGGCGCTCTCAGGATGATGAACCGGCATCGAGCGAACCGTATTTAAATTCACCAGGGTTATATCGGCCTTTGCCCCCGGCCTAAGCTGGCCCAAATCGCTCTGCCCCAGGAGCAGCGCCCCGGCTGCCGTCCCCATGCGGAGTATGTCCAGGGGTAAGAGGGCCGTCGCATCACCGCTGCCGACCTTGGCCAATAGGGCCGCCGTCTTCATCGTTTCCAATAGATCTTGCGAATTGTGGGAAGCAGGGCCATCGGTGCCGAGCGCGATGGGGATGCTGCGATCAAGCATCTGAGGAACCGGGGCAATGCCGGAGGCCAGGTACATATTGCTCACCGGGCAATGGATGACCACCGCGCCGCTGGCAGCGATCAAATCCAGTTCCCGTTCATCCACCTTGACGCAGTGAACCAGTTGCATATCCGGGCCGAGCACATCCAGCGAGTGCAGCCACTCGATGTGGCGGAGGCCATTTCGCCGGCGCATCAGCTCGATTTCGTCCTGGGCCTCGGCCACGTGGATATGAGTGGCCATACCCCATTCGCGGGCCAGGGTCACGGTCCGGCGCATGGTGGCGTCGGAGCAGCGCCAGGCGGCCATCGGCCCAAAGCCAACGGTGATCCGCCCCCCGGCGCTCCCGTGCCAGCGCTCGCGCAAGCGGGCCATAGCGGCGATAATGGCCTCCGGCGATTCGGCCCCACTGCCCACATCAACCCAGCCTCGGGCCAGGCGCAGACGCACTCCAACCTGTTGCGCTGCCTCAGCCGCAGCCTCTACGTGGGCCGGCGAGGTTGTTATTTTGTGATGTTGCACCACGCCGGTCACCCCGCACCGTAGGTTCTCGACCAGGCCCAACAGGCTGGCCAGGTACACGTCCTCGGGCGTCATAGCCGCCTGGATCGGCCACATGATCTGCTTGAGCCAGTCGAGCAAGGGCTTATCGTCGCCCAGGCCGCGCATAAACGTTTGTGATAAGTGAGTATGCCCGTTAACCAGGCCGGGCAAAACGGCCATGTGCTGGGCCTCAATTGTCCGGCCGGCGCGGGCGACCAAATCGAGGGGAGGCTGGCCGGCCCCGACCGCTCCTACCTGGTCGTCCTCTACCCAAACCCAGCCGGGATGGTAGTGGGTGTTGGCGGCATCCAGCGCTAGGACGTAGCCGTTCTGAATCAAGATAGTTGCCATAAGGTTTAATTCACTTCACTTACCCCACATATTGGCTCAAATCGACAAAGGGGTAGCTGACCCGCGCGCCGTACTCGCGCCGCTCTCGTTTATAAGTGGCATCGATGCCGATTTTGGTGTGAACTCCCCGCGTATCGGCGGTCGGGTCCATTTCGTGGCCCTGGGAGAAGGGTACGGTAAATACATCTTTGCTCCAGTCAACACGATTGGTCAAGGCCCAGAGGATTTCGGCCGGGTCATAAATGTTGATATCTTGGTCGACCACGATGACTTTTTTGATGTTGATGTGGGCGGTCATCGCCGCCAGCGCAATATTTTTGGGCTGGCCCGGATTCTCCCGGTTGATCTGAACAATGGCCGAAAACCCGTTAGCATAGGGCGGGATATGGACCACCGCGGTTTTGTTGATATGGCGCACAAACCGGAGCAGCAGCGGCTCGCGCGGCAAGACATTGCCGATGTAGATATGCTCGTACCAGCCGGGAATGATCGTCTGGAAGATGGGGTTATCGCGCCAGCAGACGGCGGTCACTTCAAAAGTCGGGCTTTGCCACACTTCGCCGTGATAGCCGTGAAATTCGGCCAGGGGGCCTTCGCCTTTTTTCTGGGCCGGGTGAATCAGTCCCTCGATCACCAACTCTGTTTCGACCGGAATATCCACGTCGACAGTTACGCCGCGACTCACCGGAATACCCTCACCGCGAATCGCCCCGGCAATGGTCAGTTCGTCGGCCTCGGTCCGCACGCCTGCCGCAATCATAATGGCCGGGTCCAGGCCGATGGCTACGGCGGCCGGGAAAGGCGCCGCCGGATCGGGCCGGCTTTCCATAAAGGCCCGGACGTGACGCCATTCGTTGACGTTGAAACCAAAGAGGTGGGGTTCCATGCGCAGCATCCGGTTGTAAGACAGGTTGCCCCGGCCGGAGATGGGGTCCTTACTGATGATGACGCCGCCGGTAATAAACGCGCCGCCATCGCCCCGCGAATGGGTGGGGATAGGCAGCTCGTCTACGTTAGCCTCAGCCCCGGTCCGCACGTTAGCCTTCCAACCGGCCGTCTCGACCCGCACCGGGGCCAGGCCATTGGCAGGATCCAGTACCCGGCTCATGGCCTCGGTCACTTCGGATTCCTGGCAGGCCAGGGCCAGGGCAGCTCGTTTCTGGTTGGCTATGGCGTTGGCAAAAACCGGCCAGTGGGTTCCGGTAACGTTTTCAAAGAGGGGTGCTCCACCCCCGGTTCGGGCCAGGGTTGCCGCCACGTCCGCCAGTTCGTGGGTCAGGCTGACCGGTTTGGTAACGCGGACCAGTTGGCCGGTCTCTTCTAACACCTGTATAAATGAACGTAAATTGTTAATTTTAGTCATATTCCCTGTTATTTTAATTGCGCTATCCACTCAGCCGCCCTTTGGTAGGCTGCAAATCGCTCGTTATAAAGCTGGCGGTGAGCCGGATTCGGCGTTATTTCCCGAGCTGGCTGTTGAAAGTGAGCTAGACCGGCCTCGACATTGTCAAAAACACCGGCCCCGACCCCGGCCAGAATCGCTGCGCCCAGGGCCGGCCAGTGGGTGTACTCGGCGACTGAGAACGGCACACCGCTCACGTCGGCCAGGATAGAGGGCCAGAGCGGGCTGCGCGTAGCCCCGCCTACCAGCCAGAGGCGCTCAACCGGCAGCCTGGCCTGGCGAATCTTCTCCAGCGCCCAGCGCAGTTCAAAGGCCGCTCCCTCCATAAT